>CBHTTS010000070.1:0-20005 GCA_966095775.1 uncultured Variovorax sp. | reverse complement strand
TGGTGGCGAAGCCCACCGTGTCGGTCCCGTCTTCCAAGGTGAAGGTCGCGATCGCACAGGTGCTGAAGGACGAGGGCTACATCGACGGCTTCAAGGTCACGACCGAAGCCGGCAAGAGCGAGCTCGAGATTTCGCTGAAGTACTACGCCGGCCGTCCGGTGATCGAGCGCATCGAGCGCGTGAGCCGCCCCGGCCTGCGCGTGTACAAGGGCCGCGACGCCATTCCGCAGGTCATGAACGGCCTGGGCGTGGCCATCGTCACCACCCCCAAGGGCGTGATGACCGACCGCAAGGCCCGCGCCAGCGGCGTCGGCGGCGAAGTGCTGTGCTACGTCGCCTGACCGAGACATCGAGGAGAACACTGAAATGTCCCGAGTAGGAAAATCGCCGGTCGCCATCCCCCAAGGCGTGGATGTGTCGATCAAGGAAGACCAGATCAGCGTCAAGGGCACGGGCGGCACGCTCAGCCTCGCGCGCAACGCACTGGTCAACGTCGTCAACAAGGACGGCAAGCTGAGCTTCGAGCCCGCCAACGATTCGCGTGAAGCCAACGCGATGAGCGGCACGGTTCGCCAGCTCGTGAACAACATGGTGGTCGGTGTGACCAAGGGCTTCGAGAAGAAGCTCAGCCTGGTCGGCGTGGGCTACAAGGCCGCCGCCCAGGGCGCGAAGCTGAACCTCCAGGTCGGCTACTCGCATCCCGTCAACATCGACATGCCGCAAGGCATCACGGTGGCGACGCCCACCCCGACCGAAGTCGTGATCAAGGGTGCCGACCGCCAGCGCGTCGGCCAAGTGGCCGCTGAGATCCGCGCCGTCCGTCCGCCCGAGCCCTACAAGGGCAAGGGCATCAAGTACTCGGACGAGAAGATCGTGATCAAAGAGACCAAGAAGAAGTAAGGGGCAGCAAAATGATGTTGACCAAAAAAGCACAGCGTCTCCGCCGTTCGCGCCAGACCCGCATCCGCATCGCGACGCAGGGCGTGGCTCGCCTCACGGTGAACCGCACCAACCTGCACATCTATGCGACCGTCATCTCCGGCGACGGCTCGAAGGTGATCGCTACCGCCTCGACGGCCGAAGCCGAAGTGCGCACCTCGCTCGGCGGCTCGGGCAAGGGCGGCAACACCGCCGCTGCCTCCGTGATCGGCAAGCGCATCGCCGAGAAGGCGAAGGCCGCCGGCGTCGAGAAGGTCGCCTTCGACCGCGCAGGTTTTGCGTACCACGGCCGCGTCAAGGCGCTGGCCGATGCGGCCCGCGAAGCCGGCCTGCAGTTCTAACCGGACACGAGATTCAACATGGCAAAGATTCAGGCAAGAACGCAGAGCGAAGGCCCCGAGGACGGTCTGCGCGAGAAGATGATCGCGATCAACCGCGTCACCAAGGTGGTGAAGGGTGGTCGTATCCTCGGTTTCGCAGCGCTCACCGTGGTGGGTGACGGCGACGGCCGCGTCGGCATGGGCAAGGGCAAGTCGAAGGAAGTGCCCGCCGCCGTGCAGAAGGCGATGGAAGAAGCCCGCCGCAACCTGTTCAAGGCGCCGATCAAGAACGGCACGCTGCACCACCAGGTGCAGGGCCACCATGGCGCCTCGACGGTCGTGATGTACCCGGCTCCCAAGGGTACCGGCATCATCGCCGGCGGCCCGATGCGCGCCGTGTTCGAAGTCATGGGCATCACCGACATCGTGGCCAAGAGCCATGGTTCGTCGAACCCCTACAACATGGTTCGCGCCACGCTCGACGGGTTGAAGAACTCGACGACCGCTGCCGAAGTGGCTGCCAAGCGTGGCCTGACCGTCGAAGAAATCTTCGCCTGAGCGCGAGCTCACGCAAGGCTGAAGGAAGCATTCAAATGACGACGCAACAACAAACCCTCAAGGTGCAGCTGGTGAAGAGCCCGATCGGCACCAAGGAATCGCATCGCGCGACCGTGCGCGGCCTCGGCCTGCGCAAGCTCAACAGCGTGAGCGAGCTGCAGGACACCCCGGCGGTGCGCGGCATGATCAACAAGATCAGTTATCTGGTCAAAGTTCTCTGAGAGAGACTGATATGGAACTCAATGGCATCAAGCCGGCGGCCGGCGCCAAGCACGCCAAGCGCCGTGTCGGCCGTGGTATCGGCTCCGGCCTGGGCAAGACCGCGGGCCGCGGTCACAAGGGCCAGAAGTCGCGCGCAGGCGGTTTCCACAAGGTCGGCTTCGAAGGCGGTCAAATGCCGCTGCAGCGCCGCCTGCCGAAGCGCGGTTTCAAGTCGCACCTGCTGAAGTTCAACGCCGAGATCACGCTGAGCGCCCTCGAGCAGCTCGGCCTGGCCGAGGTCGACGTTCTGGCGCTCAAGCAGGCCGGCCTCGTGAGCCAGCTCGCGAAGGTGGTCAAGGTCGTCAAGACCGGCGAACTCACCAAGGCCGTCAAGCTGACGGGCGTGGGCGCGACCGCTGGTGCCAAGGCTGCGATCGAAGCGGCCGGCGGCAGCATCGCCTGATCACACTGGACTGAAAGAAGTTCTTCGTGGCAACTAACGCGGCAACGATCGCAAAGACGGGCAAGTTCGGCGACCTGCGTCGCCGGCTGGTCTTCTTGCTGCTCGCGCTCGTGGTCTACCGGATCGGCGCGCACATCCCTGTGCCGGGCATCAACCCGGACCAGCTGGCGGCGTTGTTCCAGGGCCAGCAGGGCGGCATTCTGAGCCTGTTCAACATGTTCTCGGGCGGTGCGCTGTCGCGCTTCACCGTGTTCGCGTTGGGGATCATGCCGTACATCTCGGCGTCGATCATCATGCAGCTGATGACCTACGTGCTTCCGAGCTTCGAGCAATTGAAGAAGGAAGGCGAGGCCGGCCGCCGCAAGATCACGCAGTACACGCGCTACGGCGCGCTCGGCCTGGCGCTGTTCCAGTCGTTCAGCATCGCGGTGGCGCTCGAGTCGTCGGCCGGCCTGGTGATCTCGCCCGGCTTCGGCTTCCGCATCACCGCCATGGTGAGCCTGACGGCCGGTTCGATGTTCCTGATGTGGCTCGGCGAGCAGATCACCGAGCGCGGCCTGGGCAACGGCATCTCGATCCTGATCTTCGCGGGCATCGCGGCCGGCCTGCCGGCAGCCATCGGCGGCCTGCTGGAGCTCGTGCGCACCGGCGCCATGAACGTGATCGTCGCGCTGTTCATCGTCGCGGTCGTGATCCTCGTGACCTACTTCGTGGTGTTCGTCGAACGCGGCCAGCGCAAGATCCTCGTGAACTACGCGCGGCGCCAGGTGGGCAACAAGGTCTACGGCGGCCAGTCGTCGCACCTGCCGCTCAAGCTGAACATGGCCGGCGTGATCCCGCCGATCTTCGCCTCGTCGATCATCCTGCTGCCGGCGACGGTGGTCGGCTGGTTCAGCACCGGCGACGGCGGCTTCCGCTGGATCAAGGACCTCGCGAGCGCGCTGCGCCCGGGCGAGCCGATCTACGTGCTGCTGTACGCTGCCGCGATCGTCTTCTTCTGCTTCTTCTACACGGCGCTCGTGTTCAACAGCAGGGAAACGGCCGACAACCTGAAGAAGAGCGGCGCCTTCATCCCCGGCATCCGTCCGGGCGACCAGACGGCGCGCTACATCGACAAGATCCTGGTTCGCCTGACGCTGGCCGGCGCGGTGTACATCACCTTCGTCTGCCTGCTGCCCGAGTTCCTGATCCTGAAGTACAACGTCCCGTTCTACTTCGGCGGTACCTCCCTGTTGATCATCGTGGTCGTCACGATGGACTTCATGGCCCAGGTGCAGAACTACATGATGTCCCAGCAGTACGAGTCGCTGCTGAAGAAGGCCAATTTCAAGACTTCGTAAGGCACAGGGCACGGCCCCGCCGGGTTGAACAGAGTTTTAGGAGAATGAAATGAGAGTTTCGGCTTCGGTCAAAACCATTTGCCGTAATTGCAAGATCATCCGCCGCAAGGGTGTGGTGCGCGTGATCTGTACCGACCCGCGCCACAAGCAGCGCCAGGGTTGATCGAAAGAGTATTAGAGGACGCACATGGCACGTATTGCTGGCATCAACATTCCGCCGCACAAGCACGCTGAAATCGGCCTGACCGCCATTTACGGCATCGGTCGCACGCGCGCCCGCAAGATCTGCGAAGCGAGCGGCATCGAGTATTCGAAGAAGATCAAGGACCTGACCGACGCCGATCTCGAGAAGATCCGCGACCAGATCGCCTTGTTCACGATCGAAGGCGATCTGCGTCGCGAGACGACGATGAACATCAAGCGCTTGATGGACATCGGCTGCTATCGCGGCTTCCGTCACCGTCGCGGCCTGCCGATGCGCGGCCAGCGCACGCGCACCAACGCCCGCACCCGCAAGGGTCCGCGCAAGGCTGCGCAGTCCCTGAAGAAGTAAGGATTGAAACAGCATGGCTAAAGCACCTGCAAACAACGCCGCACAGCGCGTTCGCAAGAAGGTTCGCAAGAACGTCGCGGACGGCATCGCCCACGTGCATGCCTCGTTCAACAACACCATCATCACGATCACCGATCGCCAGGGCAACGCCCTGTCGTGGGCTTCGTCGGGTGGCCAGGGCTTCAAGGGCTCGCGCAAGTCGACCCCGTTCGCTGCGCAGGTGGCTTCCGAAGTGGCCGGCCGTGCTGCTGTCGAACAAGGCATCAAGAACCTCGACGTCGAGATCAAGGGCCCCGGCCCGGGTCGCGAATCGTCGGTGCGCGCGCTGGCCGCGCTCGGCATCCGGATCAATTCCATCGCCGACGTGACCCCCGTCCCGCACAACGGCTGCCGTCCCCAGAAGCGTCGCCGCATCTGAGCGTCAGTCCGCAAGGCGCAGCCGGCTTTCGAGCGGCTGCGCATTTGTTTTTTTCATCAACGAAGCCCACCGCCATCCGCGTTCCGCCGATGGCTCCCGCAGGCAACTGCGGCAGATGACACAAAGGAAATACCGTGGCACGCTATCTCGGCCCCAAGGCCAAACTTTCCCGCCGTGAAGGCACCGACCTGTTCCTGAAGAGCGCCCGCCGCTCGATCCAGGACAAGGCCAAGTTCGACTCCAAGCCCGGCCAGCACGGCCGCACCTCGGGCCAGCGCACCAGCGACTTCGGCCTGCAGCTGCGCGAGAAGCAGAAGGTCAAGCGCATGTACGGCGTGCTCGAGAAGCAGTTCCGCCGCTACTTCGAGGAAGCTTCCCGCCGCAAGGGCAACTCCGGCGCCAACCTGCTGTTCCTGCTCGAGTCCCGCCTGGACAACGTGGTGTACCGCATGGGCTTCGGCTCCACCCGCGCCGAGGCGCGCCAGCTGGTGAGCCACAAGGCGATCACGGTCAACGGCCAGCCGGTCAACATCCCGTCGTACCTGGTCAAGGCCGGCGACGTGGTGGCCGTGCGCGAGAAGTCCAAGAAGCAGAACCGCGTCGTCGAGGCGCTGCAGCTGGCCCAGCAGGTCGGCATCCCGGCCTGGGTCGAGGTGAATATCGACAAGGCCGAAGGCACCTTCAAGAAGGTGCCCGATCGCGACGAGTTCGGTGCCGACATCAACGAATCGCTGATCGTCGAACTGTATTCGAGGTAACAGGCGATAACGTGCCGCCATCCGGCGGCCCGAACTTTTGATCTTTCGTGACCCGTGCACGTGCACGGGCGCTTCACCAGCCTTACCGGTGTAACGAGCCGGGGGTATTGAGAGGAAGTCTGCATGCAAACCACCCTGTTGAAACCCAAGACCATCCAGGTCGAGCAACTGGCCGCCAACAAGGCCAAGGTCACGCTCGAGCCTTTCGAGCGCGGCTACGGCCACACGCTCGGCAACGCGCTGCGCCGCGTTCTGCTGTCCTCGATGGTCGGTTATTCGGCCACCGAAGTCACGATCGCCGGCGTTCTGCATGAGTACTCGTCGATCGACGGCGTGCAGGAAGATGTCGTCAACATCCTGCTGAATCTCAAGGGCGTGGTGTTCAAGCTCCACAATCGCGACGAAGTCACGCTGAGCCTGCGCAAGGACGGCGAAGGCCCGGTGCTGGCCTCGGACATCCAGACCCCGCACGACGTCGAGATCATCAACCCCGACCACGTGATCGCGCACCTGTCGCAAGGCGGCAAGCTCGACATGCAGATCAAGGTCGAGAAGGGCCGCGGCTACGTGCCCGGCACGATGCGCCGCTACGCCGACGAGCCGACCAAGTCCATCGGCCGCATCGTGCTGGACGCTTCGTTCTCGCCGGTCAAGCGCGTGAGCTACACGGTCGAAAGCGCCCGCGTCGAGCAGCGCACCGACCTCGACAAGCTGTTGGTCGAAATCGAGACCAACGGCGCGATCACGGCCGAAGACGCGGTGCGCGCCTCGGCTAAAATCCTGGTCGAGCAACTCGCCGTGTTCGCACAGCTCGAAGGTGGCGAACTCGCCGCGTTCGACGCGCCGGCCCCGCGCAGCGCCCAGCAGTTCGACCCGATCCTGCTGCGCCCTGTCGACGAGCTCGAACTCACGGTGCGCTCGGCCAACTGCCTGAAGGCCGAGAACATCTACTACATCGGTGACCTGATCCAGCGCACCGAGAACGAGCTGCTCAAGACCCCGAACCTGGGTCGCAAGTCGCTCAACGAAATCAAGGAAGTGCTCGCCTCGCGCGGCCTGACCTTGGGCATGAAGCTCGAAAGCTGGCCGCCGGCCGGCCTCGACAAGCGTTGATTTTTTAACGGCCCCGAAAGTCACGGCGAGTAAGGGCCAGTGCACCGGGCAGTACCTGACACGGCTGCCTGTTTTCATAAAGTAAGGAAAGCACCATGCGTCACGGACACGGACTCCGCAAACTCAACCGCACCAGCTCGCACCGCCTCGCGATGCTGCAGAACATGATGAACTCGCTCATCGAGCACGAGGTCATCAAGACCACGGTCCCCAAGGCCAAGGAGCTGCGCCGCGTCATCGAGCCGATGATCACGCTCGCCAAGAAGCCCACGGTCGCCAACAAGCGCCTGGCCTTCGACCGCCTGCGCAACCGCGACAGCGTCGTGAAGCTCTTCGGCGAACTCGGCCCGCGTTTCGCGGCCCGTCCCGGCGGCTATACGCGCATCCTCAAGATGGGCTTCCGCGTGGGCGACAATGCCCCGATGGCGCTCGTCGAACTGGTCGACCGTCCTGAAATCAAGGAAGAAGCGGCCGAGCAAAGCGCCGCCGAATAAGGTATAATTTCTGTCTTGCCGCGCGATGGAGCAGCCTGGTAGCTCGTTGGGCTCATAACCCAAAGGTCGCAAGTTCAAATCTTGCTCGCGCAACCAATACAAAAGGCCCTTCGAGTTTCTCGAAGGGCCTTTTTCTTTGTGCTTCGCCGACGTCAGTCCGGCACCACTGCCGTGACTTCGATCTCCACCTTCGCGCGCGGCTCCACGAGTGCCGCCACCTGAACGCAGGTCATGGCCGGGAAGTTGCGCCCCATCGCATCGCGGTAGACCGGGCCGAGCTCCGAGAGGCGGCGGCTGTACTCGTCGCGGTCGGTCACGTACCAGGTCATGCGCACCATGTGCTCGGGGCCGGCGCCGGCCTGGCGCAGCACGTCGACGATGTTGCGCAGCGCGAGGCCGCACTGGTCGATGAAGTCGTCCGATTCGAACTGCTGCTGCGCGTTCCAGCCGATCTGGCCGCCGACGAAGACCTGCGTGCCGCGCGCGGCCACGCCGTTCGCATAGCCCTTGGGCGGGAGCCAGCCGGGGGGTTGAAGGAGTTGGTGGATCATGGTGTGGTGTCCGCTTGGTTCAGTTGTCTCAGTTTGAATCGCTGCAGCTTGCCGGTCTCGGTGCGCGGCAGCACCGGCACGAACTCGATCTCGCGCGGGTATTTGAACGGGGCGATGGTGGCCTTCACATGGTCCTGCAGCGTCTTCACGAGCGCCGCATCGCCCTCGTAGCCGGGCTTGAGCACGCAGAAGGCCTTCACGATCATGCCGCGGTCGGCATCGGGCTTGCCGATCACACCGCACTCGGCCACGGCCGGATGCTTGAGCAGCGCGTCCTCGACCTCGGGGCCGCCGACGTTGTAGCCGGCCGTGATGATCATGTCGTCGGCGCGCGCCTGGTAGAAGAAGTAGCCGTCCTCGTCCTGCACGAAGGAATCGCCGGGGTAGTTCCAGCCGTTCTTCACGTAGTCGGTCTGGCGCGGATCGTCGAGGTAGCGGCAGCCCACGGGGCCCTGCAGCGCGAGCTTGCCGACCGTGCCGCGCGGCACCTCGTTGCCCTGGTCGTCGACCACCTTCGCGGTGAAGCCGGGCACGACCTTGCCGACCGCGCCGCGGCGCACGTCCGCGCCGGCGGCCGAGATGTAGATGTGGAACACCTCGGTGCCGCCGATGCCGTCGAGCATCTCGAGGCCCGTGGCTTCCTTCCAGAGCTGGCGCGTCGCGTCGGGCAGCGCCTCGCCGGCGCTCACGCAGATGCGCAGGCTCGGCGCGCCGTGCTGGCGCACGAACGGCGCCATCTGGCGGTAGAAGGTCGGCGCCGTGTAGCAGATGGTCGCGCCGACCTGGTTGATCAGCTTCACCAGCCCCTCGGGCGTGAACGGCGCATCGGCGAAGTACACCGAGGCGCCCGCGTACATCGGAAACACCAGGAGCCCGCCGAGGCCGAAGGTGAAGGCCAGCGGCGGCGAGCCGATCACGATGTCGTCGCTGCGCGCGCGCAGCACGTGGCGCGGCCAGGTCTCGCACATCGCGAGCACGTCGCGGTGCGTGGTCACCGGGGCCTTGGGCTTGCCGGTCGTGCCCGAGGTGAACGCGAGCAGCGCGATGTCGTCCGCGGCCGTGGGGCAGGCCATGAACACGCCGTTCTTGGCGGCCGCGCGCGACGAGAGCGAAGCGGGCGCGTCGGGCTGGTTGAAGGCCACCACCGAGGCCAGCACCGGATGCTCGCGCTGCGCGGTCACCAGCTCGTCGAGCAGCCGCGCATCGCACAGCGCGGCCACCGGGCGCGCCTTCTCGATGATGTCGCCGAGCTCCTTGGCGCGCAGCAGCGGCATGGTCGCGACCGCGATCAGCCCGGCCTTGACCACCGCGAGCCACGCGAGCGCCATCGCGACCGAATTGCCGCCGCGCAGCAGCACGCGGTTGCCGGGCACCAGGCCCATGTCCTCGGTCAGCACCTGCGCGATGCGGTTGACCTCGACCGCGGCCTGCGCATAGGTGAGCGTGCCGCCGGCCGAGCGCAGCATCGGCCTGTCGCCGAAGCCCTTGGCGGCGGCCTTGTCGAGCAGTTCCTCGACCAGATTCAGCCGGTCGGGCAGCTGCAGCTCGGGCAGGTCGTAGCGGAAGACCGGCAACTGCTCGGCGGGCGGCAGGCGGTCGTGGACGAAGCGATCGACTTGGGCAGACACGGTATTCACCCCCGCAGGACGGATTTGCCGATGATCAGTTGCTGGACCTCCGTCGCGCCTTCGTAGATGCGCAGCGACCGGATGTCGCGGTACAGGCTCTCGATCTTGGTGCCGACCTTCACGCCGAGGCCGCCATGCATCTGCAGCGCCATGTCGATCACGCGGCTCGCGTTCTCGGTGGCGCACATCTTGGCCATGGCGGCCGCCGCCGACACGTCGCCCACGGCGGGCGCACCGCGGCGCTCGGCGTCGTCGCGCATCCAGGCCGCGCGGTAGGTGAGCAGCGCGGCGCCGTCGATCAGCGCGGCCATCTCGCCGAGCTTGGCCTGCGTGAGCTGGAAGTCGGCGAGCGTCTGGCCGAACATGCGCCGGCCCTTTGCATGCGCCACCGCCTCGGCGAGCGCGCGCCGGCCCATGCCGAGCGCGGCGCCCGCGACCGAGGCGCGGAAGATGTCGAGCGTGCGCATCGCGAGCTTGAAGCCGCCGTTGAGCTCGCCGAGCTGCGCGCCGTGCGGCACGACGCAGTCGTCGAAGCGCAGCGTGGCGAGCGGATGCGGCGCCATCACGTCGATGTGCGCCGAGGTGTCGAGGCCCGGCGCCGTCGCGTCGACGATGAAGGCCGTGATGCCGCGCGTGCCCGCCGTCGGCTCGGTCTTCGCGAACACGCAGTAGAAGTCGGCGATGCCGCCGTTGCTGATCCAGGTCTTCTCGCCGTGCAGGCGCCAGCCGTCGGCCGTGGGCTCGGCGCGCATCGCCATCGCCGCGACGTCGGAACCCGCCTCGGGCTCGCTGAGCGCGAAGGCCGCGATCTTCGCGCCCTGGCCGACCGCGGGCAGGTAGCGGGCCTGCTGCTCGGCCGAGCCCGCGAGCGTGATCGCGCCGCTGCCCAGGCCCTGCATCGCGAACGCGAAGTCGGCGAGCGGCGAGTGGAAGCCGAGCGTCTCGCGCAGCAGCACCAGCGCGCGCGAGTCCAGGCGCTCGAGCGCGCCGCCCGCGCTGCCGGGCACGGCATAGCGCAGCCAGCCGCCGTCGCCGAGGCGGCGAACCCATTCGCGGCAGGCCGCGCGGTCGTCGCGCTCGTCGACCGACTGCGCCGCGCACCACGGCAGCAGGCCGTCCACCAGCGTGCGGTGCGCGTCGTCGAAGAACGGCAGCGCGAGGTGCGCGGTCGAGGGCGGTGCGGGGATCTTCGTCATCATCGCGTCAGTCCCCGCCGAACACCGGCTTCTGCTTGGCCGCGAAGGCCTCGTAGGCGCGGCGGAAATCCTCGGTCTGCATGCAGATCGCCTGCGCCTGGGCCTCGGCCTCGATCGCCTGGTCGATGGTCATCGACCATTCCTGCGAGAGCATGGTCTTGGTCATGCCGTGCGCGAAGGTCGGGCCTTCGGCGAGCTCGCGCGCCACCTTGGTGGCGGCGTCGAGCAGCGCGCCGCTCTCGTGCAGCGCGTTGAAGAAGCCCCAGGCATGGCCTTCCTGCGCCGTCATCGCGCGGCCCGTGAACAGCAGCTCCGAGGCCCGGCCCTGGCCGATCACGCGCGGCAGCAGCGCGCAGGCGCCCATGTCCGCGCCCGCCAGGCCCACGCGCGTGAAGAGGAAGGCCGTGCGCGTGGCCGGCGAGCCGTAGCGCAGGTCGCAGGCCAGCGCGATCATCGCGCCCGCGCCGGCGCACACGCCGTCGATCGCGCCCACGATCGGCTGCGGGCAATGGCGGATCGCCTTCACGAGGTCGCCCGTCATGCGCGTGAACTCGAGCAGCTCGGGCATGCGCATGCCGGTCAGCGGGCCGATGATCTCGTGCACGTCGCCGCCCGAGCAGAAGTTGCCGCCCGCGCCCGTGACCACGATCGCCTTCACGTCGGTCGCGTAGACCAATGCGCGGAACAGGTCGCGCAGCTCGCCGTAGGAGTCGAAGGTCAGCGGGTTCTTGCGCTCGGGCCGGTTGAGCGTGATGGTGCCCACGCCGTGGTCGAAGGCCCAGGCGAAGTGCTTCGCCTGGTAGGCCGCCTTGGGTTCGAACTGCGCATGCATGGGATTGCCCGCGCCGATGTAGTGCTTCATTCCGTCTCCGCCATCAGTTGATCGTGTGAGTGCTGCTTGACCTTGCCGAGCAGCTTGTGGAGTTGCGCGATCTCCTTCGCGTTGAGACCCGCGAAGGCCTCGACGATCCAGTCCTCGTGCTGCTGCGCCATCTCGTTGAAGAGCTTGCGGCCGCGCGGCGTGAGCCGCACGCGCCAGGCGCGGCGGTCGCCCTCGACGTTGATGCGCTCGACCAGCCCCTCGGTCACGAGCTGGTCGGTGATGCCCGTGACGTTGCCGCCCGTCACCATCATGCGGCGCGAGAGCTCGTTCATCTTCAGGCCCTCGGGCGCGCGCTCGAGCTGCGCCATCAGGTCGAAGCGCGGCAGCGTGGTCGCGAACTGCGCGCGCAGGCCGTTGCGCACCTGCTTCTCGATCAACTGGGTGCAGGTCAGCAGGCGCAGCCAGAGGCGCAGGGCCTCGGGGTGCTCGCTGTGGGCGCGTGCCTCCAGATCCATGTCAGTGGGTCTCCTCGTTCTGCGCGGCGATCGCGGCGTTGGCCGCGGCCGCCAGCGCCTGCTGCTTCGCGATCTCGCGGTACATCTGGTCGCGGCCGCTCAGGTACTGCTTCGGCCACTCGACGTCGCGGCTCTGCAGCTTCGCGGCCTCGTGCAGCGTCCACGCCGGGTCCGCCAGGTGCGGACGCGCGATCGCGCAGAGGTCGGCGCGGCCCGCCGCGATGATGCTGTTGGCCTGGTCGGCCTCGGTGATCGCGCCCACCGCGATGGTCGCGATGCCGACCTCGTTGCGGATGCGGTCGGCGAAGGGCGTCTGGTACATGCGGCCGTACACCGGCCTGGCGGCACGCGTGGTCTGGCCCGAGGACACGTCGATGAAGTCCGCGCCGGCCTCCTTGAAGAGCCGCGCGACCACCACCGCGTCGGCATCGGTGTTGCCGCCCGGCGCCCAGTCGTGCGCCGAGATCCGCACGCTCATCGGCCGGTCCTCGGGCCAGGCGGCGCGCATCGCGCGGAACACCTCGAGCGGATAGCGGCAGCGCGCCTCGATGTCGCCGCCGTACTCGTCGGTGCGCAGGTTCGTGAGCGGGCTGATGAAGGACGACAGCAGGTAGCCGTGCGCGCAATGCAGCTCGAGCCAGTCGAAGCCGCATTCGGCCGCGCGGCGCGTGGAGGCCACGAACAGCTCGCGCATCTCGTCCATCTGCGCGCGCGTCATCGCCGCGGGCAGCTGGTTCTGCTCGCCGTAGGCGAGGGCGCTGGCCGACAGCAGCGGCCAGTTGCCGCTCGCCAGCGGCTCGTCCGTGCCTTCCCAGCCCACGCGCGTCGAGCCCTTGGCGCCGCTGTGGCCGAGCTGGATCGCGATCTTCGCGCTCGACTGCGCGTGCACGAAGTCGACGATGCGCTGGAACGCGGCCTGCTGCGCGTCGTTGTAGAGGCCGGTGCAGCCGGGCGTGATGCGGCCCTCGGGCGTCGGGCTCGTCATCTCGACGAACACCATCGCCGCGCCGCCGAGCGCGCGCGCGCCGAGGTGCACCAGCAGGAAGTCCTGCGGCACGCCGTCGACCGCGCTGTAGGTGGCCATCGGCGAGACCAGGATGCGGTTCTTGAGCTCGAGGCCGCGCACCTTGAGCGGCATCAGCATCGGCAGCACCGGCCTGCCGCCCGAGAGCCACTGCTCGTAGCCGCCGAGCCACTGCGTGTCGCGCAGCCGCAGGTTCTCGTGGCTGATGCGCTGCGAGCGCGTGAGCAGCGAGTAGGCGAACTGCTCGATCTGCATGCCGGTGTAGCGCGAGACGTTCTCGAACCACTCGGTCGAGTTGCGCGCCGCGTTCTGGATCTTGAGCACCTCGACGCTGCGGCGCGCCTCGTAGCCTTCGAGCACCTGGTCGACCGTGCCGCCCTGTGCGAACTCGTTGGCGAGGTCGATCGCGTCCTCGAGCGCGAGCTTGGTGCCCGAGCCGATCGAGAAGTGCGCCGTGTGCGCGGCGTCGCCCATCAGCACCACGGGCACCGAGCGGCCCTTCACGTCGATGCGGTGGGTCCAGCGCTCGCACACCACGCGCGGAAAACGGATCCAGTTGGCCGAGCCGCGCAGGTGCGTGGCGTTGCTGATCAGCGAATGGCCGCCGAGGTACTTGGCGAACAGCTTCTCGCAGAAGGCGATCGCCTCGGGCTGCTCCATCCGGTCGAGGCCGTGCGCCTTCCACACCGCCTCGGGGGTCTCGACGATGAAGGTCGAGGTCTTGTCGTCGAACTGGTAGGCATGGGCCTGGAACCAGCCGTGCTCGGTCTGTTCGAACGCGAAGGTGAAGGCGTCGAAGGTCTGGTGCGTGCCGAGCCAGACGAAGCGGCAGTTGCGCAGGTCGACGTCGGGCTTGAACACCTCGGCATAGCGCTGGCGGATGCGGCTGTTGAGGCCGTCGCTCGCGATCACGAGATCGGCGCCGTACTTCTCGGCCATCGCCTGGTCGTCGCTCACCTCGGTCTCGAACACCAGCTTTACGCCGAGCGCCAGGCAGCGCTCCTGCAGGATGTTCAACAGCCGCTTGCGTCCGATGCCGCAGAAGCCGTGGCCGCCCGATCGCACCTGGCGGCCCTTGAAGAAGACCTGGATGTCGTCCCAGTGGTGGAACTCGTCGCCGATCAGCGCCGCGGTCGGCGCGTCGGCCGCGGCGAGGTTCGCGAGCGTCTGGTCGCTGAGCACCACGCCCCAGCCGAAGGTGTCGAAGGGCCGGTTGCGCTCCAGCACCGTGATCTCGAGCGCCGGATTGCGCGCCTTCATCAGCAGCGCGAAGTAGAGGCCGGCGGGACCGCCGCCGATGCACAGGATGCGTTGGAGGTCCATGGCGGGTGCGGCGGCCGCGGGGCCGTTGGCAAGGCTGTTCATGGTTGAATAGTTTAGGCATAAACAATTTGCTGTCAACGGGACTTCACCGCGGGCCGCGCCGCCGGCGCGCGTGCAACGTCATGCAAAAAACCCAAAAAATCAATACCATGGCCGGACCATGCAAAGCTTGATACCCAAGATCGAGTCGCAGCTTGCGTCGCTGCCGGTGCCCATCGCACTTGAATTGCCTGATGGGCGAAGAGTCGCCAAGCCGGGGTCCCGCGTCACCCTGGCCTTCAAGGAGTGGTCGGCCCTCGGCCAGCTCGCCGCCCGCCAGGTGGGCGCGATCGGCGAGGCCTACGTGGAGGGCAGGGTCCAGATCGAGGGCGCGATGCGCGACATCATCGATGCCACCGTCGGCATGCTGCCGGGCAACCCGGCCGAGACCAACACCACCTGGTGGACCCGGCTGCTGCGGCTGGCCAAGTCCCGCGGATCGCATTCGCTGAGCAAGGACGCGGAGCAGATCCAGTTCCACTACGACGTCTCGGACGACTTCTACGCGCTCTGGCTCGATCCGCGACGGGTCTATTCGTGCGCCTACTTCCGCACCCCCGACCTCACGCTCGCGCAGGCGCAGGAGGCCAAGCTCGACCACATCTGCCGCAAGCTGATGCTGCAGCCCGGCGAGCGCTTCCTCGACATCGGCTCGGGCTGGGGCGGCCTGCTGCTCTGGGCGGCCGAGCACTACGGCGTCGATGCCACCGGCATCACGCTGTCGAAGAACCAGCATGCGCACGTGCAGCACCTGATCGAGGAAAAGGGCCTCACCGGCCGCGTGCGCGTGGAGCTGCGCGACTACCGCGAACTTTCGGCCGACCAGCCCTTCGACAAGATCTCCTCGGTGGGCATGTTCGAACACGTGGGCGCGGCCTACATGCCGACCTACTTCCGCCAGATCCACGCGCTGCTCAAGCCCGGCGGCCTGGTGCTGAACCACGGCATCACCTCGGGCCAGCTCGACTACCGCCAGCTCGGCGCGGGCATGGGCGACTTCATCGAGAAGTACATCTTCCCGGGCGGCGAACTGCTGCACGTGACGCACGTGCTGCGCGAGACCGCCGCCGCGGGCCTCGAGATGGTCGACACCGAGAGCCTGCGCCCGCACTATGCGCGCACGCTCTGGGCCTGGTCCGACGCGCTCGAGGCGCAGCTCGACACCGCGCGCGAGGTGCTCCGGCGCGCCGGCGGTCGCCAGGCCGAGAACGCCGAGCGCATCCTGCGCGCCTACCGCCTCTACCTCGCGGGCTCGGCGATGAGCTTCGAGCAGGGCTGGATCTCGCTGCACCAGATGCTCTCGACCAAGCCCGACGGCAAGGTCGAGCACGGCGTGCTGCGCGGCGCGCAATCGGTGTACCCTTTCGCCCGTGACTACATCTACAAGTAATCAAGGAGCGACGACCACCATGCTGTACCGATTCCAATCCCGGGCCACCTCCGACTTCGTGATGCTGGAGGTGCACACGCGCCAGCTGCTCGAGATCATCGGCAAGCCCGTGCAGCCGCAGGGCATCATCACGGTCGAGCAGATCCCCGCCGCGATCGCGGCGCTCGAGGCCGCGCTCGCGCGCGAGGCCGCCAATGCGCACAACCACGACGACCACGTCGTCGAGGGCCATGACGACGAGTCCGAAAAACAGCATGTGGGGCTGCACCAGCGTGCAACCCCGTTGCTCCACATGCTGAAGGACTCCCTCGCCGAGAAAAAGGACGTCACCTGGACCACGTGAAGCGGCCCCCAGGCCGCGCAGGCCGCGCAGGCCTGATCTGATCCAGTGCACCCGCGGAACCGGCTTCGCCGGGCCGCCGGGTGCGCCCCCCAGTGGGGGGAGGCGCCGCAGGCGCTTCGGGGGGCGTCTCTCAGTCCACCTTCGCGCCCGAGTCCTTCACGACCTTCGCCCACTTCACGTGCTCGCTCGCGATCAGCTTGGTGAAGTCGGCCGGTGAATTGCCGCTCGGGATCGCGCCCTGGGCGAGCATCTTCTCCTTGATCGCCGGTGTGGCGAGCGACTTCGCCACTTCCTGCTGGATGCGGTTCACGATCTCGGGCGGGGTGCCGGCCGGCGCGAGCAGGCCGAACCACGAGCTCGCCTCGAAGCCCTTGAGCGAGGGGCCTCCCGCTTCCTCGACGGTCGGCACGTCGGGCAGCGCGGGCGAGCGCTGCGAGCTCGTCACGGCCAGCGGCGTGAGCTTGCCGCCCTTGATCTGCGCCATCGACGAGGGCAGGTTGTCGAACATCACGTCGGCGTTGCCGCCCACGAGGTCGAGCAGCGCCGGGCCCGAGCCCTTGTACGGGATGTGCGTCATGAAGGTGCCGGTCATGCTCTTGAAGAGCTCGCCCGCGAGGTGGATCGAGGTGCCGCTGCCGCTCGAGGCCATGTTGAGCTTGCCGGGGTTGGCCTTGGCGTACTTGATGAAGTCCTGCACGTTGCGGATGTTGAGCGCCTTGGCCTTGTCGGTGTTCATCTCCATCACGTTCGGCACCGCGGCGACGAGCGTGATCGGCGCGAAGTCCTTGATCGGGTCGAAGGGCAGCTTCGGATAGAGCGCGCGGTTGATGCCGTGCGTGCCGACCGTGCCCATGAGCAGCGTGTAGCCGTCGTTCGGCGAGCGCGCGACGATCTCGGCGCCCACGTTGCCGCCGGCGCCGGCGCGGTTGTCGACGATGAACTGCTGGCCGAAGGCCTTCGAGAGCTCGGGCGCCACGGCGCGCGCGAGGATGTCGGTGGTGCCGCCGGCCGCGAAGGGCACGACGATGCGCACGGGCTTGGTGGGCCAGCTGCCCTGGGCCCAGGCCGGTGCGGCGACGAGGGTGGCGGCGGCGGCCGAGGCCGCGAGCGCGGCGCGGCGGGTCAGTTTGAAGGTTTTGGAAGTCATGCCTGCGTTTGTACAGGCTAAAGATGTCCGCTGCCGCCGGTAAAACCCGGCCGCGGCCGAAGGTGTCAGGGCGCGTGCATGCGCGCGGCGAAGCCTTCGGCGCGGAAGCGCTCGAGCACGAAGTCGATGAACACCCGCGTCTTGGCCGGCAGCAGCTTCTTGCTCGGGTAGTAGAGCCACAGCGCCCCCGCGTCGAAGCGCCAGTCGGGCAGCAGCCGCACCAGCGCGCCGCTTCGCAGGTCGCGCTCGACGAAGGGCATCGGCAGCATCGCCACGCCCAGTCCGAGGCGCGCGGCATGCGCGATCGCCTCGGGGTCGTTGAAGATCGCGCGCGGCCGGGGCTGCTCCACCGTGGCCTGGCGCCCGTCGGCATGCTGCAGCGTCCAGCTGCGCAGCCGGCCCGTGGGCGAGGAGCGGCGCAGCAGCGCGTCGAAGCCCGCGAGCTCCGCGGGATGCGCCGGCGCCGCGCGGCCCGCGAGGTAGGCCGGCGCGGCCACCGCGACCACGTGGATGCGCGACAGCTCGCGCGCCACCACGCCCGGCGCGAGCTCGATGCCGCCGCCGATCGCCGCGTCGAAGCCTTCGCCCACGAGGTCGACCTGCCGGTTGTCGAAATGCCAGTCGGGCAGGATCGCCGGATGGCGCGCGAGGAACTCGCCCAGCATCGGCAGCACGTGCTCGCGGCCGAAGGCCTGGCCCATGCTGACCTTGAGCGTGCCCGCGGGCTGGCCGTCCTCGCTCGCGATGCCCGCCACCGCGTCCTGCAGCGTCGCGAGCGCGCCGCCGATCTGGCCGAGGAAGCGCTCGCCGCCTTCGGTCAGCGTGAGCCGCCGCGTGCTGCGCTGGAACAGCCGCACGCCGAGCCGCGCCTCGAGCCGCGCGACGTTCTTGCTGACCGCGGCCGGCGTGAGGCCGAGCCGCCGCGCGGCGGCCGAGAAGCTGCCGCTCTCGGCGCTCTGGACGAAGGATTCGAGGTGGTTGAGCGGGGGTGCCATCGGCACATTTTCAACCAACGGTTGAATTTGATTCGATGGATTGATGGCTAGCAAAACGGTAATCGAACGCCCACACTGAGGCATCTCCAACGCAACCCACCAAGGAAATCCACATGACCACCCCTGCTTCCTCTTCCTCTCCCGCGCTCGCCGGCAAGGCCGCCTTCGTGACCGGCGGCTCGCGCGGCATCGGCGCCGCGATCGTGCGCCGGCTGGCCCGTGACGGCGCCGCGGTCGCCTTCAGCTACGCGAGCTCCGCCGGCCCGGCCGAGGAACTGGTGCGCGCCATCGAGGCCGAGGGCGGCCGCGCCCTCGCGCTGCGCATCGACAGCGCCGACGCGGCCGCGCTCGGCCAGGGCATCGACGAGGCCGCGCGCCGGCTCGGCCGCATCGACGTGCTGGTCAACAACGCGGGCGTGTTCCTGCCCGGCACGATCGACGATTTCTCGCTCGAGGACTTCGACCGCACCTGGCAGATCAACGTGCGCGCGGTCTTCGTCGCGGCCAAGGCGGCGGCGCGCCACATGGGCGAGGGCGGGCGCATCATCAACATCGGCAGCACCAACGCCGAACGCATGCCCTGGCCCGGCGCCAGCGCCTACGCGATGAGCAAGTCGGCGCTCAAGGGCCTGGTGCAGGGCCTCGCGCGCGACCTCGGCCCGCGCGGCATCACGGTCAACAACGTGCAGCCCGGCCCGGTGAACACCGACATGAACCCGGTCGACGGCCCCAACGCGCCCGCGATGCACGGCCTGATGGCGCTCTCGCGCCATGCGCGGCCCGAGGAGATCGCCGCCATGGTGGCCTACCTCGCCGGCCCCGAGGCGGGCTTCGTGACGGGCGCGAGCCTCAACATCGACGGCGGCTTCGCGGCCTGAGCGATTCAGCCGAGCAGCTTCCTCGCCGCCGCCGCGACGGCTTCCGCGCCCACGCGCGACTGCGCCTCGAGCACCGGCGCGTAGCCGACCGGAATGCGCGGCGCGCCGAGCCGCGCGACGCGGCAGCCCGTGGCCTCGGCCGCGCTCGCGGCGATCTCGGCGCCGAAGCCCGCCACCTGCACCGCCTCGTGCACCACCAGCAGCCGCTGCGTGCGCGCGCACGAGGCGAGCACCGTCTCGCGGTCCCAGGGCCAGAGCGTGCGCAGGTCGATCAGGTCCACCGCGATGCCCTCGGCCGCGAGCGCATCGCAGGCCGCCTCGCAGGCCTGCAGCTGGCGGCTCCAGCTCACGAGCGTGAGCGCATCGCCCTCGCGCACGCGGCGCGCGCGGCCGAGCGGCACCTCCAGGCTTTCGTCGACCTCGCCGCGCAGGCCCCAGAGCGTCTTGTGCTCGATGTAGGCCACCGGATCGCCGCATTGCAGCGCCGCGCGCAGCAGGCTGTGGTTGTCCTGCGGCGTCGCGGGGCAGACCACCACCAGCCCCGGCAGGTGCGCGAACCAGGCTTCGAGCGACTGCGAATGCTGCGCCGCCGAGGCGTCCCAGATGCCGCCCGGCATGCGCGCCACCAGCGGCACGCGGCCCTGGCCGCCGAACATGAAGCGGTTCTTGGCGGCCTGGTTGACGATCTCGTCCATCGCGCAGAGCGCGAAGTCCACCACGCGCATCTCCACCACCGGCCGCAGGCCCGCGAGCGCCATGCCGACGCCGGCGCCCAGGATGGTGGATTCGCTGATGGGCGTGTCGATCACGCGCTCGCCGCCGAACTGCTGCTGCAGCCCCTTGTACTGGCCGAAGATGCCGCCGCGGCCCACGTCCTCGCCCATGACCACGACGTTGGTGTCGCGTTCCATCGCATGCGTGAGCGCAAGCACCGCGGCCTCCGCGTAGCTCATCATCGCCACTGGCCGGCTCCCGTCGTCTGGATGTCGGTGAAGG
>CBHTTS010000069.1:0-20502 GCA_966095775.1 uncultured Variovorax sp. | reverse complement strand
CGCGCGACCGCGGCGGTGTAGACCGCGGGCGCGGCCACGAGGCGCAGCGCGGTCGCGAGGTCGTCGCCGTCGGGCAGCCGCGCGAGCAGCGCACGCACGGCTTCGATCGGGGGCAGCCTCGCGAGCGCGCCGGCGTCGCCGGGCTGCAGGCGCTCGAAGGCCTCGGCGCGCGCGCGGCCGAGCGCGGCGCGCAGCGACGGCCCCTTCGGCAGCGGCTCGGCGAAGAAGCCGTCGAACAGCAGCGCGACCGCCTCTTCGTACGGCCAGCGGCCCGCGATCGCATCGAGTTCGTGGCCGCGGATCACCAGCCGGCCGGCCGCGCCGTCCACCTCGGACAGCTCGGTGTGCGCGGCCACCACGCCTTCGAGGCCGTCGTCTTCGTTCGTCATCTTTCGCTCCTTGGATGGGGATGCGATGATTCTGGCGACGCGTCGATTGACGTCAATCTTGATTTATTGCATCAACATGACCGGCAAGACTCCCCTGTGGCTCCCCGCCGCCGACGCCCTGGCGCTGATGCAGGTGCGGCCGCAGACGCTCTATGCGAACGTGAGCCGCGGCCGCGTGCGCGCCAAGCCCGACCCGGCCGACCCGCGGCGCAGCCTCTACCACCGCGACGACGTGCAGCGCATCGCGGCGCGCACGCGCGGGCGGCGCAGCAGCGAGGCGGTCGCGAGCGAGGCGATCCGGTGGGGCGAGCCGGTGCTGCCTTCGGCCGTGTCGACGGTGGCCGAGGGCCGGCTCTGGTACCGCGGGCAGGACGCCTGCGTGCTCGCGGGCGAAGCCACGCTCGAGGAGGTCGCGGGGCTGCTCTGGGACTGCGCACCGCCGCGCTTCGCGGCGCCGGCGGCGGCGAAGGCGCACGCCGCCGGCACGGCGCCGCTTCCGGCCGGACTGCTCGCGCTCGCGGCGCGCGCGGGCAGCGATCCGCCTTCGCGCGGCCGCTCGCGCGCGGTGCTGCAGGCCGAGGCGGCCGAGGTGATCGGCACGCTCGCCGATGCGCTGCTCGGTCCCGCGGGCACGGCCGGCGCGCCGCTGCATGCGCGCCTCGCGGCGGCATGGCGGCGCCCGCGCGCGGCCGGGCTGCTGCGCCGCGCGCTCGTGCTGCTGGCCGACCACGAGCTCAACGCCTCCACCTTCGCCGCGCGCGTGACCGCCTCGACCGGCGCCTCGCTCGCGGCCTGCCTGCTCGCGGGCCTCTGCACCCTCACGGGCCCCATGCACGGCGGCGCCGCGGCGGCCGTGCAGGCGATGGTGCGCGCCGCGAGCGAGCGCGGCAGCGACGCCGCGCTGCGCGAGTGGCTCGCGCACGAGCGCCCGCTCGCGGCCTTCGGCCATCCGCTCTACCCGGCCGGCGACGTGCGCTGCGGCGCGCTGCTCGCGGGCATCGACCTGCCGCCCGCGTTCGCGTCGCTGCGCGCCGCGGGCGAGAAGCTGCTCGGCGAGCCGGTCAACATCGACTTCGCGCTCGCGGCGCTCGCGGCCGCGCACCGGCTGCCGGCCGACGCGCCGCTGATCCTGTTCGCGCTCGCGCGCACCGTGGGCTGGACCGCGCACGTGCTCGAGCAGCAGGCCTCGGGCCAGCTGATCCGGCCGCGCGCGCGCTACACGGGACCGCTCGGCGCGTCACATGACCGTCCGCAGGCGAAACCCAGTGCACCCGCGGAACCGGCTTCGCCGGGCCGCCGGGTGCGCCCCCCGGTGGGGGGAGGCGCCGCAGGCGCTTCGGGGGGCGTCAATGGATCGCCGGCTCGTACGCGAGTTCGAACTGCTTCACCATCTCGCGGTTGAAGGCCGGCAGGTCGTCGGGCTTGCGGCTCGTGACGAGCGCGCGGTCGACCACGACCTCCCTGTCGGTCCACTGCGCGCCCGCGTTCTGCAGGTCGGCGCGCAGCGAGGGCCACGAGGTCATCCTGCGGCCCTTGACGCCGCCCGCGTCGATCAGCGTCCACGGCCCGTGGCAGATCGCGGCGATCGGCTTGCCGGCCTCGACGAAGGCGCGCACGAAGGCGACGGCCTTCTCGTCGATGCGCAGCGCATCGGGGTTGACCACGCCGCCGGGCAGCAGCAGCGCGTCGAACGCCTCGGCGTTGGCGGTCGCGAGCGGCACGTCGACCTCGAAGGTGTCGGCCGGATCGAGGTGCTTCCAGCCGCGCACGCTGCCGTCGAGCGGCGAAACGATCTGCGTCTGCGCGCCGGCGCCGTCGAGCGCCTTGCGCGGTTCGGTCATCTCGACCTGTTCGAAGCCGTCGGCCACGAGGATGGCGACCTTCATTCCGTCGAGCGAGGAAACCGTGGTGGGCATGTGTGTACTCCTTGAGGGTGGTTGTTGTGATGGCCTTCGCGAAGACCACGAATCCTTCACCCTAGGGCCCCGGCCCGCGCCGCGCATCGGCTGCCTTCGGCTCCGCATGTCGGACAGCTCGACGGTCCGCAAACTCCGCTTACGGATGTGTGTCAGCGGTCCAGCCCCGCGAGGCAGACGTACTTGACCTCGAGGTAGTCGTCGAGCCCGTACTTCGAGCCCTCGCGCCCGAGCCCCGACTGCTTGACGCCGCCGAAGGGCGCCTCGGCGGTCGAGACCAGGCCGGTGTTGACGCCGACGATGCCCGACTCGAGCGCCTCGGCCACGCGCATGATGCGGCCGATGTCGCGGCTGTAGAAATACGCGGCGAGGCCGAACTCGGTGGCGTTGGCGGCGGCGATCGCCTCGTCCTCGGTGTCGAAGGCGAACACGGGCGCGAGCGGGCCGAAGCTCTCCTCGCGCGCGAACAGCATGTCGGCCGTGGCGCCGCCGATCACGGTGGGTTCGTAGAACAGGCCGCCGAGCACATGGCGCCTGCCGCCGACCAGCACCTTGCCGCCCTTCGCGACCGCGTCGGCGACGTGCTCCTCGATCTTCTCGACCGCCTTGGCGTCGATCAGCGGCCCCTGGTTGACGCCGGCCTCGGTGCCGTCGCCGACCTTGAGCGCGCGCACGCGCTCCACGAGCTTGCGCGTGAAGGCCTCGAGCACGCCGCGCTGCACGTAGACGCGGTTGGCGCAGACGCAGGTCTGGCCGGTGTTGCGGTACTTCGAGACCATCGCGCCCTCGACCGCGGCGTCGACGTCGGCATCGTCGAACACGATGAAGGGCGCATTGCCGCCGAGCTCGAGCGAGAGCTTCTTGATGGTGTCGGCCGACTGCTTCATCAGCGTGCGGCCGACCTCGGTGGAGCCGGTGAAGCTGAGCTTGCGCACGACGGGGTTGCGCGTCATCTCGCCGCCGATCGCGCTCGCCGAGCCGGTGAGCACCGACAGCACCCCCGCGGGCACGCCCGCGCGCTGCGCGAGCTCGGCGAAGGCGAGCGCCGAGAACGGCGTCTGGGTCGCGGGCTTGACCACCATCGCGCAGCCGGCCGCGAGCGCCGGGCCGGCCTTGCGCGTGAGCATGGCGGCGGGGAAGTTCCAGGGCGTGATCGCTGCCGTGACGCCCACGGGCTGCTTGAGCGCGAGGATGCGGCGGTCGGCCTGCGGCGCGGGAATGGTGTCGCCGTAGACGCGCCGCGCCTCCTCGGCGAACCATTCGATGAACGAGGCCGCGTAGGCGATCTCGCCGCGGCTCTCGGCGAGCGGCTTGCCCTGCTCGGTGGTCATGATGAGCGCGAGGTCGTCGACGTTGGCGAGCATCAGGTCGTTGAGCCGGCGCAGGATCGCCGAGCGCTCCTTCGCGGGCAGCCGGGCCCAGCCGCGCTGCGCGGCCTCGGCGGCGGCGATGGCGCGCGCGGTCTCGGCCGCGCCGCACTTCGGCACGCTGCCGATGCGTTCGCCGTTGGCGGGATTGGTCACGGGCAGGGTGCCGCCGTCGTCGGCGTTCACCCACTCGCCCGCGAGGAAGACCTGCTCGCGCAGCAGGGACGGGTCCTTGAGCTTCAGTAGCATGGAAGATGTCTCCGGTGGATGCGTTTTCCGCCGGACAAGGGGACCACGTCTGCGCGCCGCCCGCAAGCGCGGCGCGGCCAAGCCCGCGCGGCGGGCTCGGGTTTACTGGCGGCAGCTCGGCGGCAGCGCCTTCTGCGGCAGGTCGTCGCCGGCCGCGCAGTGCCAGGCGATGCCGTTGTCGGTGGCCGAGGGCTCCATGCGCAGCGTGCCGGTGGACCGGGGCAGCTCGATGTCGACCACCATCGAGTCGGGGTCGAGCGTGAGCGCCGCGCCGCTCGGCAGGGTCTCGGCCAGGCCCGCGGTGGCGAGGGAGTCGGGGATCTCCTCCTTCTGCTTGTAGTACGCCTCGAGCGCGAGCCGCACGGGCGCGGCCTCGGCCCAGGCCTGCGAGACGGTCGCGCGCGACTGGTAGTCCTTGTAGGCGGGGATGGCGGTGGCGGCGAGCACGCCGACGATCGCCACGACGATCACCAGCGCCAGCGCGCCGCCGCCGGCCATGCGGCCGGTGTAGGGCACGAAGATCGCGAGCACGTAGGCGAGCGGGTTGCGGCCTGGCAGCTTCGCCTGCGGATCGATCGCGCGCGCCACGCGCTTGGTGAGCCAGGGATAGCCGCCCACGAGCTCGTGGAACGAGGCCCAGAAGCCGCTGTTGCCCGCCGACTGGTCGGCATAGCCCTGCAGGTCGACGTGGCGCCACTGCTGCGCGCCGGCCGCGAGCGCCACGAGCGCGCGCGGCGCGGAGTCGGGCTGCAGGCAGCAGGCGGCGCCGTGCAGGTCGCAGGTGTACTCCTTGGCGCGCGCATAGGCGGCGCCGAGCAGCGGCAGCCACAGCACGGGCGCGCGCCAGATGTGGCCCGTGAGGTGGCCGCGCCGGATGTGGCCGAGCTCGTGGCCGATGTAGAAGTTGATGCCGTCGGGCTGGGCCTCCATCGCATCGACCACGTCGGACAGCAGCACGACGAAGTCGCGGCCGAAGAAGCGCGTGGCGAAGGCGTTGAAGATGCCGTCGCCGTGCAGCAGGTAGGCCTCGGGCGGGTGGGCGATGCCGAGCCGGGTGCAGCAGTCGACGAAGCGCGCATGCAGCTCGGGCAGCTGCGTGGGCGAGAGCTTCACGGCCGTGCCCTTGATCCAGGCGATGACGGCCGACTGCGCGAACACGTAGCCGATGAAGCCGAGCAGCACGTAGACGAGCGCGATGCCGAGCGTGCCGATCACCAGGACGGCCCAGGCCAGAAGGCCGAGCACGAGCGTGATGGTGCCGAGCGAACGCTCGCGCGGATAGACCCAGGGATCCATGTGGAAATTCCTCCTCGATGCGGCAGCCGACGCTGCCCGTGTTGTGGTTTTTGCGGCGCCCTCCCGAGGCGCTCGAACGAGGCGCGCATCATGCCTGAGGAAAGCGCCCATTTGTGCACGCGACTAAGGGCTATTGGGGATGGGGGGCGTCATGCCCAGCCATTAAGATCGCGCCCGCTTTGCACCATCCACACCGCTTTTCGGGAGATTCCATGAAGAAATTGCTTGCATTCACGGCAGTCGCCGCATTCGCCGCCGGGGCCTATGCCCAGGACTATCCTGCAGGCAAGACCGTCACGATCGTCGTGCCGTTCTCGGCCGGCGGTCCCACCGACCGCGTGGCCCGCGACCTCGCCGAATCGCTGCAGAAGACGCTCGGCACCACCATCGTGGTCGACAACACCGCGGGCGCCGGCAGCTCGATCGGCACCGCCAAGGTGGCGCGCGCCGCACCCGACGGCTACACGCTGCTGCTCAACCACATCGGCATGTCGACGATGCCGGCGCTCTACCGCAAGCTGCCGTTCAACGTCGAGACCGACTTCGAATACCTCGGCATGGTCAACGAAGTGCCGATGACGCTGATCGGCAAGCCCTCGCTGCCGGCCAACAACTACAAGGAACTGACCGCCTGGATGGCCGCCAACAAGGGCAAGATCAACCTCGGCAACGCCGGCCTGGGCGCCGCCTCGCACCTGTGCGGCCTGCTGTTCCAGAGCGCGCTCAAGGTCGAGATGACCACCGTGCCCTACAAGGGCACCGCGCCGGCCATCGCCGACCTGCTCGGCGGCCAGATCGACCTGCTGTGCGACCAGACCACCAACACCACGTCGCAGATCGAGGCCAAGAAGGTCAAGGCCTATGCCGTGACCACCACCAAGCGCCTGAGCACGCCGGCCCTGAAGGACCTGCCCACGCTCGACGAGTCGGGCCTGAAGGGCTTCGAGGTCACGATCTGGCACGGCGTGTACGCGCCCAAGGGCACGCCGGCGCCGGTGCTGAAGAAGCTCAACGAGGCGATCGTGGCCGCCATGAAGGACCCGGGCTTCATCAAGCGCCAGGAGGGCCTGGGCGCGGTGATCACGACCGACAAGCGCACCGAGCCGGCCGAGCACAAGAAGTTCGTCGCCGCCGAGATCGCCAAGTGGGGCCCGATCATCAAGGCTGCCGGCGTCTATGCAGACTGATTGGCCCACCCCCGAAGCGGCTCACTTCGTGTAGCCGCCTCCCCCTCGAGGGGGCAACACCTGCGGCCCGGCAAAGCCGGTTCCGCGGTGTTCCCGGTTTGAGGAGCCGCCGTACCTTTCGGGTCGGCGGCTTTTTTTCTTATTGCTGCCCCGGCAGGCGCAAGTTCCGCCGTGCTTCCACCCTCTCCGCGTGGAAGATGAACATCGCCGCGACAAAGGACAGCGTCGAAGCCGCCAGCATCGCCGACGAAACCGCCAGGCGCGCGTTCGCCGCGTCGACCACCAGGCCGGCGACGAACGCGACGAGGCCCGCGCCCAACACGGTGAGCGCAGCGGCCAGGCCTGAGGCCGAGCCAGCCAAGCCTTGCCGGATCAACAGGACCTGGGCGTTCGCGGCCGGCATCGTCAATCCGTTGCCGAGTCCGACTGCGATGCAGGGCACGAAGAACGAGAGCGGATGCACAGCCCCCCAGGCCGCCAGCAGCACCGCGAGCAGCAAGCCCAGCCAGGTGAGCACACGTCCGGCGAGGATGTATGCCGTTGCCGTGCGGCGGGCGCCGCCGTGTCCGACCACATAGCTCCCGAGAATGAATCCGGCCGGCACCAGGCCCATGTAGATGCCGAGCATCACGCCAGAGACCCCACCGATCTGCGCCGCCACCAGCGGCGCACCGCCGAGGAAGACGTACAGCGTCCCGATCGCGAACGCCATGCAGGCCACGTACGCCCGAAAGCGCGCCGAGCGACCGAGTTCGCGGTAGCCGCCCAGCTGCAATGCGAGCGAGCGGGCTCTGTGAAAGTTCGTCTCGTGCAGACAGAAGCTCACCAAGCCGAGCGCCACAACACCAAGGAGGGCGAAAGCGATGAAGTTCGAGCGCCACCCGAATTGCGCGTCGAGCGCACCGCCGACGGCGGGCCCGATCATCGGAGCCACCGCCCACGCCGAGGACACATAGCCGATGCGGCTGGCCACGAGCCGCTCGTCCGAGGTGTCGCGGATCGCGGCCAGCGACACCGCGTAGCCGGCGATGACGGTGCTTTGCAGCAGGCGGAACGTCAGGAACGTGCCGATGTCGTCGGCGAGGCCACAGCCCAGCGAGGCGATGGTGAAGATCGCCAGCGCGAACAGCGCGACCGGCTTGCGTCCCCACCGGTCGGACAGTGCGCCCGCGAGCAGGTGCGTGATCGCGGTCGCGATGGCATACCCTGCGACGGCCAGGTTGACGAGCGCGAAATCCGCATCGAGGTCCTTCGCGATGCTCGGCAGCGAGGGCACGAACATGTTGACCGGAAGGACCGCGAGCGCGGAAAGGAAGATCAGGACCGAAAGGCGCGGGGCCTCGCCGGATGGCATGGTTGTTCGACTCCCCGGCGGCGAGACCGCCGAGCCGCTATTTTGGCCGTATCGCGTCGGCGGTCCCCTGGATGAAGGCCTTGATGCTGTCGATGTCGTCCATCGACAGCTTGCCCGTGAAGTCGGGCATGCCGCGCGACATGGCGGGGCCCTTGAGCACGAACTTGTCGAGGTTCTCGATGTAGGCCGCATCCATGTAGCCGAGGTTCGGGATGTTGCCGCCGCGATCGACGCCGGGCACGCCGTGGCAGAACACGCAGTTGCTCACGTAGAGCATGGTGCCGGCCTGGACCTTGGCGGGGTCGTACTTCACGCCCTGCAGCAGCTTGCCGGCGCGGTACTGCACGAAGTCGGGCATCTTCGCGGTGCCGCCGATCGCGAAGGTGTAGACCGTGCCCGGGCCCTGCCGGTCGGTGGCGCGCTGCGCGAGGCCGTAGACGCCGCCCCAGCCGACCGCGATCGAGACGTACTGCCTGCCGTCGACCATGTAGGTTGCGGGCGCGGCGACCACGCCGGTGCCGGTGGGCGTTTCCCAGAGCTTCGCGCCGGTCTTGGCGTCGTAGGCCACGAGCCGGCCGTCGGCCGTGCCCTGGAACACGAGGTTGCCCGCGGTGGTGAGGGTGCCGCCGTTCCACGGCGAGACGTGGTCCACGCCCCAGGCCTCCTTCTGCTTCACAGGGTCCCAGGCGACGAGGCGGCCGAAGGGCTTGGCCTTGGACGGCTCGGCGTTGATGAACATCGCGGTGTTCCAGCCGAGCGCGGCATGCGGGCGGCCCGGCGTGTTCTGGTCGAACTTCCAGTCCTTGTCGTCCATCAGGTTCAGCGGGATGTGCTGCGCGGGGATGTAGGCCAGCCCGGTCTGCGGGTTGAACGACATCGAATGCCAGTTGTGCGCACCGAACGGCCCGGGGATGCTGTCGCCGGGCTTCTGGTTCTGGCGCGCGGCGGCGACCTCGATCGGCCGGCCGTTGGCGTCGTAGCCCGTGGCCCAGTTGACCTCGACGAAGTTCTTCGCCGAGATGAACTTGCCGTTGGTGCGGTCGATGACGAAGAAGAAGCCGTTCTTCGGCGCATGCAGGATCACCTTGCGCTGCTTGCCGCCGATCTTGATGTCGGCCAGGATCATCGGCTGCGTCGAGGTGTAGTCCCAGTTGTCGCCGGGCGTCTCCTGGTAGTGCCAGACGTACTTGCCGGTGTCGGGGTCGAGCGCCACCACCGAGCCCAGGTAGAGGTTGTCGCCGCCCTTGGGGCTGCGCTTGCTGTGCGCCCACGGCGAGCCGTTGCCGGTGCCGATGTACATCAGGTTGAGCTCGGGGTCGAAGGCCATGGTGTCCCAGGCCGTGCCGCCGCCGCCCGACTCCCAGTATTTCGCCGAGGGGTCCCAGGTCTTGGCGGCGCGCGCCATCGACTCGTCCTCGAAGGGCTTCGACGGATCGCCCGGCACGGTGAACCAGCGCCACTTCTGCTCGCCGGTGGCGGCGTCGTAGGCGGTGATGTAGCCGCGCACGCCGTACTCGGCGCCGCCGTTGCCGATGATCACCTTGCCCTTGAAGACGCGCGGCGCGCCGGTGATGGTGTAGGACTTGGAGCGGTCGACGATGGTGTCCTTCTCCCAGACCGGCTGGCCGGTGGCGGCGTCGAGCGCGATCAGCCGGCCGTCGTAGGCGCCGACGAAGACCTTGCCCTCGTGCAGCGCCACGCCGCGGTTCACCACGTCGCAGCAGCCGCGGAAGCCCTTCGAGCGGTCGACCTCGGGGTCGAAGGTCCACAGGCGCTGGCCGGTGCGCGTGTCGATCGCGTGCACCACGCTCCACGAGGCGCTGACGTACATGATGCCGTCGACCACGAGCGGCGTGGCCTCGACGCCGCGCGTGGACTCGAGGTTGTACGACCAGACCAGGCCGAGCTGCCTGACGTTGCCGGCGTGGATCTGGTCGAGCCGGCTGAAGCGCGTCTCGGCGTGGTCGAGGCCGTAGCTCGGCCAGTCGGGCGTCTTGCGCGCGACGTTGTCGCGGATGAAGCTGCCGTTCACGCGCTGCGCGGCGGCGGCGGCGCGCTCCTGCGCGCTGGGCGTGCCCTGTGCCGTGGCGGCCGAGACGGCGCAGAGGCACAGCAGCGCGCCGGCCAGCCGGCGCAGCCCGGAGGGAGTCTGGGTCATCGTGGGTCTCCTTCGTTGTGCCGCAAGGATCGTTCGCGCGGGCGCCGCGTTCACCCTCGGGATTTCCCCAGTCCGGCGCTGTTCCATTGCGGAACACATTCGCGGCATGGCTTCAGAACGGCTCGGCACGGCGGATGCGCCGCGCCAACTCTTCTCCAGGACCCCGGCCGAGCGCGTGGCGCTCGCGCGCCAGCAGTTCTTCGAGGAAGGCGTGCGCCCCTCGGGCCTGGTCGGCGAGGCCGTGATCCAGTCGTGGCTGCGCTGCGCGCGCACGCACAGCGACCGGCGCCGCGTGGTGGCCTTCGACGCGGTCACGCCGAGCCGGCTGCATGCCACGCTCGCGCGCAACCGCGAGCTGCTCGAGGTGGCGCGGCAGGAGCTCGCGAGCATGGAGAGCGCGCTGGCCGGCACCGACTGCCGCGTGATCCTGACCGACCGCGAGGGCGTGGTGGTGCACGTGACGCAGCAGCCCGCGGCCGACCACCAGCCGGTGCTGCGCAAGACCGCGCGCGTGGGCGTGAACATCGCCGAGCGCGTGGTCGGCACCACGGCGCCGGGCATCGTGGCCGCCACGGGGCAGGCGTGCACGGTCGACGGCGCCGAGCACTACTTCGAGGTGCTGTGCCAGATGCAGTGCGCGGCGGCGCCGATCCGCGACGTGACGGGCCGGCTCGCGGGCGTGCTCGACCTCACGGTGGAGGCGCGGCGCTTCGGCTTCGACGCGGCCTCGATGGTGGCGCTGTACGCGACCATCATCGAGAACCGGCTGCTGCAGGCGCAGTCGCGCGACCACCTGATCCTGCGCTTCCAGGCCAGCCCCAACCTGCTCGGCACGCCGATGGAGGCGCTGGCCGGCGTGGCGCCCGACGGCACCATCGCCTGGCTCAACGGCGCCGGCACGCGGCTGATCGGCCGGCTGCCCGAGGACGCGGGCGAACGCGACGTCGAGGCGATGCTGGGCCACGACCTCCAGAGCCTGCTGCGGCTGCAGCGGCGCGAGGCCGCGCAGCCGCTGCGCCTCGCGAGCGGCCTCGGCGTCTGGGTGCAGGCGCACCTGAGGGCGGCCGACGGCACCGACTTCCGCCATGCGGTCGCGATGCCCGGCGAGGCCCTGCCCGCGCTCGCGGCGCCGTGCATGGACGCCATCGATGCGCCGCCCGCGGCCGCCGCGCCGTCCGTGCCCGCGCACGGCGAGACGCTGCGCGAGCACAGCCGCAAGCTGATCGAGGAGACCCTCGCGGCGCACGGCGGCAACGTCTCGCAGGCCGCGCGGCAATTGCGCGTGTCGCGCGGCACGCTCTACCGCCGGCTGCGCGGCTTCCGTGCCGAAGACCCCGCGGCCTGACCGCACCGCCCCACCAGGGCACCCGCGGATCCGGCTTTGCCGGGCCGCCGGGTGCGCCCCCCCCGTGGGGGGAGGCGCCGCAGGCGCTTCGGGGGGCGTCTTATTTCGGCAGCGCGTAGGCGATCACGGAGTCGCCGGTCTTCGTGCCGAGCGAGCCGTGCCCGCCCGCGGCCACCACGACGAACTGCCGGCCGTCGCGGCCGCGGTAGGTCATCGGCGTGGCCTGGCCGCCCGCCGGCAGGCGGCTGCGCCAGAGCTCCTTGCCGTTGCCGACGTCGTAGGCGCGCAGGTAGTAGTCGAGCGTGCCCGAAAGGAAGGCCACGCCGCCGGCCGTCATCATCGGGCCGCCGAGGCTGGGCACGCCCATCGCGAAGGGCAGCGGCAGCGGCGAGCTGTCGCGCACGGTGCCGTTCTTGTGCATCCAGACCACGCGCCCGGTGCGCAGGTCGGCGCCGGCCACGTAGCCCCAGGGCGGCGCCTGGCAGGGCAGGCCGAACACCGAGGTGAAGGCGCGCAGCTGCACCGCGAACGGCGCGCCGAAGTTCTCGTTGAGCGCGGGCAGGCTGTCGTTGGGCCGGTCCTTGCCCTGCACGTAGAGCGTGGTGTCGTCCGCGCGCGGGATCAGCTTCGAGACGAAGGCGAGCGAGGCCGGCGTGGTGAAGGCCAGCTGACGCTTCGGGTCGACCGCGATGCCGCCCCAGTTGAAGACGCCGAAGTTGCCCGGGTGGATCAGCGAGCCCTGTGTCGAGGGCGGCGTGTAGCGGCCCTCGTAGCGCAGCCGGTGGAAGGCGATGCGGCAGGCGAGCTGGTCGAACACCGTGCCGCCCCACATGTCGGCCGGCGTGAGCGCGGGCGGATCGAACGAGAGCTCCGACACCGGCTGCGTGAGCGAGGTGTGGTCGCCCTCGGCCGCCCCCTGCGGCGCGGGCCGCTCGTGCACCTTCACCACCGGCTTGCCGTCGCGCCGGTCGAGCACGAACAGCTCGCCCTGCTTGGTGGGCTGCACGAGCGCGGGCACGGTCTCGCTGCCGATGCGCAGGTCCACCAGCGTGGGCTGCGAGGGCACGTCGTAGTCCCAGAGGTCGTGGTGCACGGTCTGGAAGCTCCAGCGCACGCGGCCGGTGGCGAGGTCGAGCGCCACCACCGAGGACGAATAGCGCTCCGCGCCTTCGCTGCGCTTGCCGCCCCACTGGTCGGGCGGCTGGTTGCCGATCGGCACGTAGACCATGCCGAGCGCCTCGTCCACGCTCGAGATCGACCAGCTGTTGGGCGAGTTGGCGGTGTAGGTGCGGTCGGGCGCGATCGGCGCGGTGTCCTCGGGGTTGCCCGCGTCCCAGTTCCAGACCAGCGCGCCGGTGTCGATGTCGAAGGCGCGGATCACGCCCGAGGTCTCCTGCGTCGAGACGTTGTCGAGCACGGTGCCGCCCACGATCACGAGCGAGCGCGTCACCACCACCGGCGAGGTCGAGTAGTACGAGCCGGGCTTGACGTTGGGCATGTTCTTCCAGAGGTCGATCTGGCCCGTGCCGCCGCCGAAGCGCATGCAGGGCTTGCCGGTCTCGGGGCTGAGCGCGATCACGCGCCCGTCGGCCGTGGGCATGAACAGCTTGGCTTCGCAGTCGCCGCCCGGGGGCGCGGGCGCGGGCGCCGGCGCCGTGCCGGCCGGCGTGGCGGCGGCCGCGGGGCGCACCGCGCTGCCGGGGTCGTACGACAGGCCGCGGCAGGTCAGGTGCTGCAGCGCGAGCGGTCGCTTGATCTCGGGCGTGTAGCGCCAGACCTGCGCGCCCGTGGTCGCGTCGAGCGCCACCACCGACTGGTGCGGCGTGCAGAGGAAGAGCCGCTCGCCGATCTTCAGCGGCGTGACCTCGAAGGTGGTCTCCTCGGGATCGCCGGGCTGGCCGCGCACGTCGCCGGTGCGGAAGTGCCAGGCCTCCTGCAGCTGGCCGACGTTGGCGGGCGTGATCTGGTCGAGCGCCGAATAGCGCTGGCCCATGCCGTTGCCGCCGTAGGCGGTCCATTCGTCGGCGGCCGGCGCGGGACTGCCCGCGGCGGGCGCCGCCGCGGCCGCGGGCGGCCTGGCGGCGCCCACGACGCGCCGCGGCTCGCGCGGCCACGAGACCGCCGCGGCCCCGAGGGAGGCCAGCAGCACCACGCCGAGGAAGCCACGCGCGGGCGCGATGCCCGCGGCATGGCGGCGTGCGAGCGCGCGCGCGATCCAGGGCGTGAGCAGGAACACGCCGAGCACGAAGAACACGTCGCCGCGCGCCGCGAGCGGCCACCAGTCGAAGCCCACTTCCCAGAGCGCCCAGGCGAGCGTGAAGGCCACGACCAGCGCATAGACCCAGAGCCCCGCGCCGCCGCCGCGCGGCCGCAGCAGCGCGGCGGCGACGAGGCCGAGGCCCGCGGCGCGGTCGTACCCCGAGCCGCCGCGCGGCACGAGCCCCGCGCCCGCCGCCGCCAGGCCGAGGCCCGCGAGGCCCACGACCACGGCCGTGACCACGAGCAGCGGCGACGGCCCGGAACGCGGCGGATGCGACGAAGGTGCGCTGCGGGAGACGGCTGAGTCGGTCATGGCATGGAGCTCCGGGACGGGGAATGGGCGCGGACCTCCAAGCTAGGCCAAGGCGCGGGGTCGTGTCCGTAGGCCGAATGCCCAAGTGCCCGTGTGGCGCGGCAGCCATCGGGCCCGCGCGCGCGGCCCCTTAGGCACAAGGTATTCGTACGCTCAGGCGGGCATGCCGATGCGCGCCGCGCGCGCGCGGCGCATGCGTGCATCGGGCTGCAGCGGGCGCAGGTACTCGTGCAGCGCGAGCGCGGCGGCGCCCACCGCGGGCGCGAGCTCGCCGTAGCGCGCGATGCGCAGTTCGGGCGCGGGCATGCCGGCCGCCTCGGCATGGCGCTTCACGAGCGCGAACGCGGCCTGCGCGAGCCCCGGATCGCCGGTGCACGACTTGCCGCCGAGCACGATCGCGCGCGGATCGAAGGTGACCCAGAGGTTCTGCAGCAGCACGCCGAGGAAGGCCGCGGCCTGCGCCATGCCCGGCGCCTCGCGCGCGAGCGCGTGCGAGCCGAAGAAGGCCTCGGCGCAGCCGCGCCGCCCGCAGGAGCACGGCGGCCCGCCGGGCTGCAGGATGGTGTGGCCGATCTCGCCCGCCATGCCCTGCGCGCCTGTGAAGAGGCGGTCGTTGAGCACCACGCCCGCGCCCACGCCGACGTCGCAGCTCACGAAGATCAGCGGCTCGCCGCCCTCGCTGCCTTCGAACTCGTACTCGCCGAGCGCGGCGGCGTCGGCATCGTTCTGCAGCTGCACCACGACGTCGGGCAGCCGTGCCGCGGCGAAGGCCTTCTCGAGCGCGGGCAGCAGGCTCACGTTGCGCCAGCCGAGGTTGGGCGCGAAGCGCACCACGCCCGTGCAGTCGTCGACCGCGCCGGGCACGCAGACGCCGATGCTCGACAGCCGCAGCCCGTCGCGGCCCAGCCGCCGGTGCGCGGCCGCGACCATGCGCGCCACCTGCGCGCACACACCCTCGGGCGCGCGGTCGGCGAGCGCATGGCGGTCGGCATGGAGCACTTCGCCCTGCAGCGACACGCAGGCCAGGCGCACGGTCTCGACCGCGATCTCCACGCCCATCAGCGCGCGCACGCCGACGTTGATCGACAGCGGCGTGGAAGGCCGGCCGAGCCCGTCGGCCATGGTGCTCGCGGCCTCGGCGAGCCAGCCTTCGTCGAGCAACTCGCGCACCAGCAGGCTCACCGTCGACTTGGTGAGGCCGCTGGCCTCGGCGAGGCGCGCGCGCGAGAGGCCGGGCTGCGCGCGCAGCAGGCGCAGCAGCACGCTGCGGTTCATGCGCTTGAGCAGCTGCTGGTCGCCGGTGTTCACTCGCTCCGCCCTTCGCGCGCCGCCTTCAGCGGTGCGCCTGTTCCTTCCCCTCGGGCCGCTTGCCGGCGATGATCATGCCGAGCACCTCGTCCTCGGTGACGTCGGCGGTGCGGTAGGTGCCCACGAGCCGGCCGTTCTTCATGACCGCCACGCGGTCGCTGAGCGCGAACACGTCGGGCATGTCGTGCGTGACGAGGAAGATGCCCACGCCGTCGGCCTTCAGCTGCTTCACGAGGCCGCCGACCATCGCGGTCTCCTCGGGCCCGAGCGCGGCGCAGGGCTCGTCCATGATCAGAATGCGCGCGTTGAAGTAGAGCGCGCGCGAGATCGCCACCACCTGCCGCTGGCCGCCCGAGAGGCGCCGCACCGGCACGCGGATGTTGGCGAAGTTCCGGTTCAGGCGCTGGAACACCTTGCGCGCCTCGACCTCCATGAAGTGGTCGTCGAGCGTGTTCCAGCGCGTCATCTTCTCGCGGCCGAGGAACAGGTTGGCGACCGCGTCGAGGTTGTCGGCCAGCGCGAGCGTCTGGTAGATGGTCTCGATGCCGAGCGCCTGCGCCTGCGAGGGCGTGCGGATCTGCACCGCCTCGCCCGCGATCCGCGTCTCGCCCGAATCGATCGGATAGGCGCCCGCGAGCATCTTCATCAGCGTGGACTTGCCCGCGCCGTTGTGGCCGAGCAGCGCGACCACCTCGCCCGGATGCAGGTTCACGCTCACGCCGTCCACGGCCTTGACGCCGCCGAAGGCCTTGCGGATCTCGCGCAGCTCGACCAGGGGTTGGGAGGTTTCGGGGGTCATGCCGTTCAGTTCTCGCCGAACCTGCGGCGGTAGAGCACGTCGAACACCACGGCGACGATCAGCACCTGGCCGATGATGACCATGCGCTTGCCGATCGGCACGTCGAGCAGCAGCATGCCGCTGTCGAGCGACTGCATGATCAGCGCGCCGAGCACCGAGCCGAAGATCGACCCCGTGCCGCCCGCGAGCGCGGTGCCGCCGATCACGGCCGCCGCGATCACGTAGAGCTCCATGCCGGTGCCGAGCGAGTTGGTGCCGGCGTTGAGCCGCGCGATCGAGACGATGGCCGCCACCGTGACCAGCACCGCGAGCAGCGCGAACAGCATCAGCGTGACGCGCTTGACCGGAATGCCCACCAGCGCAGCCGCGTCGGGATTGCCGCCCATCGCGAACACGTAGCGGCCGAAGCGCGTGCGGTGCACGATGAACGACAGCGCGATCGCCACCGCGGCCCAGATCAGCACCGGGATCGGCAGGCCCTGCGGCGCGTCCTTGGAGGCGATCTGGTAGCTGTTCATGACCGCCGCGAAGATGCAGACCACGGCCGCGGGCACCGCGGTCAGCAGCAGCTCGAGCCAGAGCGGCTCGTTGGGCATGCCGTGGCGCGCGCGGGCGCGGCGCTTGTGCAGCATGCGCGCGAACAGCACCACCACGACGAGCACGGCGAGCGCCCACGTGGCCGTGGTGCCGATGCCCCCGTCGTAGCCGCCGCCCAGGCGCTGGAACAGCTCGTCGTTGACGGGCTGCGTCTTGCCGTCGGCCACCAGGAAGGCCGCGCCGCGGAACGACATCAGCCCGCCGAGCGTGACCACGAACGAGGGCACGCCGAGCATCGCCGTGAGCCAGCCCTGGTAGATCGACACCAGCAGCGCCACCGCGAGCCCCGCGAGGCAGGCCGCGGGCCACGACCAGCCCGAGGTGTACTGCAGGTACGCGATCAGCACGCCGACGAAGCCCATCACCGAGCCCACCGAGAGGTCGATGTGGCGCGCCACGATGACCAGCACCATCACGGTCGAGACGATGCCGACCACCGCGGTCTGCTGCGCGACGTTGTAGAGGTTCTCGGGCGAGAGGAACACGCCGCCCGAGAGCACGTTGAAGACCACGCCCAGCGCGACCAGCAGCACGCTCATCAGCGCGAGGCGCAGGTCGACGCCGGTGCGCCGCCACCAGCCCACCGTGGAGTCGCTCATCGGCGGCTTACTTGCAGGCGGCGGGCGCGCTGGCCGCGGGCACGCCCTTGCAGAGCTCGTCCTTCTTGATCCAGCCGGCCTTCACGACCACGTCGAGGTTGTCGCGCGTGATCGGCACCGGCGTGAGCAGCCGCGACTGCAGCGAGACCTTCTTCGGCCCCGCGTTCCACGGCGCGGCCTTCTCGACCGGCTTGCCCTGCGACAGCGCGATCGCCGCGTTGGCGGCCTCGCGGCCGAGCTCGCGCGAGTCCTTGAAGATGGTCGCGGTCTGGGTGCCGAGCGCGATGCGGTTGAGCGCCGCGAAGTCCGCGTCCTGGCCCGAGACCGGGATGCCGCGCAGCCCCTTGGCCGTGAGCGCCGCGACCGCGCCGCCCGCGGTGCCGTCGTTGGCGGCCACCACCGCGTCGACCTTGTTGCCGACCTTGGTGAGGATCTGCTCCATGTTCTTCTGCGCCACCTCGGGCTTCCAGCCTTCGGTGTACTCGTCGCCCACGATCTTGATGTCGCCCTTCTTCACCGCGGCATCGAGCACCTCCTGCTGGCCCGCGCGCAGGAAGTCGGCGTTCGGGTCGCTCGGCGAGCCCTTGATGATCACGTAGTTGCCCTTGGGCTTGACCTTGAAGACCTCGCGCGCCTCCATGCGGCCGACCTCGACGTTGTCGAAGGTGATGTAGAACACGCCCGGCGCCTCGATCAGCCGGTCGTAGGCGACCACCGGCACCTTCTGGCGCGTGGCCTTGGTGACGGCGGGCAGGATCGCGTCCTTGTCCATCGCGAGCACGATCAGCGCCTTCGCGCCCTTCGACATCAGGCCCTCGATGTCGCCGAGCTGCTTCTCGGGCGAGCCGCCCGCATCGGCGCTGATGTACTTCGCGCCGAGCTTCTCGAGCTGGGCCTTGATCGCGGCCTCGTCGGTCTTCCAGCGCTCTTCCTGGAAGTTCGACCAGCTCACGCCGACCACGGTCTGCGCCAGCGCGCTCGCGGCCGTGAGGCCGAAGGCCATCGCGGCCAGGGTGTGCTTCAGGGGCATCGGATGTCTCCTTGGGCAGGCGCCCATATGTGTAAGAAATAAGTTAGTTCGACGGGCGAATTAACTATCCCATCGTGCGCGCGCCCTGGGCATCGGGGAATTCCCGGGCGCGCCATGCGTGCTCCCTAGAATCGCCGACGCCCCGGATTGCGGTGCGCCCCTCTCTCACACCATGCCCGATCAAGACCTCGTTTCGCTCGTCGTGGATGCGCTCGGAAAGCGCATCGACGACCCCGCCGCCGTCCGTCTCGCCGAAGCGCTCGGCAAGAAGCCGTTCAAGAGCGCCACGCCGACCAGCGACAGCAGCCTCGAGAACAGCAAGCTCGGCCTCGCGGTCGGCGCCAAGGCGCGCTTCACGCACCGCGACTTCTTCCCGCCGCAGAAGGAAGGCCGCACCTGGATCACGCGGGTGTCGCATGCCTTCGTCTACCCGCGTTGCACGGGCGCGCTGCCCGAGGGCTTCGACTGGCAGATGGACGATGCGGCGCTCGGCGCGCGCTTCGAACGCCGCGTCGACGGGGCGCTCGAGATCGTGCGCTACGTGCTGCCGCCGCCGCGCGAGGGCCTGCGCGCCACGGTGTCGCTCAACGACGCCGGCAAGCCGAAGCACCTGCTGCTGGGCGTGGCCGAGGAAGAGGACTACGCCACGGTCTACCCCGGCGAGGAATCCGGCAACCACGCCGAGGACGCCTTCTTCGCGAGCTGGTGCGCGCTCAACGGCCTGCTGCGCGAGGACCGCCTCGGCGCCGCGCAGATCGAGGCGCTGCGCGAGCGGCGGCTCGGCCCGCAGGACTTCCTGGTCGAAAGCCTCGGCGGCCTGTTCTGGGAACACGACGTGCAGCCCGCGCACGCGCCCTTCTGCCATGCCTACATGGGCCGGTTGATGGAGCCCGAGGAAGCCTCGGCGCTGTTCGACGCGAAGGCGGTCTTCGGCGAGCACAACGCCTGGCGAAAGGAGGGCGAGGCGCCGACCGACGCCACCTGGGCCAACTTCGACCGCATCGCGCCGCGCTACGCCGAGCGGTTCGCGCAGTTCCAGCGGCGCGAGATCCGCTCGATGGTCCACCATCCGCAGGACGGACAGGCCGGCTGAGGCCGCGGCCGAAGAGACAGGGCCGCTCGCTGTTAGGATTTTTGTCGCAAGCGCCGATTCCACGAGCGCAGGAGACAAGATGGACACGAGCAGTTCGAGCCCCGACGGGGCGGCGCTGTACCGCACGATGGTGCGCATCCGCGCCTTCGAGAATGCCGCCGAGGCGGCGAGCCAGGGCGGCGTGAGCGCCTATGGCCAGGAGGCCGCCGGCAGCGCGCGGGTGCGCGGCCCGCTGCATCTCTCGACCGGCCAGGAGGCGGTGCCCGCGGGCGTGTGCGCGCATCTGCGCGCGAGCGACTACCTCACCTCCACGCACCGCGGCCACGGCCACACGCTGGCCAAGGGCGCGGACCTCAGCCGCATGATGTGCGAGCTGTTCGGCAAGGCGCCGGGCTTCAACGGCGGCAAGGGCGGCTCGATGCACATCGCGGACTTCTCGGTCGGCATGCTCGGCGCCAACGGCGTGGTGGCCGCGGGCCTGCCGATCGCGGTCGGCGCGGCGCATGCGCAGAAGCTGCGCGGCCCCGACGGCGGCCTCACGGCCTGCTTCTTCGGCGACGGCGCGATCAACCGCGGCCCCTTCCTCGAGGCGCTGAACTGGGCGCGCGTGTACGAACTGCCGGTGCTCTTCGTCTGCGAGGACAACCGCTGGAGCGCCACCACCGCGAGCGGGCCGATGACCGCGGGCGACGGCGCCTCGGTGCGCGCCGAGGCGATGGGCATCGCGGCCACGCAGGTCGACGGCAACGACGTGTTCGCGGTGCACGAGGCGGCGGCCTCGCTGGTGGCCGCGGTGCGCGGCGGCGGCGGTCCGCGCCTGCTGCATGCGCTGACCTACCGCGTGAAGGGCCATGTGTCGGTCGACGTCGCGGCCTACCGCGACCCGGCGGAGCTGGCCGCCGCGCTCGAGACCGACCCGATCGCGCGCGCCCGCGGCCGCCTGCTCGCGCTGCGCATGTCCCCGGCCGCGCTCGACGCGATCGAGAACGCGGCGCGCGACGAGGTCGCGACCGCGCTCGCCGTGGCCGACGCGGCGCCCTGGCCCGAGGCCGGCGCTGCCTTCACCGACGTGCAGACCACCGGAGCCGGGCAATGGCATTGACGAGCGAACGCGAGGAACTGAGCTACGCCGAGGCCGCCGCGCGCGCGCTCGCGCGCGAGATGGAGGCCGACGCGCGCGTGGTGGTGGTCGGCGAGGACGTGGGCCGCGGCGGCATCTTCGGCCAGTACAAGGGGCTGCAGC
>CBHTTS010000068.1:0-21070 GCA_966095775.1 uncultured Variovorax sp. | reverse complement strand
ACGATCATCTCGCGGTCGCCCTTGGTCAGCGAGCCTTCCTCCTTGAGCATCAGCGCGTCGTGGTAGGCGAAGAAGGCGCGCCATTCGGCGGGCCGGCGCGCGAGCGCGAGGAACACGTTGGGCACGAAGCCGGCCTTCTCCTGCACCGCGAGGATCGCGCTGCGGATGTCGTCGGGCAGGTCGTCGAGCTGGGCGAGGGGGTAGCGGTCGGCCATGTCGGTTGTCTCCTGGATCGGTGTGTGTGTGCCGATCATAGGCACGCGCGCCCGCGCGGCGTTCAGCGCGGCAGCGGCGGCGCGGCCTCGGACGGCGGCGCGAGCACCGCGAGATCGCTCTCGTCCTTGAGCCCGACCCCGGTGAGCCCGCGGCGCAGCGCCTCGCGCACGAGCCAGGCGAGCTTGAAGGCCGCGGCTCCGCAGGGCAGGCCCTCGGGCCGCACGTTGGAGATGCAGTTGCGCTCGGCGTCGTGCCGGCCGCGCCGCGGCGAATGGGTCAGGTAGATGCCGAGGCTGTCGGGCGAGCTCAGCCCGGGCCGCTCGCCGATCAGCATCACCGCGAGGGTGGCGCCGAACAGCTCGCCGATCTCGTCGGCGAGCGCCACGCGCGCCTGCGTCGCAACGACCACGGGCGAGAAGTGCGTATCGGCCGGCAGCAGCGGGCGCAGCGCCGCGAGCAGCGGCACCGCATGGCGCGCGACCGCGAGCGAGGAGAGGCCGTCGCCGACCACGATGCAGAGCTCGCACGGCCCCCGCGCGGCCGCGCGCAGGCGCTCGGCGTCGGAGGGATCGAGCTGCCGCCCCAGGTCGGGACGGCGCAGGTAGGCGGCGCGGTCGCCGGCGCGGCTGCGTGCGCGCTCGGCCTGCCAGCCTTCGGCGCGCAGCGCGCCCTCGAGCGCGTCGACGTCGAGCGCGGCGTGGATCGCGTCGCGCGCCATCGCATGGGCCCAGCCGAAGCGCAGCACCTCGTCGGTCGGCATGCCCGCGCCGGCGCGGCCGAGGGCGAGCCGCGCGGGCGTGGCCGCGCGCCAGGGCGTCCAGGGGTTCGGGGTGACGGGTTCGCCGCTCATGACGCGAGTGCGCGCAGGCCGTCCATGCCGGCGAGCAGGCGGTTGGACGACGGCGGCGCGAGCCGGCCGGCCTCGTCGGTGATCTGCATGCGCGCGAGCCAGGCCTCGAACTCGGGCGCGCGCTTCAGGCCCAGCGCCTGGCGCAGGAACAGCGCGTCGTGGAACGAGGTGCTCTGGTAGTTGAGCATCACGTCGTCGGCGCCCGGCACGCCCATGATGAAGTTGATGCCCGCGGTGCCGAGCAGCACCAGCAGGTTGTCCATGTCGTCCTGGTCGGCCTCGGCATGGTTGGTGTAGCAGATGTCGCAGCCCAGGGGCAGGCCCATCAGCTTGCCGCAGAAGTGGTCCTCCAGGCCGGCGCGGATGATCTGCTTGCCGTCGTAGAGGTATTCGGGCCCGATGAAGCCGACCACGGTGTTGATCAGCAGCGGCTGGTAGCGCCGCGCCAGCGCATAGGCGCGCACCTCGCAGGTCTGCTGGTCGACGCCGAAGTTCGCGTTGGCCGACAGCGCGCTGCCCTGGCCGGTCTCGAAGTACATCACGTTGCGGCCCACGGTGCCGCGGTTCAGCGCCTGCGCCGCGGCATGCGCCTCGTCGAGCAGCTCGGGCGTCACGCCGAACGAGAGGTTGGCCTTCTCGGTGCCCGCGATCGACTGGAACACCAGGTCGACCGGCGCGCCCGCTTCGGCCAGGCGCAGCGTGTTCGTCACGTGCGTGAGCACGCAGCCCTGCGTGGGGATCTCGAAGCGCTGGATCACCTCGTCGAGCATGTGCAGCAGGCGCTCGAGCACCGGCATGCTGTCGGAGGCGGGGTTGATGCCGATCACCGCGTCGCCCGCGCCGTAGAGCAGCCCGTCGAGCATCGACGCGGCCACGCCGCGCGGATCGTCGGCCGGGTGGTTGGGCTGCAGCCGCACCGCGAGGTGGCCGGGCAGGCCGATGGTGTCGCGGAAGCGCGTGACCACGCGGCACTTCCTCGCGACCGAGACCAGGTCCTGGTTGCGCATCAGCTTCGACACCGCGGCCACCATCTCGGGCGTGAGCCCCGGCGCGAGCGCGGCCAGCGCATCCGTCGTGGCCTGCTCCGACAGCAGCCAGTTGCGGAAGTCGCCGACCGTGAGGTGCGCGACCGGCGCGAAGGCCGCGGCGTCGTGGCCGTCGATGATGAGGCGCGTGATGTTGTCGCTCTCGTAGGGGATCAGCGCCTCGTCCAGAAAGCGCCGGAGCGGCGTCTCGGCGAGCACGTGGCGCGCCGCCATGCGCTGCTGCGCGGTGGCCGCGCCGATGCCCGCGAGGTAGTCGCCCGATCGCGCCGGGCTCGCCGCGGCCATGACGTGCCGCAGGTCGTCGAAGGCGAAGACCTGGCCGGCGATGGTGGTGCGGTAGCGCATGGCCGCTTCAGCCCTCCGACGCGGGCCGCGACAGCATCCGGTCGGGCGCGGCCGCATCGCGCTGCGCCGCGGTCAGCAGGAAGTAGCCGTAGGCCGCGGCCATCAGCAGCGCGAACAGCAGCGTGAGCATGGGGTTGAACCACACCATCGCGCCGAGGCAGACCGCACCGAGGCCGAATGCGATCGCGGGGAACAGCGGGTAGAAGGGCGCGCGGTACGGCCGCGGCAGGCCGGGCTCGCTCGCGCGCAGCCGGAACAGTGCGGCCATCGAGATCAGGTACATCACGATCGCGCCGAGCACCGCCATGGTCACGATGTTGGCGGTGAGCGTCTGGCCGCCGAACTGCACCCATTCGTCGCTGAAGATCGCGATCACCCCGACCACGCCGCCGGCCAGCAGCGCGCGGTGCGGCGTGTCGAAGCGCGGGCTCAGGCCTGCGAACCAGGCCGGCAGGTAGCCCGCGCGCGCGAGCGCGAAGATCTGCCGCGAATAGCCCATGATGATGCCGTGGAAGGACGCGACCAGGCCGAACAGCCCGATCCACACCAGCATGTGCAGCCAGCCGCTGTCGCCGCCCACCACCGCCTTCATCGCCTGCGGCAGCGGGTCGTTGATGTTGGCGAGCTGGCGCCAGTCGCCCACGCCGCCCGCGAAGATCATCACGCCGAAGGCCAGCACCACGAGCGTGAGGATGCCGGTGGTGTAGGCGAGGGGGATCGTGCGGTGCGGATCGCGCGCCTCCTCGGCCGCCATGGCCGCGCCCTCGATCGCGAGGAAGAACCAGATCGCGAACGGGATCGAGGCGAAGATGCCCGCGACCGCCTTGCCGTCGAGCACGCTGCCGCCGGCCCAGCCGTTGGCGACGAAGTTCGCCATCGACCAGCCGGGCGTGACCACGCCCATGAACACCAGCAGCTCGAAGATCGCGAGCACCGTGACGAAGAGCTCGAAGGCCGCCGCGATGCCGATGCCGATCCAGTTGAGCCCGATGAAGATCACGTACGCGCCGACCGCGAACCACTTCGGGTTGATGCCCGGGAACTGCACGTTGAGGTAGGCCCCGATCGCGAGCGCGATCGCGGGCGGCGCGAACACGAACTCGACCAATGTCGCGAAGCCCGCGACGAAGCCGCCCGTGGGCCCGAAGGCGCGGCGTGCATAGGCGAAGGGGCCGCCCGCGTGCGGGATCGCGGTCGAGAGCTCGGTGAAGCTGAAGATGAAGGTGGTGTACATCGTGGCCACGAGCACGGTCGCCACGAGGAAGCCGAGCGTGCCGGCGGTGTTCCAGCCGTAGCTCCAACCAAAGTACTCACCGGAGATCACGAGGCCCACCGCGATGCCCCAGAGCTGCACGGGGCCGAGCACCTTCTTGAGATGGCCGGTGCCCGAAGGCGAAGGGGCGGAGGCGGACGGAGCGGCGTCGACGGAATGCATCATGGGCTTCCTCTCTCGGGCGGATGTTGACAGTGCGTCAGGCCCAAAGCAAGCGCCGTTCCATAATCGCGCCTTTCTTTCCTCTACTCATCTTCGCGAGGCCTTCAGTGAAATCTTCTTCGTCGTCGCTCCTCGGTGCCGTGCTCGTGTCGCTCTGCGCCGTGTCCGCCGCCTGGGCCCAGTCCGCCGCGCCCGTCACCACGCCCAGCGGCCTGGTCTACCAGTCGCTCAAGGAAGGCAGCGGCGCGTCGCCGGCCGCGACCGACGTGGTCAAGGTGCACTACCGCGGCACCTTCCCCGACAGCGGCAAGGAGTTCGACAGCTCCTACAGCCGCGGCGAGCCCACCGAGTTCCCGCTCAACGGCGTGATCCCGTGCTGGACCGAAGGCGTGCAGAAGATGAAGCCGGGCGGCAAGGCCAAGCTGACCTGCCCGCCCTCGATCGCCTACGGCTCGCGCGGCGCGGGCGGCGTGATCCCGCCGAACGCGACGCTGAACTTCGAGGTCGAGCTGATCTCGGTCAAGAAGCGCTGAGCGGCGCGCGGCGGCTCAGGACGGCTGGAGCTGGTAGAGCCAGGTTTCCGTGAGCGTCTTGTCGCCGAGCTTGAGGTAGAGCCGCATGTCGATCGGCTCGGTGCCCTCGGGCGTGAAGTCGAACTGCGCGCGCCAGTGGCCCGGCACGCCGTTGGGCACGGCCTCGGCGAAGACATACGAGAACTTGCCGCGCGGCGCGGTCAGCACCAGTTCGGGCTTGACGCCGAACGGCACCGTGACGAGCGGCTGGCCGATGAACTCCACCATGAACTTGCGCACGCCCTGCGGCCGCGGCTGTCCCGGCTGGCCGCCGCGGCCGATGCGCGTGGCCACGCACTGTGCGAGCGGCGAGGGGAAGGGCTCCTGGTCGGTCCAGTGCAGCCGGTACTGCAGGCTGTAGCTCGCGCCCGCCTTGGCCTCGGCCTTGGGCACCCAGAAGGCGACGATGTTGTCGTGGATCTCGTCGTCGGTGGGAATCTCGATCAGCTGCACCGAGCCTTCGCCCCAGTCGCCGAGCGGCTCGATCCAGAGGCTCGGGCGCTTCTCGTAGTTGACGCCGTCCTGGTAGTGGTCGAAGGCGCGGTCGCGCTGCAGCAGGCCGAAGCCGCGCGGCCGGGTGTCGGCGAAGGCCGAGGCGCGCGTCTGCGCGGGGTTGTTGAGCGGGCGCCAGATGCGCTCGCCCGCGCCGTTCCAGATCGCGAGGCCGTCGGAGTCGTGCACCTCGGGGCGCCAGTCGATCGCGGTGGGCTTGGTGGTCTCGGAGTACCAGTACATCGAGGTCAGAGGCACCAGGCCGAGGCGCGCGACGTCGCGGCGCAGGAACAGGCGCGCGTCGATGTCCATGATCACCGCCTTGCCGCGCTGCATCACGAACTTGAACACGCCCGTGACGCTCGGCCCCTCGAGCAGCGCGTAGACGGTCATCGCGTTCGTGTTGTCCGGCGCTGGCGTCTCGAAGTAGAAGCGCGTGAAGTTCGGGAACTCCTCGGGCTTGTCGGGCACCGCCACGTCGAGCGCGATACCGCGCGCCGAGAGGCCGTACTGGTAGAGCTCGCCGATCGCGCGGAAGTACGAGGCGCCGAGGAAGGCGACCCAGTCGTTCTTCTGCCAGTCGAGCTTGGCCTGGTCGCCGAGGCGGCTTTCCTGCAGCCGGAAGCCAGCGAAGCCCGCGCCCGCGGGCAGGGCGCGCGCCGGGCTGTCGGGCGGCATCGAGAAGTACGCGGGGCTGTAGCGGATCTCGCGCGCGAACAGGTCGCCGCCGGCGTTCTCGAGCACATGCATGCGCACCGGCGCCTGGAAGAAGCGGCCGAGGTGGAAGAAGGTGACGGGAAAGGCGCCCGGCCCGTCGCGGAACAGCGCATTGGCGGGGTCGAACCTGATCTTGCCGTGGGCGTCGTAGTCGATCTTGTCGAGCACCTCGGGCGCGAGCGGCTTCGGGCCCGCGTAGGGCTGGCCCGCGAGGCGCCTGGCCTGGGCCACGAGGCTGTCGAAGGAGAAGGGCGACGGCTGGCTCAGTTGCAGGCCGTTGGCGGCCAGCGCCTCTTCGGGCAGTCCAAGGGCGGCGAGTGCGGCGGCGGCACCACCTGCGGCAAGGAAGGATCGGCGATCGAGCATGTAGATGTAGGGTCGTAGCTTGGCGGATGGGAGAAGGGGAGAGTGTGGCCGCGATTGTCTTTCTTTCGTTTGGAGTCCGCGGCACCGGGCGCAGTGAAGCAGCGAGCATGCCTGCGCCCGCGGGCTGCGCGCGTCAGCCAACCCGCGCATTTGGCGCCGGACGGGCGCCGACATTGAAAAATTTGTAGGTTTATGTTTCGCCGGCGTCGGCCGCGCGCAGCGCATAGACCGCATAGAGCGGCACGCCGAACAAGAGGTTCGCGAGCGGCGAGAGCAGCGCATAGGGCAGGCCGACGCCGTCGAGCACGCGGTGCATCGAGGCGAGCCGCAGCCGCGGATGGGCCTGGGCCAGCTCGGCCGGCCGGCGCAGCCCCCAGAGGAATTCCGCGCCCGTGGCGCGCACCGACGGATGCCGCGACGCATGGCCGACCGCGAGCCAGCAGATCGCGTCGAAGGCCAGCACCGAGCCGGGCGGCGCGCGCTCGCCGAAGGCCGCGAGCGCCGCGCGCACCTGCGCCGGCTCGAGGTACATCAGCACGCCCTCGGCGAACAGGAACACCGGCGGCGCGCGCTGACGCCGCGGCAGCGCGAGCTGCTCCCACCAGTCGGCGCGGGTGAGGTCGAGCGCGCGCTCGTTGTGGCGCGGATCGATCTCGGGGATCAGCTCGCGGCGCAGGTCGAGCACCTCGGGCAGGTCGGCATCGGTCATCTGCATCTGCCCGTCGTCGAGCCACTGGAAGTAGTGGCTCAGGCCGCAGCCCATGTTGACCACGCGCGCGCCCGGATGGCGCTGCAGGAAGTCCTGCGCCAGGGCGCGGAAGCGCCGCGTGCGGCTCAGGATGCCGTAGATCGTCGAGCGGTCCTCGGGCAGCGCGCAGCCGTCGTCGCGGATGTGCTCGAGGATCGAGGCGGCATAGGCGTCGCGCACCGCGAGCTGCGGGAACATGGCGTCGCCGCAGGCGCGCGCCGCGAGCGGAATGCGCAGGGTGGAGGGCACCGCCGAGAGGCGCCGCACGGCCTGGCTTGCCGTCATGGAAGCTCGAAACGGGTCATGCGCAAGTCTGGCCGCTGCCGCGCCCGGCAGCAAGTCAGACTTTGGTTATGGCCCGTTCGGCCGAAGGCGGCCCGCGGGCCGCCGGTATGCGAAGGCTTTCTTACTTCGCGGTCGGCATCACGAACTCGGCGCCCTTGGGCGTGCTCTCGGGCCAGCGCTGCATGATCGACTTCTGCTTGGTGTAGAAGCGCACGCCTTCCTCGCCGTAGGCATGCATGTCGCCGAACAGCGAGCGCTTCCAGCCGCCGAAGCCGTGCCAGGCCATCGGCACCGGGATCGGCACGTTGATGCCGACCATGCCGACCTGGATGCGGCGGCTGAACTCGCGCGCCACGTTGCCGTCGCGCGTGAAGCAGCTCACGCCGTTGCCGAATTCGTGCGCGTTGACCAGGTCCACCGCGTCGCCGAAGCTCGCCACGCGCACGCACGAGAGCACCGGGCCGAAGATCTCTTCCTTGTAGATGCGCATCTCGGGCGTGACGTGGTCGAACAGCGTGCCGCCCATCCAGAAGCCGTCGCCGCAGCCCGGGCCGGCCTGCTTCGCGTCGAAGCCGCGGCCGTCGACCAGCAGCTTCGCGCCTTCCTTCTCGCCCTGGGCGATGTAGCCCGTGATGCGCTCGTGCGCGGCGCGCGTGACGATCGGGCCCATCTCGGCCGCGAGGTTCTCGCCGTCGAGCACCTTGAGCGCCTTCGTGCGCTCGACCAGCATGGGGATGATCCGCTCGGCCACGTCGCCCACGAGCACGGCCACGCTGATCGCCATGCAGCGTTCGCCGGCCGAGCCGTAGCCGGCGCCGATCAGCGCGTCCACGGCCTGGTCGAGGTCGGCGTCGGGCATCACCACCATGTGGTTCTTCGCGCCGCCGAGGGCCTGCACGCGCTTGCCGTGGCGCGCGCCGGTCTCGTAGATGTAGTTGGCGATCGGCGTCGAGCCGACGAAGCTCACGGCCTTGACGTCGGGGTGCTCGAGCAGCGCGTCGACCGCGACCTTGTCACCCTGCACCACGTTGAAGACGCCGTCGGGCAGGCCGGCTTCCTTGAGCAGCTCGGCGATGCGCAGCGAGGGCGTCGGGTCGGTCGGGCTGGGCTTGAGCACGAAGGTGTTGCCCGCGGCGATCGCCACCGGGAACATCCACATCGGCACCATCACCGGGAAGTTGAAGGGCGTGATGCCCGCGACCACGCCCAGCGGCTGGCGCATCGTCCAGTTGTCGATGCCGGTGGAGACCTGGTCGGTGTACTGGCCCTTGAGCAGCTGCGGGATGCCGCAGGCGAACTCGACGATGTCGATGCCGCGCGAGACCTCGCCCTGCGCGTCGGTGAACACCTTGCCGTGCTCGGCCGTGATCATGTGGGCCAGCTCGTCCTTGTGCTGGTTGAGCAGCTCCAGGAACTTGAACATCACGCGCGCGCGGCGGATCGGCGGCGTCTCGGCCCACTTGGGGAAGGCGGCCTGGGCCGCGGCCACGGCCGCGTCGACGTCGGCCGCGGCGGCCAGCACCACCTGGCCGGTGACCTTGCCCGAGGCGGGGTTGGTGACGTCCTGCGTGCGGCTGGAGCCGCCGGCGGTGCGCTGGCCGCCGATGAAGTGCGCGATCTGAGTGGTCATGGGAATGCCCGGGGCTGAATGTCGATGCCCCAGTCTAGGAAAGGCCGCGGCCCCTGCCTAGGCGCGAAAGTTGAACTGTTTGTTCGCCATGGTGAACAATCCACCCATGGAACAGCAAAAAGCCGAATCGCTCTGGACCCACCTGCACTGGCTCATCGTGCTCGGCCAGCAGGGCAGCTACACCGCCGCCGCCGCGCGCCTGGGCGTGAGCAAGGCGGCGATGAGCCAGCGCATCGCCGAGCTCGAGCGCGCGGCGGGCGTGCCGCTGGTGCGCCGCACCACGCGCAGCATGCGGCTCACCGAGGCGGGCCAGCAGCTGGTCGACCAGACGCGCGAGCCCTTCGAGCAGATCGCGCACAGCTTCCTCAAGGCGCAGGACCATGCGGGCGAGCCGCGCGGCCTGGTCCGCGTGACGGCGCCGGTGGCGCTCGGCCGGCAGCAGCTCCTGCCGCGGCTCGCCGACTTCCTGCTCGCGCATCCGGCGATCCGCATCGAGATGGAGCTGTCGGACCGGCTCAGCTCCCTCGCCACCGAGGGCTTCGACCTCGCGGTGCGCCATGCGGCCGCGCCGCCCGACACGCACGTGGCCTGGCGGCTGTGCGACACGCGCTCGGTGCTGGTGGCGAGCCGGGCCTACCTGCGGCGCAGGGGCACGCCGCGCGCGCCCGCGATGCTGGCCGAGCACGACTGCCTGCACTATCCGCGCGGGCAGGAGACCAACGTCTGGTCCTTCGAGCCGCGCGGCGCCCGCGCGCGCCGGGCCGAGCGCGTGACGGTGCCGATCGCGGGACCGCTGGCCGCGAACAACAGCGAGGCGCTGCGCGACGCGGCGCAGGCGGGCCTCGGCATTGCGCTCCTGCCCGACTTCAGCGCGCAGTCGGGGCTGCAGGCCGGCAAGCTGGTCGAGGTGCTGCCCGAGTGGCAGCCCACCGGCGCCTTCGCCGACCGGATCTACGCGATCCGACCGTACTCGCTGCACATCCCGCGCGCGGTCAACCTCTTCGTGAACCACCTGCGCGAGTCGCTCGGCGGGGGCTTTCCGCTGGACTAGGGCCGGACGAGGCGAGCAGCTGCGCCACCAGCAGCCGCGCCGCGGGCGACAGCGCCGCGCCGCTTCTGGTGGCCATCAGCAGCCGGCGCACGGCCCAGGCGTCGGTCAGCCGGACCACCCGCAGGCCGAGCGCGTCGACCTGCGCGCGGCAGGCCGCGAGCGGCACCACGCCGATGCCGAGGTCGGCCGCGATCATGTGGCACATCGCGTCGAAGCTGCGCACCTGCACGCGCAGCCGCATCGGGATGCCGGCCTGCTCGGCCGCGCGCGAGGTCAGCTCGAGCAGCGAGCTGCTGCGGTTGAGGCCGACGAACTCGTGCCCGAGGCAGGTCCTGAAATCGGTGCGGCGGGTGCGCGCGAGCGGGTGCTGCCGCGCGCAGAGCACCACCAGCTCGTCGGTCTGGAACGGCGCCACGTCGAGCCCGTAGGCGGGCGTGTTCTCGGCGAACACGCCCACGTCGGCGAGCCCGTCGACCAGCGCGCGGACGATGTCGCCGCTCAGCTGCTCCTCGACCTCGACCCGGATGTCCGGATGCCGGCCGAGAAAGGCCGCCAGTGTCGCGGGCAGGAACTCGGTCAGCGCCGACATGTTGGCCCAGAGCCGCACGTGGCCGCGCACGCCGCTCGAATAGTCGCCGAGCTCGCTGCTGAACTGCTCGAAGCCCTGGAACAGCCGCATCGCATGCTGCATCGCGACGTGCCCGGCCGGCGTGAGCGCGATGCCCTGCGCGCTGCGCTCGAGCAGCTTCGAGCCCGTGGCGGCCTCGAAGTCCGACAGCCGCCGGCTCGCGGCCGAGAGCGCGAGGTGGCAGGCCTCGGCACCCTTGGTGATGCTGCCGGACTGGGCGACGGCGCAGAACAGGCGCAGCGTGACGAAGTCGACGCGGGCGGGGTTGATCGGGCGGGCCATGCCCGATTCTAGGAAGCCTTCGCATTCTGCGAAGACCCGGTGCGATCAGAGCAATTCCGCCGCGCGCCGGGGGCTCCTAAAGTCCGGCCCATCGACCAGGAGACATGCCATTCCATGAACGCACTCGAAGGCCTCAAGGTGCTCGAACTCGGCCAGCTCATCGCCGGCCCCTTCGCCGGCAAGACGCTCGCCGAATTCGGCGCCGACGTGATCAAGGTCGAGCCCGCGGGCGTCGGCGACCCGCTGCGCAAGTGGCGGCTGCTGCGCGAGGGCACCTCGGTGTGGTGGGAGGTGCAGTCGCGCAACAAGCGCTCGGTCTGCCTCGACCTGCGCAGCCCCGAGGGCCAGGCGGCGGCGCGCGCGCTGGCCGCCGAGGCCGACGTGCTGATCGAGAACTTCAAGCCCGGCACGCTCGAGGGCTGGGGCCTGGGCTGGGAACAGCTGCATGCGCTGAACCCGCGGCTCATCATGCTGCGCATCTCGGGCTACGGCCAGACCGGGCCCTACCGCGACAAGCCGGGCTTCGGCGTGCTCGGCGAATCGATGGGCGGGCTGCGTTACCTGAGCGGCGAGCCCGGGCGGGTGCCGGTGCGCGTGGGCGTCTCGCTCGGCGACACGCTGGCCGCGCTGCACGGCGTGATCGGCGTGCTCATGGCGCTGCACCATCGCACGGCGCACGGCGGCGAAGGGCAGTTCATCGACGTGGCGCTCTACGAGTCGGTGTTCAACGTGATGGAGAGCCTGCTGCCCGAATACGACGCCTTCGGCGCGGTGCGCGAGCGCGCGGGCAGCGCGCTGCCGGGCATCGCGCCGAGCAACGCCTACCGCTGCGCCGACGGGCACCACGTGCTGGTGGCGGGCAACGGCGACAGCATCTTCCGCCGGCTGATGCGCGCGATCGGCCGGCCCGACCTCGGCAACGATCCGCAGCTCGCGCACAACGACGGCCGCGTGGTGCGCGTGGCCGAGATCGACGCCGCCATCGAGGCCTGGACTTCGCAGCGCAACCGCGACGAGGTGCTCGCGGCGCTCGATGCCGCGGGCGTGCCGGTAGGGCGCATCTACACGGTGGCCGACATCGCGACCGATCCGCAGTACCTCGCGCGGCGGATGATCGTCGAGACCGAGACCGCCGCCGGCGAACGGCTCAAGGTGCCCGGCGTGGTGCCCAAGCTCAGCGCCACGCCGGGGCGCATCGCGCACCCGGCGCCGCGGCTCGGCGAGCACGACGCCGACCTGGACCGCGGTGGCTGGCCGGCGCGTCGTGCCGAAGCGACCCGGGAGGTGGCTGCATGACCCGCCGCCTCTTCATCCACGAGGTCGCCACGCGCGACGGCTTCCAGATGGAAAGCCGCTTCGTCCCGACCGAAGACAAGATCGCGCTGGTCGACCGGCTGAGCGGGCTGGGCTACGCCAAGATCGAAGTCACCTCGTTCACTTCGGCGCAGGCGATCCCGGCGCTGCGCGACGGCGAGGAGGTGATGCGGCGCATCGCGCGCCGCCCCGGCGTGGTCTATACCGCGCTGGTGCCGAACCTGCGCGGCGCCGAGCGCGCGCTCGACAGCCGCATCGACGAGTTCAACCTCGTGATGTCGGCGAGCGAGACCCACAACCTCGCCAACCTGCGCATGACGCGCGCCCAGTCGTTCGCTCAGCTCGAAGGCGTGATCGCGCTCGCGCGGCAGGCGGGCGTGCCGGTGAACGTGTCGCTCTCGTGCGTGTTCGGCTGCCCGATGGAGGGCGAGGTGCCGCTTGCAGCCGTGGTCGAATGGATCGACCGCTTCGCCGCGCTCGCGGTGCAGGGGATCACGCTCTGCGACACCACGGGCATGGCCTACCCGACGCAGGTGCGCGCGCTCTGCGAGGCGGTGCGCTCGCGGCATCCGGCGCTGCAGTGGACCGCGCATTTCCACAACACGCGCGGCATGGGCCTCGCGAACGTGGCGGCCGCGGTCGAGGCCGGCCGCGCCCGCTCCGACAAGTCGCGCGGCGGCCGCGGCGGCTGTCCCTATGCGCCCCGCGCCCCGGGCCCCGAGGCGACCCCGGACCAGGGCCACATGCTGCAGTGCATGGGCCACGACACCGGCATGGACCTGGACGGGCTGATCGCCGCCGCGGCAGCGCTCGAGGCGCTGGTGCAGCTGCGCTGCCGGCCCAGGTCTCGCGCGCCGGCCACCGGCTCGCGCGGCACGCGCCGCCGGCCGATTTCGAAGCCGTCAAGGCGCGCGCCCAGGCGCGCGCGCACCAGGAGCCCTGCACATGATCGACCACCTGGACCATCTCGTCCTGACCACCGCCGACGAGGCCGCCTGCACGCACTTCTACGTCGAGGTGCTCGGCATGGCGCTCGAGACCTTCGGCGAAGGCCGCAAGGCCTTCCGCTTCGGCCGGCAGAAGATCAACCTGCACCTGAAGGGCCGCGAGTTCGAGCCCAAGGCGCGGCTGCCGACGCCGGGGTCGCTCGACCTCTGCTTCATCGCGGCGGTGCCGCTCGCGGAGGTGATCGCGCGGCTCGCGGCGCACGGCGTGCCGATCGTCGAGGGACCGGTGATGCGCACCGGCGCCACCGGGCGCATCCGCTCGGTCTACGTGCGCGACCCCGACCAGAACCTGATCGAGTTGTCCGAACTCGCGACCTGAATCCACACAAGACCACGGAGACAAAGCCATGACATCCACCCACCGCCTGCTGGCGGGCCTTCTCGCGCTCGCCGCCGGCGCGGCCGGCGCCGACACCTGGCCTTCGAAGCCGATCACCTTCATCGTGCCGACCGCGCCGGCCGGCTCGACCGACATCATCGCGCGCATGGTGGCCGATCCGCTGCAGCGCGCGCTCGGCCAGCCCGTGGTGGTCGACAACCGGCCCGGCGCGAGCGGCAACATCGGCACCGAGGCCGTGGCGCGCGCCGCGCCCGACGGCTACACGCTGCTGATGCAGTACTCGGGCTACCACGTCGGCAACCCCGCGCTCTACCCGAACATCAAGTGGAGCCCGACCAGGGACTTCGTGCCGGTGGCGCTGGTGATGCGCGCGCCGCACGTGGTGGCCGTGAGCGGCAAGCTGCCGGTGCAGTCGATGAAGGAGCTCGTCGCCTACGGCCGGAAGAAGGAGGGCGGCCTGTTCTACGCCTCCTCGGGCAACGGCTCGATCCAGCACATCGCGGGCGAGCTGCTCGCGCGCCAGGCCAAGCAGCCGATGACGCACGTGCCCTACAAGGGCTCGGGCCCGGCGATCAACGACCTGATCGCGGGCAACGTCGACATGTTCATCACCACGCCGCCCTCGGTCATCGGCCACATCGCGAGCGGCCGCATGAAGGCGCTGGCCTATGCGGGCAGCCAGCGGCATCCGTCGATGCCGAACGTGCCGACCTCGGCCGAGGCGGGGCTGCCGGGCTACGAGGTGGAGTCGTGGTTCGCACTGTTCGCGCCGGCGAAGACGCCGCCCGAGGTGGTGGCGAAGCTCGGCGCCGAGCTGCGCAGGATCGTCGAGAGCGAAGCCTTCCGCCGGAAGGTCGACGAGCAGGGCGCCTTCGCGACCTACATGGATTCGGCCACCCTCGGCCGCTTCGTCGAGCAGGAGCTCGCGAACTGGTCGAAGGTGGTCAAGGCGGCCGACATCAAGCCCGACTGAGCGGCTACAGGCGCACCCCGAGCACCGAAAGGATCACGGCGCCGAGGCTCAGCGCCACCGGCAGCTGGCGCGCGGCCAGCGCCTGCAGGCGCGCGGCCGAGGGGCGGCGCTTGAGCAACAGGCTCTGTTCGGAATGAAGTGCGGTGGACATGGCGAATACTCCTTCGAATGGCGCGGGCGGTGTGTCCGCATGACTCGAAGATAGTCCTCGCCGGTCGCGCCGGCACGGGGCTTTCGGCGACACGGCGTTTCCGTTTCTGCAACGATGGTCAGCCGGCGATCAGCTTCTGCACCAGTTCGGCCGTGGTCGCGGCCGCGTACTTGCGCATCAGCCGCGCGCGGTGCAGCTCCACGGTGCGGTGGCTGATGCCGAGCGCGCGGCCGATCTCCTTCGAGGTCAGGCCGCGCATCAGCTGCGCCGCCACCTCGCGCTCGCGCGGCGTGAGCTCGGCCTTGTCGGCGCGGCGCGCGCCCAGGTCCTCGAAGGTCCAGATGCCGGCCTCGTGCGGCGCCTCGCGGTTCAGCGCCTGGCCCGTGACGTGGCACCAGAAGGTCTCGCCCGCGATCGCGCCGTGCAGGCCGCCCACGCGCTTCATCATCCGGTTGTCGGCATAGTGGCCGCTGGCGTTGAGGAAGGGCTCCATGCGCTTGCCGATGCGCTCGAACTCGGCCACGCTCGGGTAGAGGATGCTGAACGAATGCCCGACCAGTTCCGTGGGCGTCGCGCCGAAGATCTCGCACACGCGCCGGTTGCAGGCGACGATGGTGCGGTTGCTCGAGACCACCATGCCGACGGGGGCGTGTTCGAAGGCCAGGCGGTAATCGATCTCGGGCATCGGGGGTCACCATTACGAAATACTACGTATGCGGGTACGTAGTATCGTTCAGGCCTTTCCACCCACTCTCCATTCATCCACCAAGGAGCCCGAGTGAACAAGATTTATCCCTCCGCAGACGCGGCGCTCAAGGGGGTCGTGGCCGACGGGCAGATGCTCGCGGTCGGCGGCTTCGGACTGTGCGGCATTCCCGAGGCGCTGATCGAGGCGCTCAAGGACAGCGGCGTGCAGAACCTCACCGTGATCTCGAACAACGCGGGCGTCGACGGCTTCGGCCTCGGCAAGCTGCTCGAGACGCGCCAGATCAAGAAGATGATCGCGTCCTACGTGGGCGAGAACAAGGAGTTCGAGCGCCAGTACCTCGCGGGCGAACTGCAGCTCGAGTTCACGCCGCAGGGCACGCTGGCCGAGAAGCTGCGCGCGGGCGGCGCGGGCATCCCGGCCTTCTTCACCAAGACCGGCGTCGGCACCCAGGTCGCCGAGGGCAAGGAGCTGCGCGAGTTCGACGGCGAGACCTACGTGATGGAACGCTCGCTGGTGCCCGACGTGGCGCTGGTCAAGGCCGACGTGGCCGACAAGGCCGGCAACCTGCGCTTCCGCCTCACGGCGCGCAACTTCAACCCGGCCGCCGCGATGGCCGGCAAGATCTGCATCGTCGAGGTCGAGAAGATCGTCGAGGTCGGCGAGCTCGCTCCCGACGACATCCACCTGCCGGGCATCTACGTGCACCGCCTGGTGCTCAACGCCAGCCCCGAGAAGCGCATCGAGAAGCGCACCGTGAGCGCCGCGGTCGATGCCGCCGCCGCCAAGGTCGAGGCCCAGGCCGCGATCGCCCAGGCCGCCGCGGGCAGCGAAGTGCCGGCGCCCGTCAAGAACCACAGCAAAGGAGCCTGAGATGCCCTGGACCCAAGACCAGATGGCGGCCCGTGCCGCGCAAGAACTCGAGGACGGCTTCTACGTCAACCTCGGCATCGGCATTCCCACGCTGGTGGCCAACTTCGTCGGCGACAAGGAGGTCTGGCTGCAGAGCGAGAACGGCATGCTCGGCATCGGCCCGTTCCCGACCGAGGACCAGGTCGACGCCGACCTGATCAACGCTGGCAAGCAGACCGTGACCACGCTGCCGGGCTCGGCGATCTTCGGCAGCCACGACAGCTTCGCGATGATCCGCGGCGGCAAGATCAACCTGTCCATCCTGGGCGCCATGCAGGTCAGCGAGAAGGGCGACCTGGCCAACTGGATGATCCCGGGCAAGATGGTCAAGGGCATGGGCGGCGCCATGGACCTCGTGGCCGGCGTGCCGCGCGTGATCGTGCTGATGGAGCACGTCGCGAAGAAGAAGGACGGCACCGAGGACCTCAAGATCCTCGAGAAGTGCACGCTGCCGCTGACCGGCGTGGGCGTGGTCGACCGCATCATCACCGACCTCGCGGTGATCGACGTGGTGCCCGAGGGCCTCAAGGTGGTCGAGCTGGCGCCGGGCGTCACCTTCGACGCGCTGCAGGCGAAGACGGGGGCGAAGCTGATCCAGTAAGGCGGCTTCAGGCGCCCAGCGCGGCCCGCACCTTGTCGCCGAGGCCGCGCAGCCGCTCGACCGGCTCGTTGGAGAACACGAAGCGCAGGTACTGCGCGCCGTGCGTCTCGCCCCATCCGGTCATCGCGGTCGCGCAGACGCGGGCCTCGAGCAGGCGCGTCGAGAGCGTCTGCCCGTCGATGCCGAAGTCGCTGGTCCGCAGCAGCAGCGACCAGCCGCCGCCCGGAACGCCGACCGGCAGCCCCCGCAGCTCCTCGAGCACCGTGTCGCGCCGGCGCTCCAGCTCGGCCACGTAGGCCGGCAGCGTGTGTTCCGACCGCGCCAGCGCCGTCGCCACCGCGTCCTGCGCGATGCCCACCGGCACCACCACGTTGGCGAGCGACACGGCCACGAGGTCGGGCATGTAGCTTTCGGGCGCCACGGTCCAGCCGACGCGCCAGCCGATCATGCGCAGCTCCTTGGCCGAGGAGCCCACGGTGATGGTGCGCTCGGCCATGCCCGGCAGGCCCGCGGGATGCAGGATCTGCCGGCCGTCGTACAGCAGGCGTTCCATCGCTGCATCGAGGATCAGCGTCATGTCGTGCTCCAGGCAGAGCGCGGCGACGGCGCGCCAGTCTTCCTCGTCGAAGCAGCCGCCCGAGGGCATCGAGGGCGACATCAGCAGCATCGTGCGCACGCGCGGGCCGACGGCGGCCTGCAATGCCGCCCGGTCCAGCTTCCATTCGCCGCCGGGCGTGAACCGGAACGGAACGTACCTCGGCGTGCCGCCCGCCAGGCGGATGCGGTTGAGCAGGCCGGCGTAGGTCGGGTCGGTCACCAGCACCTCGTCGCCGACCTCGACGGTGGCGAGCAGCGCGTTGAGGATGCCCGAGAGCCCGCCCGCCGAGATCACGCAGTTGCGCGCGCCGCTGTAGGCCACGCCCGAGAGCGCCGACACATGGCGGGCCGCCACGTCGCGCAGGCGCGACTGGCCGACGAACGGAAGGTAGCTGTTGTCGGGGTCGAAGGAGGCGGCCCGCACGGTGCGCGCGACGGCTTCGGGGTCGGGCGGAATGTCGACGTCGAGGTTCTCCAGCCGCAGCAGGGGCGGGCCGCCGGCGTCGTCGGCGATGGCGCCCATGCGGTCGACGCCGATGCCGGCGATGTGTTGCAGGCGGGCAGGGCGGTGGCGTGGCATGGGCGTGTCTGCGTGGGGGTTGGCGTCTTCGCTACGGTGAGGGCTTGCGCTGCGGCGGGCCGTGCGCGCCATTCTGCGCGCCCGGCGGCGGCAGGAGCAACTGCGGCTGCCGCTCCTGCGCCGTCTCGCGCAGGAAGTTCCACACCGCCTGCATGCGCGCGAGGTGCTTGGTCTCGGCCGGCATCGACATCCAGAAGGTGCGCGTGAACTGCGCCTGTCCCGCGAGCACGGGCCGGAGCGCCTTGTCGCCCTCGGCCACGAAGGCCGGCAGCACCGCGATGCCCGCGCCGGCCGCCACCGCGCGGTGCTGGGCGAGCACGCTGGTGCTGCGCAGCGCGAAGCGATCGGGGCGGTGCAGCTCGTCGAGGTACTGCAGCTCCTTGCTGAACAGCAGGTCGTCGACGTAGCTCACGAAGGTGTGGCCGCGCAGGTCCTCGCGCGTGCGGATCGGCGGATGCGCCGCGAGGTACTGCTTGGACGCGTAGAGGCGCAGCGTGTAGTCGGTGAGCTTGGCCACGACCACCGGCCCGCGCGCGGGGCGCTCGAGCGATATCACGATGTCGGCCTCGCGCCGCGACAGGTGCACGAGCCGCGGCATCGCGAGCAGGTCGATCGTGAGCCGCGGGTGCTGCAGCGCGAAGAGCGCGAGCCGCGGCGCGAGCACCACGGTGCCGAAGCCTTCGGTCGCGCCGATGCGCACCAGCCCCGAGAGCCCTTCCTGCGAGGCGGGCGCGGTGCTCTCGACCGCGAGGAAGGCGCTCTCCATCGCCTCGACCTGCGGCTGCAGCCGGCGCCCGGCCTCGGTGAGCCGGTGGCCGCCGGCCTCGCGCGCGAAGAGCGGCGCGCCCACCTCCTTCTCGAGCGCCTGGATGCGGCGCGCCACCGTGGTGTGGTCGACCTCGAGCCGGCGCGCGGCGCTCATCAAGGTGCCGGAGCGCGCGAGTTCGAGGAAGTAGCGGAGGTTGTCCCAGTCCATCCAGGTGTTCTCGGCGGCTGAAGAAAGCGGGCTTCGGGCTGCCCGCCTTCTGCATTTTTGCAAAACCAAAGCGCAGATTTGTCTATTGTCATCGCAAATCTGCAAAGCTAGGATGCCCGGATTCAAAGGAGACATGCCCATGGACGCCACCACCACCACGCCGACCCAGGTCGCCACCGTCAAGCTGCTGATCGGCGGCAGGTTCGTCGAATCGAAGACCACCGAATGGCGCGACGTCGTCAACCCCGCGACGCAGCAGGTGCTCGCGCGCGTGCCGTTCGCGACGCAGGAAGAGCTCGACGCCGCGGTCGCCTCGGCCAAGGAAGCCTTCCAGACCTGGCGCAGGACGCCGATCGGCACGCGCGCCCGCGTCTTCCTCAAGTACCAGCAGCTGATCCGCGAACACATGGCCGAGCTCGCCGCGATCCTCACGGCCGAGCAGGGCAAGACCCTGCCCGATGCCGAGGGCGACGTGTTCCGCGGCCTCGAGGTGGTCGAGCATGCGGCCGGCATCGGCAACCTGCAGCTCGGCGAGCTCGCCAACAACGTGGCCAACGGCGTCGACACCTACACGCTGCTGCAGCCGCTCGGCGTCTGCGCGGGCATCACGCCGTTCAACTTCCCGGCCATGATCCCGCTGTGGATGTTCCCGATGGCCATCGTCACGGGCAACACCTTCGTGCTCAAGCCCTCGGAGCAGGACCCGATGGTGACCATGCGGCTGGCCGAGCTCGCGCTCGAGGCCGGCATTCCGCCCGGCGTGCTCAACGTGGTGCACGGCGGCGAGGCGGTGGTCAACGGCATCTGCGACCACCGGGACATCAAGGCGATCAGCTTTGTCGGCTCCACCCGCGTCGGCACGCACGTCTACAACCGCGCCACGCTCGCGGGCAAGCGCGTGCAGTGCATGATGGGCGCGAAGAACCACGCGATCGTGATGCCCGACGCCAACAAGGAGCAGACGCTCAATGCGCTCGCGGGCGCGAGCTTCGGCGCCGCCGGCCAGCGCTGCATGGCGGTGTCGGTGGCGGTGCTCGTGGGCGAGGCGCGCCAGTGGGTGCCCGAGCTGGTCGAGAAGGCGAAGACGCTCAAGGTCGGCGCCGGCACCGAGAAGGGCGTCGACGTCGGGCCGCTGGTCTCGTGCGCGGCCTACGAGCGCGTCACCGGGCTGATCGAGCGCGGCGTGGCCGAGGGCGCGAAGCTCGAGCTCGACGGCCGCAAGCCGAGCGTGCCGGGCTTCGAGAAGGGCAACTTCGTCGGCCCGACGATCTTCTCGGGCGTGAAGCCCGGCATGGCGGTCTACGACCAGGAGATCTTCGGCCCCGTGCTGTGCCTGGCCGAGGCCGACAGCATCGACGAGGCGATCGCGCTGATCAACGGCAACCCGAACGGCAACGGCACCGCGATCTTCACCCAGTCGGGCGCCGCGGCGCGCCGCTTCCAGGAGGACATCGACGTGGGGCAGGTCGGCATCAACGTGCCGATCCCGGTGCCGGTGCCGATGTTCTCGTTCACCGGCTCGCGCGCCTCGAAGCTCGGCGACCTCGGGCCCTACGGCAAGCAGGTGGTGCTGTTCTACACCCAGACCAAGACGGTCACGGCGCGCTGGTTCGACGACAGCACGGTTTCGCACGGCGTCAACACCACCATCTCGTTGAAGTAAGTTCGGGTCCATGGACTTCGAACTTTCAGAGGAGCAGCGCGCCTTCGCGGACTCGGCGCGCGATTTCGCACAGGCCGAGTTCGCGCCCCACGCCGCGCAGTGGGACGCCGAGGCGATCTTCCCGCGCGAGGCGATCGCCAAGGCCGGCGAGCTCGGCTTCTGCGGCCTCTACGCGCCCGAGCGCATCGGCGGCCTCGGGCTGCCGCGGCTCGACGCGGCGCTGGTGTTCGAGGAGATGGCCGCGGTCGATCCCTCGACCACGGCCTTCATCACGATCCACAACATGGCGACCTGGATGCTCGGCACCTGGGCCACCGACGCGGTCGCGAAGCGCTGGGGCGAGGACCTGACCAGCGGGCGCAAGCTCGCCTCGTACTGCCTGACCGAGCCGGGCGCCGGCTCGGACGCGGGCTCGCTCAAGACGCGCGCCGAGCTGCAGGGCGGCGAGTACGTCATCAACGGCGGCAAGGCCTTCATCTCGGGCGCGGGCGCGACCGACGTGCTGGTGCTGATGGCGCGCACCGGCGGCGGCGCGGGCGGCATCTCGGCCTTCGCGGTGCCGGCCGACGCGCCGGGCGTGAGCTACG
>CBHTTS010000067.1:0-21092 GCA_966095775.1 uncultured Variovorax sp. | reverse complement strand
TCAGCGTCAACGTGCATTCGGCCGAGGACATGGTCGAGCAGGCGCGCCGCTACGTCGGCGACCCGGGCGTGGCCGTGACCTACGCCGGGCAGGGCCGGCTGGTGCTCAGCGGCACGGTGGAGGACCTCGCCGTGCGGCAGAAGATCCGCCGCCTCGGCGAGGACCTGCACCCCTCGGTGCTGGTGTCCGACAAGGTGCAGTACCGCGAGAAGCCCCGGGCCGAGCCCGACGCCGGCGCCGACATGCGCGCGCAGTGGGAGGCCTGGCAGAGCGTGCTGCCCGCCCGCATGGTCAGCATCACCGAGGACGGCGAGGGCCTGCGCCACATCCAGCTGTCGAACGGCAACCGCTACTACGAAGGCTCGGTGCTGCGCTCGGGCGCCGAGCTCAAGCGCATCGACGCCGACGGCCTCGTGCTCAGCGGCGGCGTGCCCAACAGGAAACCCGCGAGATGACGCATGCATGCGCGCAGGCCGCGTCGTCCGCCCCCCGATTCCGTGCGCCGGCACCGCCGGCCGCGCGGGATGGCCGTGCCCCCGCAGGGCGCGCGGCACTTCACCCCCAGGTGCAACCACCTCCACCAACCTTTGACAGGAGTTTTCCATGAGCGCAGTCGACACCTCGATCCAGCAAATGCAGCAAGCCGCCGCCGACCAGGCGCGCCTGATGAGCGTCAGCATGGCGGCCGGCGCCACCATCTCGGGCGCCGCGGCCACGGCCCAGACGGTCAACGGCGCCAACGCCGCCGGCACCGAAGTGGCCAAGTCCACCGGCAACGACATCCGCCAGTCCGCCAAGCAGAACTGACGGCAGGCCCGCGCGCGGCCACGGGCTTCGCGCGCGGCGCTTTTCCCCCTTCCCGAGGAGAGTGACACCATGACCGATCCCATCGCCTCGCAGGCCGCCGCCGGCGTGCTGCCGCCCGAGGCCGCGCAGGCCGCATCCTCGTCCTCGCCGCAGGGCGCGCAGGCCTCGCGCTTCGAGCCGGCCGAGACGCGCATGTTCGCCAACATGATGCAGGGCGCGCAGGTTCCCGCCGGCACCAGCGCGCCGAGCGCGATCGGCGACGCCGCCAAGGCGCTGGCCGCGCAGCTCTCGGGCAACGTCCGCTCCATCGAGGACATGCGCAAGAGCATGCTCGAATCGATCGACTTCGCCGATCCCATCAAGACCATGTTCGTGATGACCGACCACGCCATGGAAGCGAACATGATGTTCGCGCGGATGCACATTTCCACCGGGCTGGCCAGCGCCGCGACCAGCCTGTTCGGCAGCCTGCTGAAGAACCAGCAATGAGCGCCGTGCTGCTGCGCCCGCGCTGGCTGGCCCTGCTCGCGCTGCTGCTGGCGCTTTCGGGCTGCAAGGTCGCGCTCTATTCCAACCTCAAGGAGCAGGAGGCCAACGAGATGGTCGCCGCGCTCTCGGCCGAAGGCATCGGCGCGGTCAAGACGCGCCTCGAGGGCAGCAGCTGGCAGGTCGAGGTCGACGAGGACCGGCTCGGCCATGCGCTCGACGTGCTGCGCGCGCAGGGCCTGCCGGCCGAGCGCTACGTGAGCATGGGCGAGGTGTTCCAGAAGCAGGGGCTGGTGTCGACCCCGGCCGAGGAGCGCATGCGCTACATCTACGCCGTCTCGCAGGAGCTGTCGCAGACGCTGCGCAACGTCGACGGCGTGATCTCGGCGCGGGTGCACGTGGTGATCCCGGCCAACGATCCGCTGAGCGAGAAGATCCGGCCTTCGTCGGCGGCGGTCTTCATCAAGCACCGGCCCGACGTGGACCTGCGCCTGCTGGCGCCCGCGGTCAAGGACATGGTGTCGCACAGCATCGAGGGCCTGACGCACGACCAGGTGTCGCTCTCGCTGTTCGAGGCGCGGCCGACGGCGGGCGCCGCGCAGGCCGGTCCGGCGCCCGGCGCGCCGCTGGTCATGGGCGTGCTGCCGCAGCGGACCGCGATGGTGCTGCTGGGCCTGCTGCTGCTCGCCGCCAGGGCCAGGACTGGCGGACCTGGATGCGGCGCCAGGTGCTCCACAAGCGGCCATGAAAGTTGCCGCCGCGCCGCCACCGCCGCCCGCGGCCGCGCCCGGCCCGATGGACCTGGTGCGCCTGGTGACGCGCTTCAACCTGCATCCCGAGGACGGCCTGCACCCGAGCTGGCTGCCCGCCGACTGGCCCGCGCGCCACCGCGCGGTGGCGCGCCTCGGGCCCGCGGGCCGCGAGGTGCTGGCCGCGATGCTGCGCCATGCGCAGGCGCCCGCGCGCGCGGGCACCGACTACAACTTCGACTCGCGGCTCAAGCGCCTCGCGCTGCTCGACGCGGCCTCGCTGCGCCGGCTCGCGGCCTACCTGGGCTTGTGCGCGCACCTGCCGCTGTTCAGGCTGCGCGGCGGCGCGGGCGCGCAGATCCGGCGCCAGGCGCGCCGCCTCGACCGCGACGCGGCCGAGTTCGTGCTCGACCGCGTGCCCCAGCTCACCGAGCTGCGCATGGACGCCGCCACGCTGCAGCAGCGCCCGCTCGCCACCGGCCGCGTGGTGCTCGACCGCGGGCACCGGCTGCTGCTCGGTGCCGCCGCGTCCGAGAGCGCGGCGGTGCTGCAGCGCCTGCGGCTGAAGCTGCCGCGGCGCATCTCGGCCCTGAGCGTGCCGGCCCTCGAGCCGCGCCAGGCCCAGCAACTCCACGAGCTGATGCTGTCCTGCATCGTTCCCGAAAGACTGCCGCAATGGGACTGGCTTTTCTGATCACCACCGACAACCTGCAGCTGCTGAGCGAGCGCAAGGTGCTCAAGGAGAACGAGTACGCCGCGCTGCTCGACGCCTCGGACGTGGTCGAGACCGCGCGCCGCGAGGCCGCGCGCATCTCGCAGCAGGCCGAGGCGGGCGCCGAGGCCAGCCGCCGGCAGGGCTACGACGAGGGACTCGCGCAGGCGCGGGCCGAGTACGCGACGCAGCTGGTGTCCGAGGGCATGGCGGTGGAGCGGCAGCTGCATGCGCTGAGGACCTCGATGGCGCAGATCGTCGTCAAGGCGGTGGGGCAGTTCCTCGCCGAGGCCGATCCGGTGGCGCTCTTCCGCTCGGCGCTCGCGCGCGTCGAGGCGCTGCTGCGCGCCGAGTCGTTCATCACCGTCCGCGTCGCGCCGGCGCAGGAGGCCGACATGCGCGAGACCCTGCACCGCCTGCGCAGCGACGCCAACTGGCAGATGGCGATCACGCTGGTGCCCGACCCCGAGCTGCCGGCCGGCGCCTGCCTGGTGCAGACCTCGACCGGCGTGCTCGAGATCGGCGTCGATGCGCAGCTCGAGGCCTTCCGCCGCGCCGTCGAGCAGGACGGCATGCTGGCGCCGCCGGGGAGGCCGTCGTGAGCGCCGCCGCGGCCGGCCTCTCGGACGCCGCGCTCGGCATCGTCGCCGAGCTCGAGTCGGCCTTCGCGCACGTCACGCCGGTCGCGATGCGCGGCCGCGTGAGCAAGGCCGTCGGCATGCTGATCGACGCCACCGGCATCCAGGCCCACGTGGGCGAGCTCTGCGAGCTGGTCACGCCGGGCGAGTCGCCGCTGCTCGCCGAGGTGGTGGGCTTCCGCGGCAACACGGCGATCCTCACGCCGCTCGGCGCGATCACCGGCATCTCCGCGCTGACCGAGGTGGTGCCCACCGGACGCGGCCATTCGTGCCCGGTCGGCTCGCACCTGCTGGGCCGGGTGCTCGATGCGCTGGGCCAGCCCATCGATGCGCTGGGCCCGCTCGCGGCCCATGCGCGGCTGCCGGTGCACCGCGAGCCCGTGGGCCCGCTCGCGCGCCGCATGATCGAGGCGCCGATCGCCACCGGCATCCGCGCGGTGGACGCGCTGCTGACCGTGGGCGAAGGCCAGCGCATCGGCGTCTTCGCGCCGCCGGGCGTGGGCAAGAGCACCTTCCTCGGCATGCTGGCGCGCGGCTCCACGGCCGACGTCAACGTGATCGCGCTGATCGGCGAGCGCGGGCGCGAGGTGGGGGAGTTCATCGCGCACAACCTCGGCCCCGCGGGCCTCGCGAAGACGGTGCTGGTGGTCTCGACCTCGGACCGCCCGCCGATGGAGCGCATCAAGTCGGCCTACGTGGCGACCACCATCGCCGAGCATTTCCGCGACCAGGGCAAGCGCGTGCTGCTGCTCGTGGACTCGCTCACGCGCTTCGCGCGCGCGCAGCGCGAGATCGGCCTCGCGAGCGGCGAGCCGCCGACCCGGCGCAGCTACCCGCCCTCGATCTTCACGATGCTGCCGCAGTTGCTCGAGCGCGCGGGCCAGGGCCGCGCGGGCTCGATCACGGCCGTGTACTCGGTGCTCACCGAGGGCGACGAGGAGAACGACCCGATCGCCGAGGAGGTGCGCTCGATCCTCGACGGCCACATCGTGCTGTCGCGCAAGGTCGCCGCGGCCAACCGCTACCCGGCGATCGACGTGCTCGCGAGCGTGAGCCGCGTGATGCCGCTCGTGACCTCGCGCGCGCACGGCGCGGCGGCCGCGCATTTCCGCAGCCTGCTCGCCAAGTACCAGGAGATGGAGCTGCTGGTGCAGATCGGCGAATACCGGCCCGGCACCGACGCGCTCGCCGACGAGGCGATCCGCGCGCGCCCCGCGATGCTGGACTTCCTCTCGCAGCCGCCCGACGCGAGCGAGGATTTCGAACGCTCGCTCGCGGCGCTGCTGCGCTTCGCGCCGGGCGCGGGGAGGGCGGCATGAGCATCGACTGGCAGCGCCTGGCCGAGGTCCGCGAGCACCAGAAGACGCTCGCGCTGGGCGAGGTCGCGCGCGACCGCGCGGCCGCCGAGCGCAGCGGCGCGCTGCTGCAGCAGGCCGAGGACCGGCGCGCGCAGCAGCAGCAGGACAAGCTGCGGCACTGGGAGGCCACGCGCGGCGCGCTCGCGGGGGGCGGATGCAGCATGGCCGAACTGCGGCAGGCCGGCGCCTGGAGCGGCGCGCTCGACGCGCGCATCGCCGAGGCCGAGCGCGCCGCGGCCCAGGCGCTCGAGGCGCATGCCGAGCGCGAGCAGCTGCTCGAGCGCAGCCGGCGCGCGCTGCGCGCCACGCAGGGCGAGCTCGAGAAGGCGCGGCGCATGCACGAGCGCGAGCGCGGCGAGCGCCTGCGGCTCGAGGAGCGCCGGCGCGAGGACGCCAACGACGAAGCAGGCACCCAGGCCTGGGCGCTGCGGCGGAGCGCCTAGCCATGGAAAGCCTCGAACTCGCGAGCCTGGAGAAGTTCTTCTCCGCCATCGTGCTGACGCTGCCGCGGCTGTTCGCGATCTTCTCGGTCGTGCCCTTCCTCTCGGGCGGCATGCTCACCGGCACGGTGCGCAACGCCCTGCTGCTGCTGCTCGCGATCTTCATGTCGCCCGTGGCCGGCGACGTGCCCGCGGCCTCGATGGCCACCTGGGTCTGGATCGCCGGCAAGGAGGCGCTGATCGGCGTGCTGCTGGGCCTGGGCTTCGGCATCTTCATCTGGGCGATCCAGAGCGTGGGCGACCTGATCGACTTCCAGACCGGTTCGAGCAACGCCTCCTTCTTCGATCCCGTGGCGGGGCACGAGAACGGCGCCACCAGCGAGTTCCTCGGCTGGATGGTGATCACGCTGTTCGTCTCGGCCGGCGGGCTGCTCGCGATGCTCGGCGTGATCGTCGACTCCTACCGCATCTGGCCCGTGGGCTCGTTCTTCCCGAACCTCGGGCTGGTGCTCGAGCAGTTCGCGATCCGCCAGGGCGACACGCTGTTCCTGTGGATCGTGAAGCTGGCTTCGCCCGTGATCGTGGTGCTGCTGCTGGTGGAACTCGGCGTGGGCCTGGTCGGCCGGGTGGCGCCGCAGCTCAACGTGTTCGTCTTCGCGCAGCCGCTCAAGAGCCTGCTCGCGCACCTGATGATGCTGCTGTTCCTGTACTTCGTCTACGAGTCGCTGCAGGAATTCCTGCGGCCGGAGAACGGCGTGCTCGACTTCCTTCGCTCCACGCTCTAGCACGGGGACCCGCATGGCAGAGAAGGACCAGGACCCGACCGCCAAGCGCCTGCGCGATGCGCGCCGGCGCGGCGAGGTGGTGTTCAGCACCGACGTGGCCTCGACCGTGGTGTTCGTCGTGGTCGTGGTCTCGATGTGGCTCGGCGGCCAGCGCGTCTACGAGCTGCTGCGCGAGCTCTGGCTGCACGCGACCAGCACGACGCTGCTGACGGCGCCCGACGACCGCTTCGCCGAGCTGCTGCTGCACACCGGCGAGACGCTGCTGTGGGGAACGCTGCCGATCATGGCGATCACCGCCGCGGCCGGCGTCGTGGGCTCGCTGTTCCAGGTCGGCGGGGTGGCGGCCTGGGAGCGCCTCAAGCCCGATGCCGCGCGCATGAACCCGGCCGAGGGACTCAAGCGCATCTTCTCGACCCGCAGCCTCGTCAACCTGCTGAAGATGTGCGCCAAGACCGCGCTGCTCGCGCTGCTGATGTTCGTGGTGGTGCGCGGCTTCGTCGACACCGCGCTCAAGCTCGGCTACGCGCGGCCCGACGGGATCATGGCGGCCTCGGCCCGCATGGTGCTCGCGGCCTTCGGCTGGGCGGTGGTGATCTATGCCGTGATGGCGGTGGTCGACTACGTGCACGAACGCCACGAGTTCATGAAGCAGCAGCGCATGTCGATCGAGGAGGTGCGGCAGGAATACAAGGAGATGGAGGGCGACCCCATCAACCGCTCGCGGCGGCGCACCGCCCACTTCGAGGCCGTGTACGCCAGCCTCAACGACCGCGTGCGCGCCGCCTCGGCCGTGATCCATTCGCCGCGCGTGGCGGTGGCGCTGCAGTACCTCGGCGAGCACGACCTGCCGCGCGTGATGGCGCGCGGCGAAGGCGAGGTGGCGGCGCAGATCCGCCGCTTCGCGAGCGAAGGCCTGGTGCCGACCGAATTCGAGCCCGCGCTGGCCGAGCGGCTCTACGACGAAGTGCCCGAGGACCAGCCGATCCCGCGCGCGCTCTACGCGCGCGTCGCCAGGCTGCTGCGCTGGGCGCAGGGCGCGGAATGAACTTCGAGAAACCGACGATCGAAAGGACCGAACCATGTTGATTGCCGATGGTGGTGGCAGCGTACGCATGCCGGTGAGCGTGCCCAATCCGGTCAAGCCGGCGCAGCAGCCGCAGGGTGCCGGCTCGGCCGAATCGGACGCCGCGGCGCGCGCGCGCGAGCTGCAGCGCCAGCTCGAGGCGCTGCTCGAGAAGCTGCGCGAGGCCCAGCGCCAGGCCGAGGAGGCGCGCAAGCGCGCCATCGAGGCGCAGCGCAAGGCGCGCGAGGCGCGCGAGCACGCCGAGGCGATGGAAGCGCGTGCGCAGCAGACCAAGGAGCTGGCCGACGCCGCCAAGGCCAAGAAGGCGCAGCAGGACGCGAAGCTCGAGGACGCGCGCGCCAAGGAGGCGAGCGCGCAGGCCGCGCTGAAGGACAAGGACGTCACGCTGCTCAACGCGCAGATCGAGCAGAAGCGCGAGCAGAAGAAGAGCCCCGAGGCCAAGGCCAGCGCCGCCACCGACAAGAAGGTGGCCGACGCGCAGGGCGAGCGCGACCAGGCGCAGAAGACCGGCGATCTCTCGAAGCTCTACCTCGACGCCCAGGAGAAGGAGAGCAAGGCGCAGGACGCCGAGGCCAAGGTCGTCGAGCTCACGCCCGTGGCGGGGCGGCCCTCGTCGACCGTGACGAAGGAGGAGTGGAGCGCGCTCGACGACGCGCGCGCGAAGGCGACCACGCTGCGCGGCGAGGCCGACGCGGCCACGAAGAAGTTCGCGGGCGAGGTCGGCGAGGAGGCGAACAGCGAGCTCTGGGGCGAACCGCCCGCGCCCGCGCCCGCCACGACGCTGCCGATCGCGGCCGCGCCCGCCGACGATCCGCTGCAGACGCCGCTCACGCAGCTGCTGCAGGTCTCGCCGCCCACGAACCTGCCGCTCGGCAGCCTCGGCCCGCTGTCGGCGCCGGCCCCGGTGCTGGGCAGCGGCAACACGGGCGGCGGCGACCTGCTGGCGCCGAACGGCGGCACGGCCGTGTTCACGCCGCTGGCGCAGAAGGCGCAGCCGGTCGTCACGCCCGAGGTGCGCAAGACGCTGACCGACATCGCCGACGGCAAGAGCGTCGAGCAGATCGCGACCGACCGCAAGATGCGCGTCGACCAGGTGCTGTCGGAGGCCAATGCGGCGGGCGTGAAGATCAGCACCGCCGCGCCGCAGGACGGGGTGCAGGCCACCACCATCCAGCGCGGCGCGGACACGCTGACCTACAGCCGCGACACGAAGCACGACACGCTCTCGGTCACGGGCCGCATCACGGACGCCAAGGCGCCCGGCGGCCAGAAGGCCATCGATGCAAAGGAGGAGGGCGCCGGCCGCTACAGCCGCACCACCACCGACGCCAAGACCGGCGCCACCACGACCACCACCATCGACGCCGCCGCGGGCACGCGCACCGTCAGCGTGGTGGACAAGAACGGCCTGCGCACCGACACCACCACCTCGCTGACAGGCGCGCAGGTCACGCGGCCGGTGGCCGACTACGAGGGCTACCTCGAAGTGGCCAAGGCCGCAGGGTTGACGCCCGAGAAGCTGCTGGCGCTGAACCCGAAGGTGGACTACGGCAAGGCGCTCAAGCCGGGTCAGGAACTCGTGGTGGCTGGCGTGCCCACGACGGTGAAGACCTTCAACAAGGACGGCTCGACGCTCGAGAAGACCGTCGGCGCCGACGGCACGACGCGCGTGGTGGCCACCAGCGCGGGCGGCCGCCGCACCGTGCTGATGGGCGAGCCCGATGCCAAGGAAGGGCCCGGCGAGGCCGCGCGCAAGGCCATCTTCGACGACCGGAAGTCGGTCGCCGAGACCGCGAAGTCGCTCGGGATGACCGAGGACGAAGTGCTCGCCGCGCTGCCCGAGGGCACGGTCGACGTGCGCAAGCCCACGAGCGACAACGGCGACGTCGAGATCCGCACGCTCTACGACCCGGACACCGACCGCGTGGTGGTCGAGACCACCGACTGGCAGCACGGCGAGACGCGGCGCAAGGACGTGGACGGGAAGAGCAAGTTCACCGTCACGCAGGTCGATCCGAAGACCGGCAAGTCCGAGCGCGTCGAGGTCACGGGCGGCGTGGGCTACCTGCAGCACGAGGCCGAGGGCAAGGCGGCGCAGGTCGACGACATCGGGCGCGAGATCGCCGAGCTCGACAAGACCATCCGCCTCTACAAGCGCATGGGCGAGCCCACGGCCGAGCTCGGCGCGCGCCGCAGCCACCTGGCGCAGCAGCAGGACTACGCGCGCGGCGAGGCGACGATCGCGGGCTCCAAGGCCACCGCGGCGCTGGTCAAGCAGCAGCAGGTCACGGTCGACGAGCAGGCGCGCGTGGCCTACCAGAACTATGCCTACGCGCGGCCCGGCAGCAAGGACCAGGCCGAGGCGGCGAAGGCGCTCGACGGGCGGCTCGAGCTGCTCGACCACGTGGACCGGCTGGTGGACGTGGCCGACAAGGACGTCGACCTCGCGAAGGCCGGCCTGGCGCAGGTCAAGGCGCAGGACGCCAAGACCGCGGCCGACGCCGACCTGCAGGCCGTGTTTCAGGACTGGAAGCGCAGCTGGAAGTGGAACGGCCTCGACGAGAAGGAGATCCAGAAGCGCGAGGCCGAGGGCCAGCGCCCGCCCGGCCCGATGTACCGCAACGCCCAGGAGGAGAACGAGGCGGCATGGAAGGCCTTCGTCCAGCAGCAGAAGATGATGGACGAGCACGGCACCGAGTACCTCACGGCGGCGGGCCGGCCCGCGCGCGAGGCCTGGGTCGCGCGCAACACGACGAGCGACGCGGCGCTGGCCGCGGGCATCCGCTACGACGATGCCTCGATCGCGAGCAACGCGGCCAACACCCGCCTGACGCAGGGCGAGGTCGACCGGCTGCAGCAGAAGAAGGATGCCTGGACCACGGCCAACCCGACGCTGTTCTCCGAGAACTTCGAGGGCCAGCAGACGCTCGACGACCTGCGCAAGACCCTGGCCGACGGCCGGGTCAAGGGCCTGGAGCTGGGCGAGAACAAGAAGCACGACGAGTACCTCCAGACCATCTCCGCGCCCGACCGCGCCGACCCGGAGGCGCTCAAGAAGGCCGAGGACAAGTACACCGAGGACAACCAGGAGGCCACCACCCGGGTGCAGGGCCAGATCAAGGACATCACCGAGCAGCCGATGCGCGACAAGACGCGCGCGGTGGACGACTACATCGCGCAGTGGGGCGTGCGCAACCCCGACCTGAAGAAGGAGCTCGACAGCCACGGCCGCGACGACGACCAGCGCAGCCTGCGCGCCGCCGAGTACCGCAGCGGGGAGATCAAGAAGCTGCTGTCGGCGTCGGAGCAGGGCCGCCAGATGCAGTCGGCGATGAACCTGCGCTATGCGCTCACCGACCAGCTGCTGAAGATCGGCGACAAGGACCACGACCGGCTCACGAAGGACCTCGAGGGCATCAAGAAGGGCATCGAGGGTCACACCTGGGTGCGCGACGCATGGGGCGCCATGGCCGGCGATTCGGCCGACGACGCGAAGCGCTACACCGAGACGCAGCTGCGCGATTCGCGCGACCTGCGCAACGATCTCGCGGCCGGGCGGATCTCGGTTTCCGAATACGCCCGGCGCGAGAACGAGTTCATGGACAGCTACGACGTCGAGTCGGACAAGCTCGCCGACCGCGTGCGCGACAGCGACGGCACCTGGAGCGTGGTCGACGACGCGGTGCGCATGACGGTCAGCGCGGCGGCCGGCATCGCGGCCACCATCGCCTCGGGCGGCAACGTGGCGGTCGGCTTCGGCGTCGCGATGGGCGTGAACCAGCTCTGGGACACCACGGGCGACATCGTGGCGGCGGCCCAGGGCCGCGACATCTACGCCGACGGCCACAGCTCGATGTGGACGCTGCAGGCGAAGGCGCTGACCGGCAACGCGAGCTGGGACGACGTCAAGTTCACGCTCAAGGACGACCTGGTCGATGCCGCGACCAATGCCGTCACGGCGACGGGCGTGGGCGCGGGCATCAAGGCCAGCGCCTCGGTCAGCGCCAAGCTGCTGGCCAACGGCACCTTCGTCGGCAGCAAGGGCACGCTGAACCTCGCGGGCCGCGCCGTGGTCGGCGCGCGCGCCGGCGTGGTGTCGCAGGCCGTCGACGGCAGCGGCCGCGTGCTGGTCGAGACCGGGCGCGTCGGGCTCGACGGCAAGCTCGGCACCGAGGAAGGCGACAAGCGCATCCGCGGCACCGTCGTGAGCTCGGCCGCGGGCCTGCTGACCGCGCCGATCACGGGCGGCATCTCGGGCGCGATCCCGCTCTGGAAGGGCGTACCCGCGGCGGCGCAGGCGCAGGCGGCCGCCGCCGGCGCGCCGGTCAAGCAGCAGCTGACCTATTTCGGGCTCGGCGCGCAGTTCCTCAACGACGGCGCGGCGGGCCTGGGCACGGGCGACCTGATCGCGCTCGCGAACGAGGGCCGCCACATGAACCGCGGCGAGATCATCGCCGCCTCGCTGCAGGTGATCCCGGGCACGCTCAACAACGTGGCGCTGCATCCGGCGATGGCCGCGCGCGCGCGCAGCCAGGCGCAGGCCCAGGCCGAGGCCGCCGGCGCCGCGCCCGGCCTGCTGCGCCCCGGCGAACCCGGCGCCGAGCCGATCGACCTGACGGCGCAGGTGCACCAGCTCGACGGCGTCACGCCCGCGAGCGTGCGCGAACTGGTGGTGACCGACGCCACGCTGCCGCACCTGCTCGAAGGCGGCGACCTGCCCGCGCGCGCGGGCGAGGCGGTGGCGCCCGGCGGCCGCGTGGAGCTGCACATCGCGTTCGACACGCAGAAGGCCGTGGCCTCGGCCGCCGACACCGGCACCGCCGGCACGGGCGGCGGCAAGGCCAGCGGCCGGTCCGGCAAGGCCGACAACCCGGTGCCGCGCAAGGGCGAGGACTCGGACATCGAGCGCGACATCGACGCCGACCAGTCCGCCGCCATCCACGAGCGGCTGCGCAGCGCCGGCTTCGAGCAGATCCGCATCGAGCGCAACCCCGACGCGGGCCCCGGCGAGGCGGCCTTCGTCGTGCACGCCACCAAGGAGGGCGGCGAGATCCACACCGACGGCGTGGTGCCGCTGCTCTCGCGGCCGGTGCCGATCGAACCCGAGGGCCAGGACAGCGCCAGCGCGAGCCCGGCCGACGGCGGCGACGGCGGCGCGGACCCGGTGCTGCCGCCGCCCGGCAGCGAGCTGCACCAGACCAGCTGGGCCGCCACGCTCGGGGCGATCCTGCGCTCGGGCGGCACGCTGCGCGACACCGCCTTCTACGTCCATGCCAGCCCGTACGACGCCGACACCGGCATGGCCTTCACGGCCGCCGAGCACGGCCTGCCGCGCGCGGCGGAGGGCGTGACGCCGGCGCAGCGCCGCGCGGCCTACGCCGAGGCCGGCGATGCCGCCGCCACCGCCGCGCTGCCGCCCGCGCGCTACGCCACGCTCAAGGAGGCGCTCGCGGCCGCCCAGGCCGGCGAGGGCGACCGCGCGCACGACGGCATCGCGATCGTCTACGAGCCCAAGCTCGGCGCCGACGGCCGCGTGCCGCCCGAGGCCGTGCTCGCCACGGTGCACCTCGACGCCGACGGCGGCGCGCCCGCGACCGTGCGCGAGGTGACGCAGAACCTGCGCAGCGACATCCCCGCCGCAGTGGCGCTGCGCGTGAGCTATCCGGTGGTGCAGGCCGCGACCCGGCCCTCGGGCCTGGTGCTGCCCGGCAGCACCGGGCGCGACGATTTCCTCCACGTGCCCGACGACGCGACGATCTACCACGTCGACCGCTCGGGCCGCGTGACGCAGATCGGCGCCGACGACCCGCGCGTGGCGCAGGCGCTCGACCGCGCCCGCCAGGCGCGCGCGAAGCTGCTCGCGCTGCCGAGCCGCGAGCAGGGCCTGGACATCGACGGCCTGCAGGCCTGGCGCGAGCAGGCGGGCATGAAGCCGGTCGACCTGCGCGTCGTCGACCCGGGCCAGGTCCCGGAGAAGACCCTGGGCATCTACCACCGGCGCGAGGGGGTGGCGCTGGTCGCGCGCGATCCGGCCGCCGAGGCGCTGCACGGCACCGCGACGACGCTGCGCGTCGCCGCGCACGAGCTCGCGCACGGCAACGAGAACCAGCGCCAGGTCTTCGTGCTGCGCGACCACATCGATCCCGCGACGCTGCGGCCCACCTACGTGATCGAGCCGATGTCGGGCTTCCTGCGCTTCGATCCCGCGCGCAACCGCGTCACCGGCCTGCCGGTCGAAGAGGCCTACGCCGCGCGCAAGGAGCTGCAGTTCGAGGAGGCGCGCTCCGGTCCGCGCACCGGCGACGAGAGCTTCGACGGCCAGCTCGAGCGCTACCTGCGCGCCGACGGGCGGACCCTCGACCAGGGCGCCTTCACCGCCGTCGCGCTCGACGCGCTGCTGCGCATGAATCCCGAAATCGGCGCGCTGATGGAGCAGGCGCGCTTCTCGGGGGCGGCGCAGGAGCGCCTGGCCTCGCTGCTCGGCGAGAAGCTCGACGCGTTCCACGCCTACGCCGGTCGCGAACTCTCGGGCGCCGCGTACCAGGACTGGGCCGAGCAGCTCTACAACGCGCTGCGCGACAACCGGCCGCTGCCCGAGGCGCCCCCCGAGGGACCGGCGCCCGCAGGTCCCGTCGTGCTGAGCAGCCGGCCCGTGCAGCGCGCCGCCGGCGCGGGCGACGACGGGCTGCCACTCAAGCCCTCGGCCTTCGGCACCGACGGCGACTGGATGGCCGCCGCGCTGCACCTGGAGGACACGGTGGCGCAGCAGCAGCAGGCCGGGCAGGGCGGCGAGCTGCCGACCGGCATGATCCTGTCGGACGCCGACCGCGCCGTGACGCAGGCGCTGATGCGCAACCCGGCGCCCGGTTCCGAGGAGTGCTTCGTGGTCTCGGCCCGCCCGCCGAGCAAGGGGATCTTCGGCGGCGACGACGTGCGCGCCAAGCGCCGCGACGTGTTCGACACGCTAGAGAAGGCGCAGGCGGAGGTCGCGCAGCGCAACGACGGCGCCTGGATCTACCGCGTCGCGCCCGAGGGCGGCATCGGCGAGATGACGCGCGTGGGCAAGGCGCGCTCGCACAACATCCTCGGCGCGTTCTACGTCGGCAACGACCGCAAGGTGTTCCCGGTCGGCATCGCGAACCCGCAGTTCGACCGCTGGGACCTGTCGGCGAGCGCGCCGGCCGGGCGCGCGCACGTCTACAACGCCGCGCTGACCATGCCCGTGGGCCGCCCGGCCGAGGGCATCTTCCGCCAGGGCGGCATCGAGGAAGGCGCCGACGCCGCCATCGCGGCGATCGACCGCGCGGTGGCCGCGGGCCGGCCGCCGCGCGTGATGATCGCCGCCGGCTACACGATCGAGAACGGCCGCGCCGAGACCAGCGGTCCGGGCGGCGCGGCGGTCGCGGGCAAGGCGGCGCGCATGTACGCGGGCCAGACCCACGGCGTGGACGCCGAGGTGGTCTACGTCGCCGCGGGCCGGCGCCAGCGCAAGGTGCTCGAGGCGGCGCTCGAGGCGCTCGGCGAGCGCAAGGGCGAGCACTACCGGATCGAGAGCTTCAATGCGCGCGGCCGGATGGCCGCTTGGCGCTCGTCGGTGCTGCTCGGGCGCCATAAGCCCGACCTGCTGATGGGCTTCGACGTGCCCGGGCGCACCGAGCGCGGCGAGTACCGCAACAGCCACGGCGAGGCCGTGGGCTACCACACGGCGGCACGCGACCAGCTCTTCATCGACGCCACGCGCAACGACCGCATCACCACCGTGGCCGGCTTCGACCTCGGCAACGAGGTCGGCGGCGGCCATCCCGACGTGCACACGCGCGTGCAGCCCGCGCCCGACGGCACGCCGATCGCGTCGATCGTGACGGCCGACGTGGCGATGACCGGCGGTCGCACCAACTGGGTCGGCTACGCCTTCGGCACCGAGGTGCTGCGGCGCGCGGGCGCGCTCAGCGCCGTGCCCGACGAGCGCACCATCCGCGGCATGGTCATGGAGATGATGAAGGCCGGCGGCATCGACAGCGAGACCCGCAGCCGCGTGCCGTTCTCCACCGACGCGCGCGGCCGCACCTCGGGCGTGGGCGGCATGTCGCCCGACGTCGAGGCGGCCGTGGCCGCGATGCTGCGCGTGCGCGCCGAGAAGATCCAGATGGCGCCGGCGATCGACCTGCGCGGCGTGCGGCTGCGGCTGGGCGTGTTCGATTCGGGTTCGGGCGGCATCATCGCCGCCGCCGAGATCAAGCGCGTGGTCGAGGAAACCACGGGCGCGCGCGTCGACCTCGTGATGGTCGGCGACCACGGCGCGGGCACCTACGGGCCGAAGACCAAGAAGCAGATCGCCGACCACACGCGCGCCGGCCTCGAGACGCTCGACAAGCTCGGCGTGGACCTGATCGTGATGGCCTGCAACACCGCCTGCACCTCGGGCAAGGGCGAGTACGCGCGCGGCATCGGCGCGCCGGTGATCGACCTCATCGACAGCACGCGCGCCTTCCACAAGGGCCTGGTGGACCAGGGCGAGCGCGTGGTGGCGTTCTCGACCGAGGCGAGCGCGACGCTGCCGCTGCCGGGCACCGACCTGATCGGCGTCTACCGCGACCGCAACGTGCTGCCCGTGGGCGGCACCGACGACGGCTTCGACGTGGCCTCCATCGTCAACCAGTACATGGCCGACCCGATGGACCCCGGCATGCGCGCGCGCATGCAGGCGGCCGCCGACCACTACGCCGACAAGATCCTCGCGGCCGACCCCGAGGTGACGACGGTCTCGTGGTGCTGCACGCACTATCCGGAGCTGGAGCCCTTCTTCGCCAAGTCGCTCGCGGACCGTGGGCGCGGCGAGGTCAAGATGACCAACCCGATGGCCAACCAGGCGCTGCGGGCCATCGAGGTGGCGGCGCAGCTGCCGCCGGGCACCGGCACCGGGCCGAGCCGGGCCATCGGCATCACCACCGCGGTGGCCGACAAGGCCGAGGCGGTCCGCAACGACGTCGATCCGGCCAAGGCCACGGTGCAGCAGAGCGAGGTGCTGGCGACGCTGCGCATCGCGCTGCAGCGCGACGACGTCACGCTGGTGCCGCTGGAGCGGCTCGGCCGCGACGTGGAGGTCGGCGAGGCGCAGCGCCTGCTCGAGCGCGACGAAGCCGGCGACCCGATCGACGCGCTGCAGGCCTTCGACCCCTCGGGCCGCGGCTTCCCGATCCATGTGCCGGGCGGCGCCTATGCGGCGGCGCGCACGCTCGGCGATGCCGGGCGCGTGGCGGTGGTGGCGGGCTTCCCGATCCGCACCGCGGCCGGCCGCGTGGCGCCGGAGTCCGACAGCACCAAGGGCGCCGCGGTGCTCGCGGCCGGGCTCGCCAAGCTCGGCAAGGACACCACCTGCATCACACTGCCCGCCAACGTGAAGCCGCTGAAGGCGGCGCTCGCGGTGCTCGGCCGCGACGACATCGAGGTGCAGGCCTTCGGCCTGCAGATCGGCCCGCACGCCAAGAGCGAGGCGCTGCGCATGCTGCGCGGCCTCGATCCGGACGCGATCGTCAGCGTCGAGGCGCCGGGGCGCGACGCCAACGGCCAGTACTGGAGCTCGACCGGCGAGCGCATCACCGACCACGTGGTGGCGCTCGATGAGTTCTTCTACGCGGCGCGCGAGATCAACGGCGGTCGCGCCGACGACGCGCCGAAGATCCAGCAGCTCGCGATCCTCGACGTGGGCAACGAGGTGGGCGGGGGCAACGTCGACAAGCGCGTGCGCCGCGCGCCCGACGGCCAGCGCATCGCCTCCGAGGTCACGGCCGACCAGCTCGTGACCGCCGGCGTCGGCAGCTGGGGCGCGGACGCCACCGTGGCCGCGCTCGAGGTGCTGCAGCAGCGCGCCGACCTGCTGCCCACGGCCGACCAGGTGCGGCGCGTGATGCGCGCCATCACGCGCGAGGGCGGCGTGGACAGCCAGTCGCGCGCCGGCATCGACCATGCGGCCGGCTACGGCCCGACGGTGCACGTCGGCATGACCGAGCTCTACCGGCAGGCCGCGCTGCAGGTCAAGGCCGACGGCGGCCCCGAGGCCGGCGGCGAGGCCGGGCCCAGGGGCGTGCCGCCGAAACCCGGCGGCCCGGGGCCGGCCGAGCCGCGCAGCGCCGCGTTCCGCGGCGACGAATGGCCCGACGTGCACCGCCGGCTCACGAGCGGCGGCTTCGGCAACGACAACATCTACGTCTACCGCGTGAAGGGGCAGCCGGACCTCTATGCCGATCCGGCCGGGGCGGTGGACCTGACGCGCGCGCAGATCGACGGCCAGGGCCGCGTCGCGCGCGGCACCAGCACCGTGCGCTGGTACGGCAACAGCACGCCCGGCGAGGGCTTCGGCGGCCTGATGCCGCGGCGCGAGATGGGAGCCAAGTTCGGCCTCGAGCCCAAGGCGCCGAAGGAGACCGTCTGGCGCATCAAGAACCGCGAGACCGGCGAGATCACGCGCCAGAGCGACAAGCCCACGCGCGAGCAGCGCGACGACCCGAACCTGCTGATCCGCGCCAGCCGCGCGCGCCCGCCGCGCGAGGCGCGGCCGCAGTCGAACGACGACTGGGTCGTGGTCTCGAAACAGTAGCCCACGCGCGGCGACGCGGCCAACGGCCTGCGCGGCGTGACGCGCGGCGACGACGCGTTCACGCTCGGCAGCGTCGAGACCAAGCCCACGCTGCCGGGCGGCTGGGGCCTGGGCAAGACCGTGCGGCGCCAGATCACGCTCGGCCTGGTGGCGGCGGTGGGCATCACCACCGCCAACGCGATCAGCCCGATCGACACCGGCCACGACGTGCCCACCGGCGTGGTCGGCCTGCCGCGCAACCCGATCGCCGCGACCGCACCGCACCACCAGGCCGCGGACGGCTTCCAGGCCAAGGCCGAGCCGTTCTCGGTGGCGGCCGAGGTCACGCTCGGCCTCGCGCAGCACCAGCAGCGCGACGCCGACGCGCTCGCGCGCCAGCCCGGCGCCGACCCGGCCGAGGTGCGCGCGCTGCAGGCCAGGGCCGACGGCCACTGGGGCGCCTTCTCGGCCGAGATGCTCAAGACCATCCGCGCCGACGCGCAGCGCGGCGTCAACCCGGTCGCCGCGGCGAACCGGCAGCGCGCCCAGCTCATCGCGCAGGGCCGCTTCGACGCGCGCAGCGACCTCGCGGTGCGCGACGCGCTGCGCGACTCGGGCCTGCTCAAGGGCACCACCGCCGACGTGGAGGCGCAGATGGACTACGCGCGGCTGGTGGCGGAGCATCCCGCGCTCGTCACCGACAAGAGCCGCGAGCTGGCGCGCCAGGACCCGGCGGCCTTCGCGACCGCGACGCTGATCGAGATCGGCCCCGACGGCCGCGCCTTCCAGTCGCTGGTCGAGGGCAATGCCGGGATGCTCGGCCGGCTGCATTCCGAGACCGTGGTGCAGGAGCGCCTGGCCGAAGGCGACGTGGCCGGCGCCGCCAAGGAGGCGCGCCAGCGGCTCGACGCCGGCCACAGCGCGGCCGAGCGCGACAAGGCCATGGCCGGGCTGCGCCCGCTGTTCGACGCCGAGCGCACGCGCGCGCTGGCGCTGCTCGACGACATGCCGATGCAGGACGTCGGCGACTACCTCGCGCAGTACCGCGACGCGCCGCCCGAGGTCGCCGAGCCGGTCGCGCGCGGTGCCCTGGAGCTGCTGCAGCGGGGCCGCCCCGACGCCAGCGACGACCTGGCGAGCATGGCGCAGTTCGAGAAGTTCGTCGAAGGACTGGCGATCGTCGCCGACGCCGCCGACGCGCGCGCACCGGCGTCGGCCTGGTCCGAGCGCTTCGCCGCCGAGCTGCTGAAGGACCGCTTCGCCCAGCGGCCCGAGTTCGCCGCCAGCCTGCCGCGCGCGATCGAGGGCGCGGTGGTGCAGGGCGGCGTGAAGCTGCCGGTGGAACTCGCGAACGCGCTCGCGCGGCAGGGCGGCCGCGACGACCTGCGCAACGCCGTGCTCGGCGGCATCGACAAGGGCCTGCAGGCGCAGCAGCAGCACCTGGACGAGGCGATCGGCAACCTGCGCGGCACCGCCGGCTACAACGCCACCGGCGCCTCGATGGCCTTCTACGTGGCGAACTTCTCCGACGGCACGCCGCAGCGCATCGCCAACGCGATCGCGCAGTACCGGCGCGTGAACCCCGAGGCCGCCGCGAAGTCGGACGAGGCCGCGCGCGTGGTCGGCGAATGGGGCCGCACGCTCGAACAGACGCACGAAAGCCTCCACGGCCTGCGCGTCGCCGCCAAGCCGGCCGGCGCCGAGCAGGCGCTCGAGGGCACGGTGAAGAACGTGTACGACAGCGACGACGTCAAGCTCGCGATCAGCCAGAGCCCGCAGCTGCGCCAGACGCTGCTCGCGCGCGAGACCCAGGGCGTGCCCGATCCGCGCACGATGACGGAGTACCTGATCAACCCGGTGATGTTCGTCACGCGCCACGTCTCGGGCACCACGCGCATGGTGTGGTCGATGGTGGCCGACGCGCAGTTCAACGGCATGGTCGCCGACCCGGCGAGCTACGCCAGGCGCTGGGACGCGTTCAGGACCAAGACCGAGAAGATGGCCAACGTGCTCGGCCTCAACGCGGACGAGGTGCGCCGCGGCACCGCCATCGTCGACGAGTACGTCGCCAAGGCCGCCGCGGTGGACCCGAACCTGCCGAACGCGGCGCGCATCGACGAGTTCGCGCGGCTCGGCGCCGAGCTCGACGGCAAGCTGCAGAAGCTGCTGGGCGTGGGCGCGAAGACGGTCAACAACGTCACCAACGCCAACACGGCCTTCGGCCAGGCGCTGCGCTGGGTCGCCAACGCGGGCTTCGTGACGCACAACGTCAGCACCGAGCTCACCAACCTGCGGCCGCTGGCCGACGGCGTGCAGGACTACACGCAGTGGTACCACCGCATCTATGCGCCCACGCAGGCCTTCTTCATGGCCAAGCCCTACACCACGCTGATGGCCGAGCGCTCGCTGGCCGGCAACCGCGTGATCGACGGCGCGGCGGCCGACATCGAGGGCAAGATGGCCTGGAAGTACGTGTTCGGCCTCGGCACCGCGGGTGTGGGCGTGGCCGACCTCTCGCTCGCCGTCGGGCAGGCGAAGACGGTGCCGGCCTGGGTCACCTACACCAACATCGGCATGGGCGTGGGCGGCGTGGTCGACGGCGGCGTGGGCCTGATCAACGTCACCGGCGCGGCGCTCACGCGCGCGGGCGCGGTCGAACTCGGGGCGCTGCTCGCGATCCCCGGCGAGGTCGCGACCATCGGCGGCATCGGCGTGGCGGTGTTCACCGGGATCAAGCAGTTCTACAACATCAAGCACCACTACGACCAGGTCGACGCGCGCGAGGCGCAGCGCGACCCGGCGCTGCGCAACGCGCTGCTCGACCGCGGCTTCAGCGATGCGCAGGCCAAGGCCATGCTCGACTGCACGCACGAGGGCGTCTCGCCGATGGTGGCCTGGAACGCGCTGATGAAGTCGCAGGGCAAGACGGTGGACGAGGGCCTGGCGCTGCTGCGCGAGCGGCTCGGCAAGGACGGCCCGCAGGGCATCCCGACCGGCGAGTGGGTGCGCGTGATGCACGGCCTGACCGACGACCGGATGAACGACAACGACGGCAGCTTCCCGGCCAGCGATCCGAAGGCCGCCCAGGCGGGGCAGATCGAGGTGCGCTACATCCCGTCGCGCGGCGGCGCCGTGAAGTCGGAGTCGACCGTGCTGCCGCAGAGCATCGAAGGGCTGGCGAACTACGCGCGCGAGACCTGGCAGCTGCGGATCTGAGCGGCGCGCAACCTAAAGTCGTCACGGCCGCGCCCCGGCCGCGACGGCGCGCCCGCGCCTGCCGCGCGGGCGCCGGCCGGGCCATGCATTTGCGTTATGGCGCATGCCGCAATTGCCATTGGTGCGGCCGCGGGGGCGCTCCTAGACTGGGCGCGATGAACGCATTCGCGACCACCCTGACGCTCGGCCCGTCACGCCCTTCGATGGTGCCGCCGGCCTGCTTCGTGCGGCGGCGCGGTCC
>CBHTTS010000066.1:0-21331 GCA_966095775.1 uncultured Variovorax sp. | reverse complement strand
GCCGGCCGAAGGGCGCGTGCTCGAGGATCATCGAGCTCGCGCCCGAGATCTCGCCCGCGACCGCGAAGCCCTGGATCAGGCGCATCAGCACCAGCAGCGCGGGCGCGAGCAGGCCGACCTGGTCGTAGGTCGGCAGCAGGCCCACGGCCACGGTCGAGAAGCCCATCAGGAACATGCACAGCACCAGCACCTGCTTGCGCCCGTGCGTGTCGCCCCAGTGGCCGAGCACGAAGGCGCCGACGGGCCGCGCGATGTAGCCCACGCCGTAGGTCGCGAGCGAGGCGATGATCGCGGTCTTCGGATCGCCCTTGGGGAAGAAGATCTGCGGAAAGATCAGCGCCGCCGCGGTGGCATAGATGAAGAAGTCGTAGTACTCGAGCGCCGAGCCGATCCAGCCGCTCGCGGCGGCTTTCTTCGACTGGTGCCTGCCCTGCGGTTCACGGGCCGTTGGATTTGCCATGTTGTGTCTCCGGTTTGACGAAAGGGATCAGGGATTCATTGCTGCGCCTGCGCGGCCATGCGCGCGGGCGCGTTGAGCGCGCCGTAGGCGTCGTAGCCCGCGGTGCGCTGGGCGAGCTCGAAGAAGAGCCCGCCCTCGGTGTTCTCGGTGTAGATGTGCAGGTAGTCGCCGGCCGGCGAGCGGTCGAACAGCACGCCCGCGGCGCGCATGCGCGCGATCAGCGCCGCGTCGAGGTCGATGCGCGTGGCGAGGTCGTCGTAGTAGTTGTCGGAGATCGGCACGAAGCGCACGCCGCGCGCGCGCAGCCGCGCCACGCTCTCGAAGATGTCCTCGCAGCCGAGCGCGATGTGGTGCACCGCCCCGCCGCCGGTCACGCTCAGCGTGCGCGCGGTGCGGGTGCGCTGGCTCAGCGAGACGTTGAGCACCAGCCGCACGCTGCGGTCGGCGTTGGCGACGCCGCGGCTGCGGATCAGGCCGAAGGGATCGGCGAGCTCGAGGCTCTCGCCCGGCGACAGGCCGAGCACCGCGCGCGTGAACAGCACCCAGGTGTCGAGCTGGTCGAGCGCGAGGCCGAGCGCCACATGGTCGATGCGCGCGAGCCCCGCGCCTTGCACCTCGGCCGTCGGCTCGAGCACGAAGTCGGCCTCGTAGAGCCCGTCCGCGCCGAGCGACTCGGCCACGAAGTGGATCAGGTTGCCGCCCGGCGCCACGATCGCGGGCACGCGCAGCTCGCCCGGGCCGACGGGGCTGTCGTGGCGCTGCGAGCACATCGCGGTGGCGCGGTCCACCGCCGCCTGCGGATCGGCGCAGCGCACGCCGAGCGCGCACACCGAGGTGCCGTGCGCCTCGAAGCGGCCGCGCGCGAACGAGCCCGGCTCGGCATTCACGAGCAGGTTGATCTCGCCCTGGCGGTAGAGCGCCACGGCCTTCGAGCGGTGGCGGCCGATGCGGCGGAAGCCCAGCTGCTCGAACAGCGCGCCGAGCGCGCGCGCGGCGGCCTCGTCGGCCGCGAACTCGATGAAGCCGAGGCCCGAGAGCGCCGGCGCGGGCGGCGGCTCGAACAGCGCGGCCGCGGCCGGCAGCGGCTTCGCCGCCGGTTCCGCCGCGAGCCGGCGCCGCGCTTCGCTCTCGAGGTACAGCAGCGAGCGCATCGCGTCCACCGCGGTGCGGCGGTTCGGCGTCTCGCGGAACAGGTCGTTGAAGATCTCGAGCGACAGCGGCCCGGCGTAGCCCGCGCGCAGCACCTGCTCGAAGAAGCCGATCACGTCGAACTCGCCCTGCCCCGGGAACGCGCGGTGGTGGCGCGCCCACTGCACCACGTCCATCGACAGCAGCGGCGCGTCGGCCATCTGCAGGAAGAAGATCTTCTCGCCCGGGATGCGCGCGATGCCCGCGGGATCGTCCTGAAGCGAGAGCGTGTGGAAGCTGTCGAGGATCAGGCCGAGCGCCGGATGGTCGGCCCGGCGCACGATCTCCCAGGCCTGCGCATAGCGCGAGGTGAAGCGGCCCCAGGCCAGCGCCTCGAAGCCCACGCGCAGGCCGCGGCGCGCGGCGCGCTCGGCGAGCGCATGCAGCTGGGCCGCCGCGAGCGCCGGGTCGTCGACTGCCAGCGCCGAGGTGTTCGAGCAGCACAGCATCAGCGGCGCGCCCATGGCCTCCATCAGGTCGAACTTGCGCTCGGCGCGCTCCAGGCTGCGCCGGAACTGCGCCTCGGGCATGGCCTCGAAGTCGCGGAACGGCTGGTAGAGGTCGATCGAGAGCCCGAGGTCGGCCGCGATGCGGCGCAGTTCGAGGGCCGAGCCGTTGAAGTTGACGAAGTCGCTCTCGAACAGCTCGATGCCGTCGAAACCCGCCGCCGCGACGGCTTCGAGCTTCTGGCGCAGCGTGCCGCTGAGGGAGACGGTGGCGATCGAACGATGCATGGGGGATGACTGTAGGAACAGCCAGCGCCGCCCACAACGCTTGGCGCACTGCACGCGTTCGATGATCGAACGCTTGCGTGCACTGTTCGAACGGATTAGGGGTTTGACCTAGGGACCGGGCGAGTGCCCTGCCCCAGCTTTCTCACAGGCTGCGCCAGTAATCGATCAGCAGCTGGCTGAACTCCACCGGCCGCTCGACCGCGCTCAGGTGCGCGGCGTCGATGGTGGCGAGGCGCGCATGCGGGATCGCGGCGGCGATGGCCTCGGACATCGCGGGCGGCGTGGCCTCGTCCTGCACGCCCGCGATCACCAGCGTGGGCACCGCGATGCGGCGGTTGCTGTCGCGGAAGTCGATCGCGGCCACCGCGTTGCAGCTCTCGATGTAGGCCTGCGCGTCGGTGCGCACGAGCACCGCGTGCAGCGCCTCGGCCGCGGCCTTGCCCTCGCCGGTCGTGACGTAGCCCGGCGTGAGCCAGCGCGAGACCGCGCCCTGCGCGATCGCGGCCACGCCCTTGGCGGCCACGGTCTCGACGCGCGCACGCCAGGGCGACTGGTCGGGGTAGTGGGCCGAGGAGTTCGCGATCACGATGCTGCGCAGCAGCTCGGGATGTCGCACCGCGAGCGCCTGCGCGGTCATGCCGCCCATCGAGAGGCCGACGAAGTGCACCGGCTCGCCGCCCGCCTCGCGGCGGATCAGTTCGGCCGCGTCCTGCGCCAGCGTCTCGATGCGCAGCGCGCCCGGCACGACCTCGGAGCCGCCGTGGTTGCGGTGGTCGTAGCGGATCACGGTGTGGCCGCGCGCGAGCTGCTCGGCCACGCCGTCCCACATGTGCAGGTCGCAGCCGAGCGCGTGGCTCAGCACGACGAAGGGCCCGCTGCCTTCGCGGACGACGTTCAAACGGGTCATGGTGTTTCCTTCCTGATCGAAGAGGGTTGAAGACGCGGCAGCCACGCGAAGGCGATCGCGAGCAGCGCACAGCCCGCGAGCAGCATCGGCACGACCATCGGCCAGGCGCCGCGGGAGTAGCCGCCATCGACGAACTGTGCCGCGATCTGGCCGGCCGCGAAAGCCACCATCATCATGCCGAAACCCGACCACGAGACGGCGCGCCCCGCCAGGTGCGGCAGCTCGCCGACGGCACCGGCCTGGCCGCAGGGCTGGTGGATGCCGTGGCCCAGGCAGTAGACCGCGTGGCCGGCGAGCAGCGGCAGCGCGCTCGCCGGCGCGAGCCAGCAGCCCAGCGCCTGGACCGATGCGCCCGCGATGCTCAGCGCGGCGCCGAGCTGCACCGTGCGCACCGGCCCGTGGCGGCGCAGCAGGCGCCGGCACATGGTGGTGCTGAAGATGTAGACCAGCGAGCCGCCCGCGGGAATCCAGCCGTACCACGCGGGCGACCAGCCGAGGTAGCCGATGTAGACCATCGGCGACAGCAGCAGGAAGCAGAACAGACCGCCGTAGGTGGCGGCGGCGAGCGAGGCCCAGGCGCGGAAGCTGCGGCTCGCGAACACGGCGCGCGTGCTGCCGCGCGGCGCGGCGCCAGGGGCCGCGAGGGGCGGCAGCGTCTCGCCGAAGCCGCGCCAGCACAGCGCGAGCAGCACCGCCGCGTAGAGCGCCATCAGCCCCATCACCCAGCGCCAGCCCGCGCCCTGCACCAGCCAGGCGCCGACCAGCGGCGCGAGCAGCGCCACCACGCCCAGGCCCGTGAGCCCGCGCGCCATCACGTGCGGGCCCTCGTGCGCGGGATACAGGTCGCGCACCGCGGCGCGCGCGCAGACCAGGATGGCCGCCATCGAGAAGCCCTGCACCGTGCGGCAGGCCGCGAGCATCGGCACGCCGTTCGCGAACGCGCCGCCGAGCGCCGCGACCACGTAGCAGCCCAGGCCCGCGAGCAGCACCGGCCGGCGGCCGAAGCGGTCGGCGAGCGGCCCGCACAGCAGCTGCGCGCAGCCGAAGGCCAGCACGAACAGCGTGAGGCTGGTGCTGGCCGAGCCCAGCTCGCCCGCGATCGCCGGCAGCGCGGGCAGGTAGCTGTCGGTCGCCACCGGCTGCGCGGCGAGCAGCAGCGGCAGCAGCAGCGCGAAGCCCGGCTCGAAGCGGCGGCCGCCGCCCGCGGGGCGCGGCGCGCTCACCGCGCCGCCGCTGGCGGCAGCAGGCCCTTCTCGCGCAGGATGCCGGTGGCGATGCCGAAGGCGTGGTTGGCCACCGGCACGCCGCAGTAGATGGCCGCCATCAGGATCACCTCCTTGATGTCGTCGGGCGTGAGGCGCGACTCGGGCGGGCCGTCGAGCGCGGCGCGCACGTGCATCGCGAACTCCTCGTAGGCGTGGATGCCCAGCATCATCGACAGCACCATGAAGCGGCGCGTCCGGTCGCCCAGGGCCGGCCGGCCCCAGATGTCGTTCCACGCATGGCGCGTGATCAGCTCCTGGAACTCGGCGTTGAACTCGTTGCGGTTCGCGAGCGAGCGGTCGACCCAGGCATCGCCGAGCACGCGGCGCCGGTTGACGAGGCCGGCTTCGTAGTCGCCGGGGCTTTGTTCGGGTGTGGTCATGCGGAGAGTTCCTTGTCGGAGAGACGGGCCTGGAGCGCCTTCGCTTCGGCGCGCGCGGTCTGGCCCGCGGCAGTGGCGAGCGCGGGATCGAACCATTCGTCGGCCGCGCTGCGCGGCAGCTCGGCGCGCAGGCGCTCGATGTTGGCGCGCATGCGCGCGGCATCGACCTGCAGGCCCGGCAGCGCCGCGGCCATCGCGCGCACGCTGCCGTGCGCCGACATCAGGAGCTGCGGCCATTCGGCCAGCTCGGCCTGCCAGGCGCCGAGCGCGCGCTCGTGCTGCTGCGGCATCGCGCCGAGCAGCGCCGCCACGCGCTGCGGCGCGCGGTGCGCGGCGGCGATCGCGACCATCGAGGCCACCGGGTTGCGCTTGTGCGGCATCGCCGACGAGCCGCCGCGGCCGGGCTCGCTGGGCTCGGTGACCTCGCCGACCTCGTACTGCCCGAGCAGCGCGACGTCGACCGCGATCTTGCCGAGGCTGCCGGTGACGAGGCCGAGCTCGCAGCCCAGCGCGACCCACTCGTCGCGCTGCGTGTGCCAGGTCGCGCCCGGGTCGCCGAGCCCGAGCTCGCGCGCCATGTGCGCGCGCACCGCGGCGCCCTGCCCCTTCATCTGCGCCAGCGTGCCGACGGCGCCGCCGAGCTGCAGCTGCAGCGCATGCCGGGCGGCCTCGCGCAGGCGGATGCGGCTGCGCACCAGCGGCGCGGCCCAGCCCGCGCACTTGAAGCCGAAGCTCGTGACCGAGGCCGGCTGCATCAGCGTGCGCGCGAGCATCGGCGTCTCGGCATGGGCGACCGCGAGGCGCAGCAGCGCATCGGCCGCCTTCGCGAGGTCGGTCTCGATCAGCGCCACCGCCTCGCGCGTGACCAGCGCCATCGCGCTGTCGATCACGTCCTGGCTGGTGCTGCCGAAGTGCACGAAGGGCGCGGCCTCGACATTGAACAGGCCCACCGCCTCGCGCAGCGCCTTGACCAGCGGGATCGCGACGCTGCCCGCGCGGCCGCTCTCGCGCACGATCTTGGCCACGTCGAACAGCTCGACCTTGCAGCTGCCCGCGATCGAATGCGCCGCGCTCTCGGGGATCAGCCCCTCGGCGGCCTGGGCGCGCGCGAGCGCCGCCTCGAAGCGCAGCATCGCGTCGACGAAGGCGCGGTCGCTGAAGGCGCCGAGGGTCTCGGAGGTGGAGAGAAAGCCTTCGAAGATGCTCATGGAGGGGTTCCTCAGTACTTCAGTTGCGCCACGGCGCGCAGTTCGTCGGGCGAGGCGGTGCCGAAGCCGAAGAACTCGAGGTAGGCGGGAATCATCTCGAACAGCATGTCGGTGCCGACCTGCACCGCGCAGCCCCTGGCCTTCGCGGCCTGCAGCAGCGGCGTGTACTCGGTCTTCATCACGACCTCGCCGACGAAGGTGCCGGGCGCGATGCGCTCGACGTCGAAGGGCAGCGGATCGTCGTCCTTCATGCCGAGCGGCGTGGCGTTGACGACCACGTCGAAGCCCGCCGGGTCCTTCGACCCGGTGGCGACCTTCATCCGCGGATAGTGCTCGCGCAGCCGCGCCGCGAGCGCCTCGGCCGAGGCCGGGTTCGCGTCGAACAGCATCAGCTCGGCCGCGCCGGCGGCCGCGATCGACGCCGCGATGGCCGAGCCCACGCCGCCCGCGCCCGACACCAGCACGCGCGCGCCCCGGAACAGGCGCCCCTTGCGCTCGACGCCGCGCACGAAGCCCGCGCCGTCGAACTGGTCGCCCAGCAGGGTGCCGTCGGGCCGCTTGAGGATCGCGTTGCATGCGCCCGCGACGCGCGCGGTCGGCGTGACCTCGTCGACGAGCGACATGGTCGTGACCTTGTGCGGCATCGTGACCAGCGCGCCGCGGATGTTCGAGAAGCGGAAGATCTGCGCCAGCGACAGCGCATAGTCCTCGGGCTTCACGCCCATCGGCACCACCACCGCGTCGATGCCCTGCTTGTCGAACCAGGGGTTGTAGATCATCGGTGCCTTGAAGGCCTCGGTGGGATAGCCCAGGTGGGCGATGAGCGTGGTCTTGCCGGAGATCATTCGGATGGTGGGTTGCGGTACGTGGGGAAAAAACGGCGGTTCAGGCGACGCTCGGCGAGCTGTAGCGCAGCGGGTTCGCGATCTCCGCGTGCATCGCGGGCGGATAGATGATCTCGCGCAGGAAGTTCGCGTCGGCGGCCATCGCCGCGGCCGCATCGAGATGGCCGAAGTAGCGGAAGTAGTGCGGCATCTGCTGGATCAGCATCTCGAAGCCGGCCTGCGCGTTGAGCCCGCGCGCGCGCGCCGCCTGCACCAGCGGCGTGGGCTGGTTGCGCAGCAGGATGTCGAACAGCGCCGCGTGCGCGTCCATGCGCGCCACGTCGACCGGCAGCGCGTCGCCCTCGACCAGTCCGAGCGGCGTCGCATTGATCACGAGGTCGTAGCCTTCGGGCGCGTTGCTCTCGACCGCCGTCACGTCGGCGTCGAAGAAGGCGTCGAGCTTGGCGGCCACGCCCGCGGCCTTGCCGGCCGAGGTGTCGTGGAAGGCGATCTGCGCCGCGCCGTCCACCGTGCCGCCCTCGGCCAGCGCCACGCCGATGGCCGCGGCGCTCACGCCCGCGCCGAGGATCAGCACGCGCTTGCCGCGGAACGGGATGTTGAAGTGGTCGAGCGCGCCGATCAGGCCCTCGCCGTCGAACAGGTCGCCCTCGAGCTCGTTGTTCTCGATGCGGCGCACCACGTTGACCGAGCCCGCGACGCGGCCGAACAGGCCGCAGCCGTCGAGCAGGTCGACCGCGAGCGGCTTGTGCGGCGGCGCGATCACCATGCCGAGCACGTTGCGCGCGAGGAAGGCGGCCTTGAAGAACACGGCGAAGTCGCGCAGCGGCACCTGCACCGGCACCAGCACCGCGTCGATGCCGAAGCGCTCGAAGGCCGCGTTGAACATGCGCGGCAGGCGCACGTTGCGCACCGGATCGCCCGGGATCAGGTAGGCCTGGGTGCTGCCGTTGATGGAATGGCTCATGGACGTGCTTCCGTTCGTCAATCGCCCTGTCGAGGGGCGGATGCTCGGCTTTATAGACCGATCGGGGTCCCCCCGCAGCCGTCCGGCCTTGGAAACGTTCGATAATCGTTCTCTCGTATTCGACAATCGATCAAACTCAGGGTTAACACTATGGCGAGCACTCCCAAGGACGACGGCGCGCCCCCGCCCGGCCTCGACAAGCGCGACTGGATCGCGGGGCTGGAGCGCGGCGTCAGCATCATCGAGGCCTTCGACGACGCCCACCCGCGCCTGACCGCGAGCCAGGCCGGCGAACGCACCGGCATGACGCGGACCGCCGCCCGCCGCTACCTGCTGACGCTGCAGCACATGGGCTACGTGGCGAGCGACGGCAAGCTGTTCTGGCTCACGCCGCGCGTGCTGCGGCTCGGGCGCTCGTACCTCGAATCGGCGCGGCTGCCGCGCGTGGTGCAGCCCTTCCTCCAGCGCGTGGCCGCCGGCACCAACGAGATCGCCTACCTCAGTGTGATGGACGGCGACGAGGTGGTCTACATCGCCCGCAACGGCCCGAACCGCAGCATGAGCACCGGCTACGTGCTCGGCGCGCGCGTGCCGGCGCAGGTCACGGCCTCGGGCATGCTGATGCTCGCGCTGCGCGGCGACGCCGAGCTCGCCGACTGGCTCGCCACGCGGCAGCTCACGGTGTTCACCTCCCACACCATCGCGAGCATGGAGCGCATGAAGCTCGAGCTCGCGCGCATCCGGGCCCAGGGCTGGGCGCTGTCGGAGCAGCAGCTCGACCTCAACTCGCGCGGCATCGCGGTGCCGCTGCGCGACCGCCACGGCACGCTCGTGGGCGCGCTCAACATCACGATGCCCATGGGCCACGAAAGCTCGGAGGACGCGGTGGCGCGCGTGCTGCCGGTGCTGCGCGAGACCGCGCAGGCGATGCGCAACCTGATCTGACAGCATTCCGACAGCATCGCGCGCGCACGATGCGGGCTTGTCGAACAGAAAGACGGAGACGCTCGCCATGCCCCACCCCTGCCCCGGCCCCTTCCAGGCCGCCTTCCCTTCGCCCACGCGCCGCCGATGGCTGCAGCAGGGCTCGGCGCTCGCGCTCGGCGGCCTGCTGCCCCCGCTCGCCGCGGCCCAGGCCGCCTGGCCGAGCAAGTCGGTGCGCTTCGTCGTGCCCTTCGCGCCGGGCGGCAGCTCGGAGATCGTGGCGCGCTCGACCGCCGCCGAGCTCTCGCGCACGCTGGGCCAGAGCGTGTTCGTCGACAACAAGCCCGGCGCGGCCGGCAACATCGCGATGAGCGAGGTGGCGCGCGCGAACGACCAGCACACGCTGATCCTCGGCCACATCGGCACGCTCGCGGTCAATCCGTACATCTTCCCGAAGCTGCCCTACGACCCGAACAAGGACTTCAAGCCGGTGAGCCTGCTCGCGAAGGTGCCGAGCCTGTACGTGGTGCATCCCGACGTTCCCGCGCAGAACCTGCGGGAGTTCGTCGCCTATGCCAAGTCGAAGCCCGGCAAGCTCAGCTACGGCTCGGCCGGCAACGGCAGCGCGGGCCACCTGGCCTTCGAATACCTGAAGATGACCGCCGGCGTGTTCATGCTGCACGTGCCCTACCGCGGCACCGGCCCGATGGTGACCGACCTGCTCTCGGGCCGGCTCGACGCCTCGGCCATCGGCGCAGCCGCGATCATCCCCTTCATCAAGGCCGGCAAGGTGCGCTGCATCGCCACCGGCTCGGCCCGGCGCCTGCCGCAGCTGCCCGACGTGCCGACGGTGGCCGAGCAGGGCTTCCCGGGCTTCGAGATGACGCAGTGGTACGGCATGCTCGCGCCCGCGAGCATCGAGCCCGCGCACCTCGCGAAGCTCTCGGCCGAGACGATGAAGGCGGTGAAGTCGCCCGACGCGATGCAGCGGCTCTCGGCCGACGCGGCCGAGGCCGTGGGCGGCACGCCCGAGCAGTTCGCGCAGTTCATCGCGGCCGAGCAGGCGCGCTGGCAGAAGGTCATCGCGCGGGCAAACATCAAGCCCGACTGAGCCCCCCTGCCGCTAGCATCGGCCCATGCGCATCCTGCTGGCCGAAGACGAACACACCCTGGGCACCTGGCTCAGCAAGGCGCTCGAGCATGCGGGCATCCAGGTCGAATGGGTCGACGACGGCCGCCTGGCCGACCGGGCGCTGCAGCAGCGCGAGCACGATGCGCTGGTGCTCGACCTGGGCCTGCCGGGCATGGACGGCCACACCGTGCTGCAGCGGCTGCGCGAGCGCGACCAGCGGCTGCCGGCGCTGATCCTCACGGCGCGCGACTCGCTGGGCGAGCGCGTGGCCTCGCTCAACGAAGGCGCCGACGACTTCCTCGCCAAGCCCTTCGCGCTCGCCGAGCTCGAGGCGCGGCTCCATGCGCTGGTCCGGCGCGCGCGCGGCGTGGAGCATCCGCGGCTGGCCTGCGGGCCGCTGACCTACGACGGCGCGCGGCGGCAGTTCGTGCTGCAGGGCGAGGCGCTGCCGCTGTCGCCGCGCGAGGCGGCGGTGCTGCGCGTGCTGCTGCAGCGCAGCGGCGAGCCGCTGTCGAAGCAGCAGATCCTCGAGCGCGTGTTCTCCGACGACGACGAAGTGCATCCCGAGGCGGTCGAGGTTTTCGTCTACCGGCTGCGCAAGCGGCTCGACGGCACGGGCGTGCGCATCGTCACGCTGCGCGGCCTGGGCTACATGCTCGAGGCCGAAGCGGGCTGAGGCGTGCGCATCGTCCGCGCCCTCGCCGAACGGCTGCGCCGCGCGAGCCTGCTGCAGCGGCTCGCGCTGCTGCTGTTTCCCGCGCTGCTGGCCGTGACCGGGCTCGAACTGTGGATGACGCGGCACGACGCCCTCGCGGCGGCCAACGCGGCCTACGACCGCTCGCTGCTCGGCGCGCTCAAGTCGATCGACGCCAACATCTCGACCGCCTCGGGCGGCCTCTCGGTCGAGCTGCCGTACGCGATGTTCGAGTTCTTCGAGCTCACGGCGAGCGGCCAGGTGTTCTTTCGCGTCGCGACCTCCGACGGACTGGTCGAGCTCGGCAGCGCCGACCTGCCCGCGCCGCCCGGCGAGCTCGCCACCGGCGTGCCGACCTTCTACGACGCCACCTACTTCGGCGAGGCGGTGCGGCTCGCGGCCTACCGCCGCGACCTCGACCGCGCGCCCGCGGGCAGCAGCGGCCGCAGCGTGCTGGTCCAGGTCGGCGAGAGCACGAGTTCGCGCCAGGCCTTCACCGCCCGCTTCGTGCGCAGCGCGGCGCTGCGCGACGCGCTGGTGCTCGCGCTGCTGCTGTGCGGCACCGCGCTCGTGCTCGCGGCGGCGCTGCGGCCGCTGTCGCGGCTCGCGCGCGAGGTGCGGCAGCGCGCGGGCGACGACCTGCGGCACATCCCCGAAGCCGGCCTGCCCGCCGAGGTGCGCCCGCTGGTCGAGGCGGTCAACCAGCAGATGGCGCGGACGCAGGCGCTGGTGACGCAGCAGCGCGAGTTTCTCGACGATGCCTCGCACCAGTTGCGCACGCACCTCACCACGCTGCAGATGCAGGCCGACTACGCCAGGCGCGCCGACGACCCGGCGCAGGTGCGCGCCGCGCTCGATGCGCTGGGCGCCGAGATCGGCCGCGCCACGCGCAGCGCGCAGCAACTGCTCGCGCTCGGGCGCAGCGACACCGCGGCGGTCGCGCCGTCCGCGTTCGAACTCGATGCGCTGCTGCGCGAGGTGGCGGTCGACCTGCTGCCGCTCGCGCGCGCCAAGCGCATCGACCTCGGGCTGCAGGCGGGCGCGGCCGGCCTCGTCGCGGTCGCGGACCGCGCGCTGCTGCGCGAGGCGCTCGGCAACCTGGCCGCGAACGCGATCGCCTACACGCCGGCCGAGGGCACGGTCACGCTGTTCGCGGCCGGCGACGCCGCCGGCTGGAGCCTCCACGTCGAGGATGACGGCCCCGGCCTCACCGAGGAGGAGCGCGCGGTGCTGGGCCAGCGCTTCCGCCGCGGCGCCCGCGCCGGCAAGGGCGGCTTCGGCCTCGGGCTCGCGATCGCGCGCTCGATCGCCGAGCGGCACCACGGCGAGCTCCGGCTCGAGGCGCGCGCGGCCGGCCGCGGCCTGCATGCGATCATCCGCTGGCCGCGGCCGGGCGCCGGCTCGCCATGAAGCCCTCTTTCGCCACCCGACGCCAGGCGCTGCGCACGCTCGCCGCGCTGCTCGCGCCCGGCACGGCGCGCCGGGCCGCCGCGCGCGCCGGCGATCCCTCGGCCGGTGCGGCCGACTGCGTGAGTCCCGCCAAGCCCGGCGGCGGCTTCGACCTCACCTGCGCGCTCGCGCGCGATGCGCTGCAGGCGGTGCGCCCGACGCGGCCGCCGCTGGCGCAGCGCTACCTGCCGGGCGGCATCGGCGCGGTCGCCTTCGACCGCGTCGCCACCGGCCGGCTCGGCGGGCCGTCCACGCTGGTGGCGTTCTCGAGCGGTTCGCTGCTCAACCTGGCGCAGGGCCGCTTCGGCCCGCATGCGCCCACGGCCGTGCGCTGGATCGCGACGCTCGGCACCGACTACGGCGTGGTCGCGGTGCACCGCGATTCACCGCTGCGCCGGCTGCAGGACCTGCTCGCGGCGCTGCGGCAGGACGGCTCGCGGCTGGTCTTCGGCGCCGGCGGCACGGTGGGCAGCCAGGACTGGGTCAAGGCCGCGCTGCTCGTGCGCGCGGCCGGGCGCGACCACCGCGCGATGCGCTTCGTCTCGTTCGAAGGCGGCGGCGATGCGCTGGCGGCCCTGCAGGGCCGGCATGTGGACGTCTTCCCCGGCGATGCGGCCGAGGCGCTGCAGGCCATCGCAGGCGGTGCGGCCGTGCGCCTGCTCGCGGTGCTGTCCGACGCGCGGCTCGGCGGCGCCCTGAGCGGCGTGCCCACCGCGCGCGAGCAAAGCGTGGACATCGTCTGGCCCACGGTGCGCGGCCTGTACCTGAGCGCGAACGTGCCGGAGGCCGCCGTCGATGCCTGGCGCGCCGCACTCGCCGAGGCCACGGCCGCGCCCGGCTATGCGGCGCTGCGCGAGCGCCACGGCCTGCATCCCTTCGCGCTCACCGGCACCGCGCTCGAAGGCTACGTGCAGGCGCGCATCGAGGCCTACCGCCGGCTCGCCGACGAACTGGGGCTGCGGCGCTGGAAGCCTTAGCGCCCCGGGCCCGCCACGCGGTAGTGGGACCACGAGCCCGACGGCCATTCGAAGTCGCCGATTCCCGCGTCGAGCGCCTGGCTGACGAGCGCCTGCGCCACGGCCGGCACCTCGCCCTCGAAGCGCTCGGCATCGTGGATCGCGAAGCCGCGCGGATCGCTCGCGGGCCGGAACGGGAAGGCGATCGTGAGCGCGAGCGGCGCATCGCCATGGCAGCGCAGCTCGACCAGCACCGCGTCGCTCGACCGGCCCGAGGGCAGCATTACGTGGGCCTGGTGCGCGAAGGCGGCGTAGGGATGGCCCTGTTCCGCGTCGGCCAGCGCATCGCGGCCCTGCCGCAGCGCGCCTTCGGCGGAGTCGGCATGCAGTCGCACGAAGTGCGTGCAGCGGCCGTCGGCATCGGGCAGCAGCACGGTCGGCGGGAAGTCCTCCTCCCACGAGAGGCTGTACAGCGCATGCGAGGCCAGCACGCCGGCGCAGCGCGCCCCCGCGGCCCAGACGAAGGGACCGGCGTGGTCGAGCTGCGCGGCGGCGTCCGCCAGGTAGTCGCTGCAATCGGGCGCGGCACCGCCGAACAGCTTCTCCTCGATCCAGCCGAGCGGCAGCAGCGCCACGCCCGCGTCGCCGGCGACCGCGACGATGCGCGACACCGGCGCCTGCGGCAGCCGCGCCTCGGCGCCGATCGCCTGCTGCGCGGAGGCCGCGTCGTGCCAGTCGAAGCGCGCGCCCGAGCGCTTCGCGACATAGGCGACGAGGTAGTAGGCGAGCAGCGCGCAGAAGTTGCGCGCGCCGGGCATGGCGAGGAACGCGTCGCGCTGCGGATTGAGCCGGGTCCGGATCTCGTCGAGCAGCAGGTTCACGCGCTGCAGGCTCGCGGGCGAATAGTCGAGCTGCGCCTGTCGCAGCGCCCTCGGAAAGGTCCAGCCGCCCTCGGGCTCGGTGCCGCGGGCGTAGCAGTCCAGAAAATGGCGGGCGGTGTCGTTCATCTCCTTGCTCCTCGTGGATGATGGCTCGGCTGCGTGCGCTCACGCGGCACCGAGCACGGGGCAACATGCATGCCGAGGTGCGAAAGCGCCTGCGCGGCGACGAAACCGAAGCTTTAAGTATTCGTTATTGGCCGCACGGCCTCGCCGCGGTCCCGGCGCGTTCCGCCCTGTTACGTCACGGCGTCACGCTGCGGCCCCGTAACGCCGGCGGCCGCCTCCGCGCCATCCACAGGCTCAGGCCGCCTTGAGGAACACGTCCGGATCGGGCGCGAAATTGGCGTGCAGCGGCAGCATCGCGCCGCCGAGCGCGCTGGCCTGCGCGCCGACGCGCCCGCCGTGCAGCTGCGGCGGCCACAGGCCTTCCCAGTTGCAGCGGTCGAGCGCGGCGCGGGTCTGCGCGAGCAGCGCCTGCAGCAGCGGGCGCGACATCGAGCCGTCCATCACCACGTCGGCGAGGTCGAGCACCGCCGTGCTGCTCGCGATCGCATGTGCGAGCGCGAGCGAGGCCGAGCCGAGCCAGGCCTGCGTGGCGCGCGCGAACGGCGCCTCGAGCGCGCGCTCGTCGTAGGCCGCGGCGGGATCGAGGCCTTCGCGCTGCAACCGTTGCTCGAGCTCCCAGAGCGAGGCCTCGGCCATCACCTGCGGCGGCAGCGGCGCGCCCGCCCCGCCCCGCGCCGACTGCATCGGCAGCGAGGCCAGCGCGCCCGCATTGCCGTGCGCGCCGGTGTGCAGGTGCGAGTTGATCACCAGCCCGCCGCCGACGAAGGTGTCGACGAAGATGTAGAGGAAGCTCTTCAGGTCGTGGCCGCGCCCACCGACGAGCTCGGCCACGCAGGCCGCCACCGTGTCGCGCGCGAAGCTCACGGGCACCGTCGTGCGCGCGCGCACCTCGGCGGCGAGGTCCATCTGGTTCCAGCGGTCGGACTGCGCCTTCGACAGCCCCAGGGTGCGATGCCAGCCGCCGAGCTGGAACGGCGCGGCCAGCCCCACCCCGACGTTGCGCGCGGCGAGCGGCCCGAGCCCCTCGCGCAGCCGCTCGATGTGCTGCGCGATCGCGGGCAGCAGCGTCTCGGCATCGGGGAAGTCGTAGCCGATCGCGTGCCGCTCGCGCACGCGCGCGGCGAAATCGATCAGCAGCCATTCGGCGCCGCGCCGCCCGACCTTGATGCCGATTGCGAAGGCGCCGTCGGGGTCGAGCGCGAGCGGCACCGAGGGCTGGCCGATGCGGCCGCGCACGCGGCTCTGCTTGACGATCAGCCCGTCTTCCTCGAGCCGCGCGGTGATCAGGCCGATGGTCTGCGCGCTCAGCCCCGTGAAGCGCGCGAGCTCGGCCTTGGGCAGGCTGCCGTGCACGCGCAGCGCCTGCAGCACCACGCGCTCGTTGAACTGGCGCATGCCGACCTGGTTCGAGCCGCGCGGGCGCAGCAGGTCGGGCGCGCGAGTGGCCGCTTCGGCATCAGGCATGGGCCTCCGCCGGCAGTTGATCCGCGCTCATCGCGCCGGTCATCACGGCAACCGTGTCGCTCATGCTGATCTTCTTCGGGTCGAGCACGGCCGCGCGCCGGCCGAGGCGCGCGACGTGGATGCGGTCGGCGACCTCGAAGACGTGCGGCATGTTGTGGCTGATCAGCACCACCGGCAGGCCGCGGTCGCGCACGCGGCGGATCAGCTCGAGCACCATGTTGCCCTCCTTCACGCCGAGCGCGGCCGTGGGCTCTTCCAGGATGACCACGTGGCGCGCGAAGGCGGCGCTGCGCGCCACCGCCACGCACTGGCGCTGGCCACCCGAGAGCGTCTCGACGGCCTGCGTCATCGACTGGATGCCGACCTTGAGGTCGGCCATGCGCGCGGCGCTCTCGGCGAGCATCTTCTTCTTGTCGAGCATGCGCAGCACGCGGCCCATGAAGCCGGGCCGGCGCAGCTCGCGGCCGAGGAACAGGTTCTCGTAGATGGTCATCGCGGGCGCGACCGCGAGGTCCTGGTAGACGGTCTCGATGCCCGCGCGGCGCGCGTCGAGCGGGTTGCGGAAATGCACCGGCCGGCCGTCGAGCAGGATCTGGCCCTCGTCGGGCACCAGCGCGCCCGACAGCGCCTTGATCAGCGAGGACTTGCCCGCGCCGTTGTCGCCGATCACCGCGAGGATCTCGCCCTCGCGCAGCTCGAAGTCGACGCCGTTGAGCGCCGTGACCTGGCCGTAGCGCTTGACGAGGCCCCGGGCCTCCATCACCACCTTGCGGGCGGCGGTTGCGGCAGCGTTCGTCATCAGCGGGCTCCCCGGCGCGAGAGCTGGTCGGCGGTGACCGCGAGGATCACGAGCACGCCCGTCACCAGCACCTGGTAGATCGACGACACGCCCATCAGCGTGAGGCCGTTGCGGAACACGCCCACGATCAGCACGCCGATCAGCGAGCCCAGCACGATGCCGCGGCCGCCGAACAGGCTGGTGCCGCCGAGCACCACGGCCGTGATCGCGTCGAGGTTCTCGGTCTGGCCCGCGTTCGGATCGCCCACGCCGGTGCGCGCCACCGACAGCAGCGAGGCGATGCCGTAGAGCACGCCCGCGGCCACGTACACGCCCAGCAGCACGCGCTGCGTCGGAATGCCCACGAGCCGCGTCGCCTCGGCGTTGTTGCCGACCGCATAGATGTGGCGCCCCGCGGCCGTCTCGCGCAGCACGAACCATGCGAGCGCGTACAGCAGCAGCATCAGCACCGCGCCCCAGGCGACCGCGGTGCTGCCGATGGCGAAGGTGGTGCCCAGGTTCGTGAGGCCCGCGGGCAGGTCGGTGATGGTCTGCGACGACGAATACAGCTGCGTGATCGCGAACGCGATGTTCAGCGTGCCCAGCGTCACGATGAAGGGCGGCAGCTTGATGCGCGTGACCAGCAGGCCGTTGAGCAGCCCGAACAGCGTGGTCACGCCCACGCCGCAGAGGATCGCCACCGGCACCGGCAGCCCGAGCTCGGTGGCGAACTTGCTCATCACGATGCCGCCGAGCGCCATCACCATGCCGCACGACAGGTCGATGCCCGCCGTGAGGATGATCAGCGTCTGGCCGATCGCGATCACGCCCACCACCATCACCTGCTGCAGGATCAGCGAGAGGTTCTCGCCCGTGAGGAAGCGGTCGGACTGGGTCGCGAAGAAGATGCAGGCGCCCAGCAGGGCCAGCCAGGGCCCGAGCGCGTGCCAGGGGATGCGGTGCGTCGCGGATGTCGTCGCCATCGATGTGCTCCCTGTGTATGCGACTGCCGCAGCCTACTTCTTGCCCCAGCAGAGCTCGGCGCCGGTCTTGGTGTCCTTGCTGTCCACGCCCGGCACGCTCTTGCCCGCGATCAGCGTCACGCCGGTGTCGACGTAGCCCGAGGCCTTCTTGCCCGTCTTCGCGAACTCCACGCCCGCGGCCACGCCCATCGCGGCCATCTTGAGCGGGTACTGCTGCGAGGTCGCGGCGATGATGCCCGCGGCCGTGTCCTTGATGCCCTGGCAGCCGCCGTCGACCGAGACGATCATCACGCCCTTCTCCTTGCCCGCGCGCTTGAGCGCGTTGTAGGCACCGGCCGCCGCGGGCTCGTTGATGGTGTAGACCAGGTTCACGTCGGGCGCCTTCTGCAGGCAGTTCTCCATCACCGTCTGCGCCTTGGCCTGGTCGCCGTAGCTGTCGGCCATGCAGACGATCTCGGGCGCCTTCGACAGCTCGTTCGACTTCGCGTCGTTGGCCGGCAGGCCGAAGCCCTTCATGAAGCCGTTGTGGCGCTGCGCGCCCACCGGATGGCCCGGCAGCAGGTCGAGCGCGACGATCTTCGCGGGCTTGCCCGCCATCGCGGCCTTGGCGTATTCGCCGATCAGCACGCCGGCCGTGTAGTTGTTGGTGGCGAACAGCGCATCGGTCGCGTCCGGCGGATCGGCCGGGCTGTCGAGCGCGATCACCATCACGCCGCGGTCGCGCGCCTTCTTGATCGCCGGCACGATCGCCTTCGCGTCGCTCGGCGTGATCAGGATCGTCTTGGCGCCGGCCGCGATCATGTTCTCCATCGCCGTGATCTGGCCCGCGTTGTCGCCGTCGGCCTTGCCCGCGCCCGACAGCAGCTTGGCGCCGAGCTTCTTGGCCTCTTCCTGCGCGCCCTCCTTCATCTTGACGAAGAAGGGATTGGTCTCGGTCTTCGTGACCAGGCCGATGACCGGCTGGTCGGCCGCGACGGCGGCCGTCGACACCGCGAACAGCGAGGCGGCCGCCATGGCCAGGATGGAGCGGGAGCTGAACATGGTTTTGTCTCCTTGAGCGGCGCGGAGCGCCTGCGGGCTGTGGAACCGGCGCTCGGGCGGCATGGGCTCGAGGTCGGGCGCAGGGAGACTATCGGGGAGTGGAGGGACTAAATCAAGTGGATTTAGTTATGGGAAACCCGGAGGTCAGCGATCGACAAGTTCCCATGTGTCCGGCCCGCTTGCGATTTTTTTCAGACGACCTTGCTTCTCTAGCGCCTGCAGCGCCTGTTCGATCACGTGATAGAGATTCACGTCTTGAGCGCCCTCGGTCGTTTCCAGGTACTGAGAAATTCGATGCGCGTCGATGGCGCGCGAGGCTCGTGCGAAATGGTTATGAACATCGATCACGCAACCCGCGGCATTGGAGAAGCTGTATCCCAGCCCATGCTTGCGGTACGTCCAAGTCTGACCGTCCATGTTCACTGTGCCGATCCGAGGGAAGTCGGTCAGCAATTTCCAGTCGGTCAGTTGAGTGTGTTGATCGAAGAAGGCACCCAAGAGGCGACGCTGCAGCGCATCGAGCTCCACAGCGATCCGAAGAATCTCATCGAGGGACTTGCCTAGCATCTGTTCATCATCCTTTCGGCACGGGCCATTGCCGCCTCGTCCTTCAGCCGTTCCGCAACGTCTGGCGAGACAGTGCTGACGTTGACCGGTACCTCTCGAACCCCAGCCTTCTTCGCAGCCTCGGCTCGATGATGACCGTCGATGATGACGAGTTTTCCTTCGCCCACATCGGCGGCTTCGATCGGAGGAAAAGTGCCATACCCGCCCTGCGCCCTCATGGCCGACGTATATCTCTTCACCTTATTTCCTGTCATTTCGCTGGGCCCCTGGCGCGAAATCAGCGCCTGCGGATTCTTCAGCACTGAGCAGTCAGGGGTCAAACCTATGGGGTCAGTCCACTGAATCGCATTCGGGCCGTAGGCGTGGAGATTGAAGCCCCCTTGAATACTGATTGGATCGCTTGACGTGTAACGCCCACTCGCCGGATCGTAGTACCGATACCGGTTGTAATGCAGCCCCGTCTCTTCATCGAAGTACTGCCCCTGGAACCGTATCGGGTTCCTGAACCCCGCCCGGCGCCCGGCCTCGCTGATCGCCTCCTTCGCCTCGCCCCACGCCTTGTACTGCGCCGACCAGGCCACCTGGCCTTCGTGGTCCGTCAGTTCCTGCGGGGTGCCGAGGTGGTCGCACTGGTAGAACGCGATCTGCTTTCGATCGAACGCGCGCGGCACGCGCCGCGCCTCGCCGTTCCACAGCGGATCGAGCTCGATGTCGTACACCCCGCCGTTGGCCGCCATCAGCGCCTTCACGTCGGGCGTTTCGCTCAGCGCCAGCGCGCGCGGCTGACGCACCTGCAGCAGCGGCACGAAGGAGTCGGGCTCGTGGATGTAGTGCACGCTGGCACCGTGCTCGCCGCCCTCCTCCTGGGCTGAGCGGCTCTGCGTGGTCTCGAAGGCGAGCACGTCGCCGTCCCAGCCGAACAGGGTCGTCTCGTCGCCCGACTGCTTGAGGATGCGGCGGCCAAGCGGGTCGTAGCCGAAGCGCGTGGTGATGCCGCTCGCATCGGTGGCCGCGCGCATGCGGTTGAAGCCGTCCCATTCGAAGACGGTGCGCCAGCCGTTGCGGACGCGCTCGGTCATGTTGCCGCGTTCGTCGTAGCTGTAGCGGGTGCCGGCGTACTGCTTGAGCAGGTTGTCGAGCAGCTTGTGGGTGCTGGCGGCCTGTTCGGACGGCGCGGGGTCGACGACGTTGCCGGCGGGATCGAAGGCGAACACCTCGCGGCCGATGCGGCCGTGGGCTTCGAGCAGGCGCCCGACGGGGTCGTAGCGGTAGCTCAGGTTGCCGCGCCGGCTGTCGCCGATCGCGACGAGCTGGCCGGCCTTGTCGTAGCTGTAGCTGCGGCGGATGCCCGCGGCCGTACCGGCCTCGATGGCGCCGGGCCGGGTGCGGGCGATGCGTTGTTCGAGCAGCCGGCCGGCGGGGTCGTAGGCCTGCTGCTGGTTGAGGCCGTTGCGCTGCTCGCGCAGCACCTCGCGGTGCAGGTCGTCGCGCTCGAAGCCGAGCACGTCCTCGCCGTCGACCAGCAGACCGTGCACGTGGCCCGAGCCGTAGGTCAGCCATTGCGTGACGTGGCCGTCGGGGCGGACGGTGGCGATGCGCTGGTTGAGCTCGTCGTAGCGGTGCTGCCACACGGCCGTGCGGCCGTTCGCGAGGTAGTGGTGGTGTTCGCGCGTGAGGTTGCCCGCCGCGTCGTAGAACCACTGCAGCCGCGCATCGCCGTTGACCGCCTCGATCATGCGGCCGTTGCGGTCGTAGGCGAAGCGCTCGGACTGCGCACCCGCGCGGCGTTCGCGCAGGCGGCCGAGCGGGTCGAATGCGAGTTCGGTGCGATGACCCGCCTCGACCACTTCGGCGAGCACGCCGGTGGCCGGGTCGTGGACGTAGGCGGTGGTCTTGCGGTCGAAGCCGGTCTCCTCGAGCAGCCGGCCCACGGGGTCGTAGCGGAAGTCGTAGCGCGCGCCGTTCTCGTTGTGCAGTTCGCTGAGCCGGCCGAGCAGGTCCCAGTGGTAGCGCAGCGAGCGGCCGGCGGCGTCGGTGCGGCTCGCGACCAGGCCGGCGCGCGTGTAGCCGTAGCGCGTGGTGCGCTCCAGTGCATCGGTGTGCGCGAGCAGGCGGCCTTCGGCGTCGTGCACGAAGCGCTCGCTGGTCTGGTCGGGCAGCACGATGCGTTCGAGCTGGCCCGCGGCATAGCGGTACTGCGTGGCATTGCCCGCGGCATCGATGGCCTTGGCGAGCCGGCCGCGCGCATCGTATTCCCAGCGGCTGGTCTTGGCCGAGCAGTCGGTGTAGCTCAGCAGCTGGCCCGCAGGCGAATAGACGAGCACCTTGACGCCGCCCTTGGCATCGGTGATGCGCACCGGCCGCCCGGCCTGGTCGTAGGCGTAT
>CBHTTS010000065.1:0-21528 GCA_966095775.1 uncultured Variovorax sp. | reverse complement strand
CGAACCGAAGCCCGAACCGGCCGCGACGGCGCCCGCGGCGCGCGTCGAGACCGCGGCGGTGCCGGCGGCGCCCGTCACGGCGCAACCGGCCGCGCCCTCGCCTTCGCCCGCACCCGTTGCGGCACCGCAGGCCGCACCGTCGACCTCCGCGGCTTCGAACGACGAGCTGTTCCGCGCTTTTCTCGAAGGCGCGGGCGTGCCCGACGTGGCTGGCCAGCAGCCGCTCGACACCGAGGCCATGCGCCGGCTCGGCCGGCTGATGCGCGCCTTCACCGACGGCACCATCGAGCTGCTGTCCTCGCGCGCGATGCTCAAGCGCGAGGTGCGCGCCGAGATCACGATGATCGTGGACGAGGAGAACAACCCGTTCAAGATCCTGCCCAACGGCCGCGCGGTGCTGATGCAGATGTTCGGCGCGCGCATGCCCGGCTTCCTCTCGCCCGAGGCCGCCGTGCACGACGCGCTCGGCGACCTGCAGTCGCACCAGCTCGGCATGGTGGCCGGCATGCGCGCGGCGCTGCTCACCGTGCTCAAGCGCTTCGATCCCGCCATGGTCAGCAACGAGACGCCGCACGACGGCGGCCTGGGCGAGAAGCTGCTGCCCGGCGGCCGCGAGGCGCGCCTGTGGCGCCAGATGCAGAAGCTGCATGCCGAGACCACCGCGGCCGTGGAGGACGATTTCCAGGCCGTGTTCGGCCGCGCCTTCCAGCAGGCCTACGACAAGGAAATGGAACGCCTGAGGGAGGCCCGCCGTGCTTGAAGCCACACGCGCCGTGTCGATTCCGATCTCGACCTCGCAGTTCTCCTGCGTCGGCGAACGCAGCGGCAACCAGGACGCCATCGGCTACCACCTCGACGACTACAGCGCCTGCTTCGTCGTGAGCGACGGCGTCGGCGGCAACGCCGGCGGCGAGCTCGCCGCACGCATCGCGGTCGACACCGCGCTCAACACCTTCGTCGACAACCCCTCGGTCGCGAAGGAGGACATCCAGCAGGCCGTCGCCGCGGCCAACGACGCGATCCGCGCCAAGCAGCGCGAGCTCGCCGACCAGAGCCGCATGAGCGCCACCATCGTCTCGCTGTTCGTCGACCGCGCGAGCGGCCAGGCCTGCTGGGCGCATGTGGGCGACAGCCGCCTCTACTGGTTCCGCCGCGGCGCGCTGATGCAGCGCACCGAGGACCACAGCCTGTCCGAACGCTCGGGCGAGGCCGCGAGCGACAGCGGCGTCAACGGCGGCGAGCGCCTGGTGAAGACCAACCTGCTCTACCGCGCGCTCGGCGCCCGCGCCACCGCCGAGACCACCGTCTCGACGCCGCAGCGCCTGGCCGACGGCGACGCCTTCCTGCTGTGCACCGACGGGCTCTGGCAACTGATCTCGCAGCAGGTGATGGAACGCTCGCTGCAGCTCGCCGCGAGCGCCGAGGAATGGCTCGCGCTCTTGCGCCGCGCGGCCGAGGCCAAGTCCGAGGACTCGCGCGACAACTACTCGGCGCTGGCCGTGTGGGTGGGGTTTCCGCAGCAGGTGACGCTGGCGGGGACGGCGCGGCCGGGGATGGCCGGCTGAGCGGCGTCAGGCAGCCAGCACCAGGATCTTCGGCTGGCTCGGCACGATGCGCATGCCGAAGGCATTGCCGCCGTTCTGGCGCGTGAGGCTGGTCACGCGCGTCTGCGGCGAACCCTTGATGCGCAGCGTGAAGGCGCCGATGGTGTGCCGCGATTCCGACATCACGCGCGGCACCACCACACCGAGACCCACGCCCGCGTTGTCGCCGTTGGTCAGCGGCGTCGTGGTCGCGAGGTTGTGCGCGGGCGTGCACAGGTAGAGGATGTTCCAGGCCTTCGGGATCGCGGTGCAGCCGATGGCGAAGTTCGGCCACGGAATCGGCACCACGGGCGACTTGCAGACGTCGGGGAAGGCGATGTCGACGCCCATGAGCTGGCAGTTGGCAAACATGCGGTTCTCCTTCGGGTTTCTTGTTTCGGGGGCGCCGTGGGGTCAGCCCATGTGGATCTGCTTGGCGTCGGCCTTCACGAGGTCGCGCGCGGTGATCACGGTGTTCTTGCCGTGCAGCCGCGTCATCCCGCTCGCGCGGTAGTCGATCTGGCCCGCCTCGACCTGGTCGATGCCTTCGGTCATGCGGAAGGCGCTCTTGCTCAGCTGTACGAGGCGGTCCACCACCGCTTCGTAGACGCGGCCGATCACGCGCATGCTGAACACCGCCGCCTGCGCCTCCCGGCCGCTGTAGTCGAGCCGGCCCACGTGCATGCGGGCCTCGTCGGCGTCGATTCGCAGCAACGGACCGTCGATCGTGGTGCCCTCGCCCGCCTGCAGCCTGAGCTGCGTGGGGCTCTCGATGCTGACGGCCCCCCGGCGCGAGGCGAGCGTGAGCTCGCCATCGACTTCGAGCCGCGCGCGGCCGGCGTCGGCCTGCTCGGCCACGGCCGTGAGATAGAGGCGGCGCTCGTCGGGGCCGTTGACCAGCACCGTGTCGCCGACCTCGGGACACAGCAGGCAGCTCGCGGCGCGCAGGCAGCGCAGCACGCGGCCGTCGGCCTCGACGCTGTAGAGGCCGCCCGGCAGCACCGAGGCGACCACCCCGAGCACGTTGACCGCGCCGCCCGCCGCCGCCGCGGGCGCCGCATGTCCGGGGGCATTCGCCGGAGCCGTTCTCAGCGAAGCGATTTTCATGAGGAACCTCGATTCTTCGTGGTCGATGGGTCGAAGCGGCGGCGCGCCGAGAACTCCTCGGCCGCGAACAGGTCCGGCTCGTTGGCCAGCAGCCCGCCCCGGTCGGGAATGCGGGCACCTTCGAGCAGCGCGCGATGCACCTTCGTGCGCATCAGCGTAGCACCGCGGAAGTCCGTGTCGCGCAGGTCCGCGTAGGAGAAATCCGCATACGTGAGCCGTGCCTCGGCGAACGTCGCGCCGGCGCAGCGCGCACGATGGAAGATGCACTGCTCGAGGTCGGCCGAGAGGAAGTCGGCCTTCTCGAGCTGCGCATCGATCCAGATGCTCTGCGTGAAGACGCCCCCGGTGAAGGCCACGCCCGCGAGCCGCGCGAACGGGAACAGGCATTGCGGTGCGTGCACGCGGCGCAGGTTGGCGCCTTCCATCCGCGCGCCCTTGAAATTGCAGCGCACGAGCGAGGCCTCCTCGAACTCGCAGCGCTCGAGGCCGGCGTCGGTGAACTGGCACGATTCGAAGCGCAGGCCGCGCAGCACCTGGCCGGAAAGATCACACTCGGTGAAGATTGCCTTGTCGAAGTCGCAACCGGCGAACAGCGCGGTGCGCAGGTCGGTCTGGTAGAAGGTCGCCTTCGGCAGCGAGGTGCCGGAGAAATCGGTGTGCTCCAGCGTGCAGCCGTGGAAGATCAGCGATTCCGAGCGCGCGCCACGAAAGGCGGCGCGCCCGAGCACGCAATGGTCGAAGCTCGCGACGCCGGCGTCCACGCGCTGCAGGCTCGCCCCCGAAAGATCCGAGCGATGCACCATCAGGCCGTGCAGCACGGCATCGTCCATGCGCGCATCGGGGGCCTTGCATTCATTGAAGACGCAATCCGCGAGCCGCGCGGCGGCCAGGCTGGCGCCACCGAGGCGGCAGTCGTCGAACACGCTGCCCTCGAGGTTGGCGCCCGAAAGATCGGCGCCCGTGAAGTCGCTCTGCGCGAACAGGCCACCCGAAAGATCGAGGCCGCGCAGGTCGAGGCCGCGCAGCGAGCGTTCCCTGATCTCCTGTCCTCCCTTGACCATGGTCTGCAATCGGCTCGGCGTCATGCGGCCTTCTCTTCGGTCTTGCGCCGGGGCACGGTCTTCACCTGCTCGGTGTAGGCCTCGTCGAAGCGGGTCGTGTGGTCGATCAGGCACTGCCCGAGGTCGGCCTGGAACAGGTTGGCGCGCAGGAAGTCGGCCGATACGAGCACCGCCTTGTCGAGGTTCGCCGCGATGAGGTTGATGTCGACGAGCGAGGCCGCCGTGAGATCGGTGCGCACGAACATGCAGTTCATGGCATCGGCGCGGTGCAGCACCGCGCCGCGCATCGAGGCGTTGGAGAAGTCGCTGTTCTCCAGTTTCGCCTGCGTGAAGTCGGCCTCGTCCAGCCGCGCATCGCGCAGGCTGCAGTCGACGAGGAGCGCGCCGCGGAAGCAGGCCTTCTGCAGCGCGGCCTCGCCGACAAAGCAGGTGCTGTCGAGCCGCGCGTCCGAGAAGTCGATCCCGCCTTCGCGGCGCGTGTCGGTCCAGTCGCAGGTGTCGAGCTGCGCACCCGCAAAGCTCAGTCCACGCGCCACGCAGTCGATCCAGGACACCTTGTGCAGGTGCGCGCGATCGAAGCGCACCGCCTCGAGCTCCGTGCCGTCGTCGAAGTCGACGGCGAACAGCCGCGCCGCCTCGAAGCCGCAGTCCTCGAGCCGCGCCTGGCTCAGTACCAGGTTGTCCATGGTGGCCGAACCGAAGTCGCAGCCGCGCGCCTGCAGTTGGTCCAGCGTGGTCCCGTCGAAGCGGGCATGCCGGAAATCGGCCGACTCGGCCTGCGCGAGCGCCATGTTGGCGCCCGCGAGGTTCGCGCCCTGCAGCGAGGCACGCACCAGCCGCGCGCGCACGAGCAGCGCCTGCGCGAGGTCCGCGCCGTCGAGCCGGCTTCCGGTGAGATCGGCACGCTCGAGCAGGCTCTCGCGCCAGCGCGTGTTGCGCAGGTCCAGGCCCGAGAGATCGGCGCCCGTGAAGTCCATGCCCGAGAAGTCGCGAGAGCCTGCGAGGATCGCGGCCACCTGCTCGCGCGCGCGACGCGCGGGCTCGGCGGCCATCGGGTCGGCGGCGTCCTGGTACTGCGCGGTGCGCCGGTAGTTCTGGATCAGCTTCTCCCCCGCGCCTTCGACCAGCCGCTTCATCTGCGCCTTGGCCTCGGGGGTCATGGCGCTCGCGGCCCCCGCGCGGGAGTCGCTCGCCGTGCGCTCGATCTGTGGCCACATGTCGAACCTGGGCGGTCCCTTGGGCTTGCGGGTCGAGGCGTCGGCGACGAAGTTCGAGGTGTCGAAGCCGGCCTTGCGCGACTCGGCCGCGTTGGCCCTGGCCGCGCGGTCGATCTGCTCGCGCGCCTCGTCGAGCTTCCTGCGCTGTTCGGCGATCGACTGGCGCGTCTTCGCGATGAAGCCGGGCAATTCGCGCAGCGTGGGCGCCGGCTGGGGCGGCGGGACCGCCTCCTCGTAGGGCCGGGTGTCCACGCCGTCGGCGCGGGCCTTGCGGTCGAGCTCCTCGCTCAGTGCCTGCGCGCGGGCGCGCATGTTGCGCTGGAGCGGGCTCGCCGGCGGCGTCATCTCCTCCAGGTCGGGCCAGGGGCCGATGATGCGTTCGGGCAGCAGTTGCTCGTCGCGCAGGATGTAGAGGGCGCGCTCTTCCGACTCGCAGCGCGTGACCAGCGTCTCGCGATAGTCGGCGAGCGGTTGGGGCGGCTCGGCCGCATCCTCGAAGGCGACCATGGCATGGCTGATGTCGGCCGCATCGTCTTCGGTGATCGGCGTCACGCCATGGAAGATCAATGCCACGCGCTCCAGGTGCGGGAAGAACCAGGCGGTGGAGAGCGTGAGCGGGAAATCCTCGAGCGTGGCGCCGTCGAGCGGGCGCGGATGATGCACGCCGCGGACCACGAAGCCCCGTGCGCGCCAGTCGGGCAGGCGGCCGGACTGCACTGCATGCACCGGATGCATGTTGACGATCTCGAACGGCGCGCCCGCGAGGCCGCCGTCCGAAGGCGCGAGCCACTGGTCCTCCGGCGCGACATTGAAATAGCGCCAGTCCATGTCGCGCGCATAGCCGGGAAACAGGTTCTGCTTCCAGTGCTCGTCGTACTGCCGCCCCAGCCGCGCGGCGCGCGAAGGCCGGGTCTCGTCGATGGCCCCGAAGCCAGCGGGCGGGCGGATCTCGTCGGCACGGTGCAGCCGCTGCGCCGGCAGCTCGATGTTCGGCAGACGTCGCGCGCGCAGGCCGTTGACGATCTCGTCCGCGGCACCGATGCCCGCGGGATTCTCGGCATGGCCGGGCCCGCCGAAGGCATGCCGCCAGTCGACCGGCATCGCCTCGAAGGCGCGCGGCGGGCTGGGCCGACCGTCGATCCAGAAACGGTCGCCGAACACGTGCAGCGCCTTGCGCCGTCCCTGGACCTGCACCGACACGGCGCACTGGGTCTTGTCCTGCTGATGGTTCGTGTAGGCATGGCCCGTGACCAGGAACTCGGGCCCGGCCTTGGGCATGCCCGCGTCGAGCACCGCCTCGCTGCCGAGCTCGGCGGCCAGGGTCTTCCACACCTCGGGTTCGGGCACCAGCCGCGCGTCGGCGGTGAATCCGTCGGTCATGGCGATGGCCGTCATCGCGAGCCAGTGGCGCTGGTCCTTCGGAAAGGGGCGCGTGAGCATGCTCACGCGCAGCGGCTTGATGATCTTCATGGGCTGGTGGTGCTGGGAATCTCGAGCTGCGTGCGGTCGCGGTCGATCGCCACCTGCGGCGGATCCTCGTCCGAATGGACCACGTGGACCTTGCGTCCGGCGGTGAAGTTGGCGATGAGCTCGGTGTCGATGAAGGTGCGCACGCTGGCTTCCTGCCGCCGCCCGGCGGCATCGCTGAACGCCAGCCGCAGCTCCGCGGCCGCCATGTCGGCCGCATGTCGGCCGCGCTTGATGAGCCGGCCGGGCGGGCGCGCGAGCGCGATGATCTCGGCCTCGGCGCGGCGGCCGTGGGCACGCAGCTGCTCCCACTGCTTCTCTTCGCCACGGAACTGCAGATCGGTGGTCACGCTGCCCCAGACGAGCGCGATCGCAAGCACCACCGCGGCCACACCCACGAGGCCGCCGAGGCTCATGCCCAGGATGTCGGACCAGTCCACGCCGCTCCTCCCGTCTGCATCCGATCCGCGCCTGCGCGGCACGCGCGCCTCATGTCGTGTTCTCCACGCCGCTGCTGGCCGACGAGGTGCCGGCCGTGTTGGCCGTCACGCCGCTCGACTTCTTCTTGAAGGCCGCGATCTTGGGCCGGTACTTGGCTTCGAGCCAGTTGAAACCCGACAGGTTCAGGAACAGTCCCTGGATCAGCCAGTTGACGCCCGAGAACTGCATCTTGTTGCCGTAGCGGTCGAAGCTCCAGGCATGTGCCAGCGCCTGGTGCCCGGTGCCCTCGGTGAGCATCTTCTCCCACCAGCTCTCCTCGTCGGCGTTCATGATCTGCGTGGGCGTGTTGTAGGCGCTCACGGTGGCATTGAGCGTGAAGTTCGTAACGTTCACGGTCGAGGTGGTGCTCCTGTAGGTGATGTCGGGCGCGGTCACGGTCTTGGGTCCGGTGACCACCGTGACATCCGGGCCGATCACGAGCTTGCCGTCGATGGCGTTGATGATCTCCACCCGCCCCGCGCCGGTGATGCGGATGTCGGCACCGGTCACCAGGCGCAGCACCGCGCCGTTGATCGTCACGATCACGTCGCCGTTGACGGTCTCGTCGATGCCGCCCGAGACCGTGCGCCGCTCGCCGCCGCTGATGGTTTCGATGGCGCCGCCACGGATGGTGCGGGTCTCGCCGCCAGAGACGTGCTCGGTCGCGCCGCCAGTCACGGTGCGCGTCTCGCCGCCCTCGATGGTTTCGACCGCGCCCTCGGTGATGTGGCGTTCCTCGCCGCTTTCGAAGGTCGAGGATTCGTGGCCCTTGATCAGCGTGGTGCGCGAGCCGCCGGTGGTATGGGTTTCGTCGGCCTCGACCTCGGTGTCGAGATTGCGCTGCGCATGCAGCAGCACCTGCTCGGCGCCCGCCTTGTCTTCGAACACGATCGCGTTGGCGTCCGCCGGCGTGCCGCCCGGCGTCGACCTGGAGACGATGCCGCTCTTGGTGGCCTCGGCCGGCAGGTCGAAAGGCGGCATGCGCGCGCTGTTGTAGACGCGCCCGATCACGATCGGCCGGTCGACGCGGCCGCCGACGAAATCGACCACCACTTCCTGCCCGACGCGCGGCACGTGCACCGTGCCGAAGCCGTCGCCCGCCCAGGCCTGCGACACACGCACCCAGGCCGAACTGTCCTGGTTGGACTGCCCCTGGCGGTCCCAACGGAACTGCAGCTTCACGCGGCCGTACTCGTCCGTCCAGATGTCCTGGCCTTCGGGACCGACGACGGTCGCGGTCTGCGGCCCGGTCGCATAGGGCATCGGCGTGCGGCGGGCTGCGCGGAACGGCAGCGACGCGGGCTGCGCCACGAAGTCGAAGCTGTAGCGGCCATGGCCCTCGGTGCTCGCATAGCCGGCTTCGCTGAGTGCATAGGACACCGAGACCAGCAGGTATTCGCGGTTGTCGGCAGCGCGCGGCGAGCCCCGCATCGTGAACCGTCCGCCGGGGGCCATGCCGCGCACGCTGGCGTGGCCGCTGCTGCGCTCCGACAGCGCCTGCGCCTCCTCGAGCCGAACGCGCGCGTAGTGCTCGCCCTGTCCGGGCGCGCCGTAGTCGCCCATCCACTCGTACATGTCGTGGCCGTCCTGGCTCGCGCCGATCGGCAGGTGCCGCACGCTGAACATGTCGGCCCGCGGCATGGTGAAGTTGAAGTCCCCCACCGCGTAGCTGCCGGTGCGCAGCTCGGCACTGACCTGCCAGGCGTCGATGACCTCGAGGTCGTCCTCGATCGGGCGGTCGGCCGCGAAGTAGTCGATGCAGGCATAGCCCGGCAGTTCGTCGTGGCCCGAGATGTCGTCGGCGAGCACGAGCGTGTGCTGGTTCTTTTCGTGCTTGAAGTAGTAGTAGATGCCCTCGAGCTCCATCAGCCGGCTGACGAAGGCGAAGTCGGTCTCGTTGAACTGCGCGCAATAGTCCCAGGCGCGGTAGTCGCCGCAGAGTCGGTTCTCGAACACGAAGCCGTAGGCGTCCAGCACCTCCGCGATGATCTGCACCGCCGTCTTGCCCTGGAACACGCGGCTGTTGCTCGCGCGGGTCAGATACCACAGCCACGGGCGCAGCACGGCCCGGTAGATCGTGTGGCGCGTGCGGCCGCCTTCGCGGCCCACCACGGTGAACCGCGCGACGTGCCCGTGCAGGAAGCGCGGTGCACCCGCCGTGCGGATCTCGAGCGCGAGCGGCTTGCCGAGCAGCTGTTTCGGATCGATGGAGGCGTTGCGGCTCAGCAGATCGACCTCGAACTCGAACAGCTGCGACAGGCCTTCGCTGCCGCACATCGAACTGAACAGCAGCTGGTCGTCACCCAACGGCGTGTGGGCGCGGATGATTCTGTCCATGGCGACTACTTCCTGTTGGTGGCCTTGTTGAGGGTGAACTTGAGCTTCGGCAGCGAGATCTTCAGGCCGAAGATGTGGCGCTCCTTCATCGCGAACTTGATGGCGACCGGCGCGTCGATGATGAACTGCAGCGACCAGTTCGCGAACACGCCGTTGATCATGGTGTTGGCCGCGGAGAGCTGCACCTTGGCGCCGTAGACGTCGGTGGCCAGGATGAAGACCCGGAAGCGCTTGTACGTGATGCTGTGCCAGAGCTTGTAGAGCCAGCTCTGGTCTGCGGCGTTGCTGGTCTGCGTCGGCGTGTTGAAGATCGCGACGTTCGCGGTCAGCGTGTAGTTGGTGGTATTGATGATGTAGTTGGTGGCGTTGTACGTCATGGTGGGCGCCGACACCGTCTTCGTTCCCGTCACGGTCGTGATGTGCGGCCCCAGCACCAGCTTGCCGTCGAAGGCATTGATGATCTCCAGCCGGCCGCTCGCCGTGATGCGGATGTCCGCGCCGGTGACGAGGCGCAGCACGGAACCGTTGACCACCAGCAGCACGTCGCCGTTGTCGGTCTCGACGATGCCGCCCGTCACGTTGCGCGTCTCGCCGCCCGTGATGATCTCGGTCGCGCCACCCTTGATCGTGCGCGTCTCGCCGCCCTTCACGGTCTCGGTCGCGCCGCCCGTCACCGTGCGCTCCTCGCCCCCGTCGATGGTCTCCACCGCGCCCCCGGTGATGTGCCGCTCCTCGCCCGACTCGTAGGTCGCCGACTCGTGTCCCTTGATCAGCGTCGTGCGCGTCGCCCCCGTCGTGTGCGTCTCGTCCGCCTCCACCTCCGTGTCGAGGTTGCGCTCCGCGTGCAGCAGGATCTGCTCCGCCCCCATCTGGTCCTCGAACACGAATGCGTTCGCGTTCGCGGGCGAGCCGCCCTTGCTCGAGCGCGTCACGATCCCGCTCTTCGTCGCCTCCCCGGGCAGCGCGAACGGCGGCATCTGGTCGGCGTTGTACACGCGCCCCACGACCACCGGCCGGTCCACCCGGCCGCCGATGAAGTCCACCACCACCTCCTGGCCGATGCGCGGCGTGAACACGCCCCCGAAGCGCTCGCCCGCCCAGATGTGCGACACCCGCACGAAGCGCGAGCTGTTCTCGTTCTTCTGCCCGTAGCGGTCCCAGTGGAACTGCACCTTCACGCGACCGTACTCGTCGGTCCAGATCTCCTCGCCCTCGGGGCCCACCACCGTCGCCGTCTGCGGGCCGCTCATGTGCGGCGCCGGCGACCGGCGCGGCGCACGGAACGGCTTGTCGACGGGCTGCACCGTGAAGCCGAAGTCCAGCGCGCCCTGCTGCGCGCCGCTCGCGTAGCCGCCTTCGCGCAGCGCGTAGGTCACGGAGACCACGAGGTAGTCCTGGTTGTCGTCGCCGCGGGGTGCATTGCGCAGCGTGAACCTGCCGCCCGGCGCCATGCCGCGCACCGTGGAGCGGCCGATGCTGCGCACCGCGAGCGACTGCATCTCCTCGAGCCGCACGCGCGCGTAATGCTCGCCGTCGCCCGCCGAAGGGTAGTCGCCGAGCCACTCGTACATCTCGTGGTCGGCGTGGTCGTAGGGCCCGGGTTGGCTGCGCACGTTGATGAGGTCGCCCTTGGGGGTGGTGAAGTTGTAGTCGTCCACCACGTAGCGCCCGCTTCGCAGCTCCTCGGCCGGCTGCCACTCGCGGATCACCTCCATGTCCTCGCTGATGTCCCGATCGGTCGCGAAATGGTCGATGCAGTCATAGCCGGCCAGCGGTTCGTGGGCGCTCGCGTCGTCGGCCAGCACCAGCGTGTGCCGGCCGTTCTCGTGCCGGAAGTAGTAGTAGATCCCCTCGAGCTCCATCAGCCGGCTCACGAAGGCGAAGTCGCTCTCGTTGTACTGCGCGCAATACTCCCAGGGCCGGTAGCTGCCGCAGAGCTTGCTCTCGAAGGGAAAGCCGTAGCCGCCGAGCACCTCCTCGAGGATCTCCACCACCGTCCGGCCCTGGAAGATCCTGCAGTCGCTGGAGCGCGTGAGATACCAGAGCCACGGCTGCACGGTGGCGCGGTAGACGGTGTGGCGCGAGGTCCCGCCCTCGCGGCCCACCACCGAGAAGCGCACCACCTGCCCGTTGAGGAAGCGCGGCGAGCCCGCCACCGCGGTCTCGATCTCCAGCGTCAGCGGCTTGCCCAGCATCGCGCGCAGGTCGATCGCCGCGTCCGGGCTCAAGAGGTCCACCTCGAATTCGTACAGCTGCGACAGGCCTTCCGTTCCGTGCATCGAACGGAACATGAGCTGGTCGGCCCCCAGGGGCGTGTGCGCGCGTACGACTCTGGCCATGAATGGTCTCCTTGTGCTGTTCTTTTGCCTGCCCTTGTGCTCGAAGGCACGCGTGGTTCCGCTGCGGCCTTCCTCAGTTCGTCTGCACCCAGAGCGAGGTGTAGGCCAGGCGCAGCGCCCCCTTCGACAAGTGCTTTCCGACCACCTTGAGGTCGGCCCAGGCGATCTTCTTCTGCCACACGTTCTCGTTGGAGTTGACGACGGCGATGTTCACGAACAACCCGTTGATCGACGTGAAGGTGACGGGGGAGAGCATCACCTTGACGCCGTAGATGTCGTAGGCCTGCGCCGTGAACTTCGACTCCTTCACCCAGGAAGCGTCGTAGTTCGTTTTGCGCCAGTGGAAGTGGTCGTCCGCCTTCACCGTGTGGTCGGGCGTGTTGTAGACGATCACGTTCGCGGTCAGCGTGTAGTTGCTGGTGTTGAGCGTGTAGTTGGTCGCGTTGTGCACGATGGTCGGCGCGTACACGTTCTTCGGACCGGTGACGACCGTGACGTCGGGGCCGATCACGATCTTGGTGTCGGCGGCATTGACGATCTCGATGCGCCCGCCGCCGACGACACGGATGTCGGCGCCGCTCACGATCCGGATGGTGCTGCCGTTCACCGTCAGCGTGACACTGCCGTTCACCGTCTCGACGATGCCGCCCGTCACGTTGCGCGTCTCGCCGCCCGTGATGATCTCGGTCGCGCCACCCTTGATCGTGCGCGTCTCGCCGCCCTTCACGGTCTCGGTCGCGCCGCCCGTCACCGTGCGCTCCTCGCCCCCGTCGATGGTCTCCACCGCGCCCCCGGTGATGTGCCGCTCCTCGCCCGACTCGTAGGTCGCCGACTCGTGTCCCTTGATCAGCGTCGTGCGCGTCGCCCCCGTCGTGTGCGTCTCGTCCGCCTCCACCTCCGTGTCGAGGTTGCGCTCCGCGTGCAGCAGGATCTGCTCCGCCCCCATCTGGTCCTCGAACACGAATGCGTTCGCGTTCGCGGGCGAGCCGCCCTTGCTCGAGCGCGTCACGATCCCGCTCTTCGTCGCCTCCCCGGGCAGCGCGAACGGCGGCATCTGGTCGGCGTTGTACACGCGCCCCACGACCACCGGCCGGTCCACCCGGCCGCCGATGAAGTCCACCACCACCTCCTGGCCGATGCGCGGCGTGAACACGCCCCCGAAGCGCTCGCCCGCCCAGATGTGCGACACCCGCACGAAGCGCGAGCTGTTCTCGTTCTTCTGCCCGTAGCGGTCCCAGTGAAACTGCACCTTCACGCGACCGTACTCGTCGGTCCAGATCTCCTCCCCCTCGGGGCCCACCACCGTCGCCGTCTGCGGGCCGCCGGTGCGCGGCAGCGGCGTCTGCCGCGGCGCCCTGAAGGCGAGCGCGCTGGGCTGCACCACGAAATCGAAGTTGTACTCGCCCGGCGCCGCGCCGCTCGCATGGCCGCCCTCGCGCAGCGAATACGCGACCGCCACCGCGAGATACTCCTGGTTGTCCTCGCCACGCGGCGAATTGCGCATCTTGAACTTGTAGCCCGGCGCCATGCCGCGCACGGTGGCGTGGCCGGCACTGCGCTGCGCGAGCGCCTGCACTTCCTCGAGCCGCACGCGCGCATAGTGTTCGCCGTCGCCGGGCGAGGGATAGTCCCCGAGCCATTCGTAGATCTCGTGGTCGGCGTGGTCGTGCTGCCGCGGCTGCTTGCGCATGCTCGACAGATCGCCCTTCGGCGTGGTGAAGTTGAAGTCGTTCACCGTGTAGCTGCCGGAGCGGATCTCCTCGCTCGGCTGCCACTGGCGCACGACCTCCATGTCCTCGCCGATGTCGCGATCGGCGGCGAAGTAGTCGATGGTCTCGTAGCCCGGCATCGGCTCGTGGGCACTGAGATCGTCGGCGAGCACGAGCACGTGCTGGTTCTTCTGGTGCTTGAAGTAGTAGTAGATCCCCTCGAGCTCCATCAGCCGGCTCACGAAGGCGAAATCGCTCTCGTTGTACTGCACGCAGTACTCCCACTGCCGGTAGTTCTCGCAGAGCTTGTTCTCGTAGGCGAAGCCGTAGTCGGCGAAGACTTCCTCGATCACCTGCACGACCGACTTGCCCTGGAAGATCTTGTTGTCGCTGGCGCGCGTGAGATACCAAAGCCACGGCCGCACGGTGGCCCGGTACACGGTGTGGCGCGAGGTGCCGCCCTCGCGGCCCACCATCGAGAAGCGCACCACCTGCCCGTTCAGGAAGCGCGGCGAGCCCGCCACCGCAGTCTGGATCTCCAGCGTCAGCGGCTTGCCCAGCACCGACTTCAGGTCCAGCGACGCATCCGCGCTCAGCAGGTCCACCTCGAACTCGAACAGCTGCGACAGCCCCTCGGTGCCGCGCACCGAGCGGAACTTCAGCTGCTCTTCACCCAGCGGGGTGTGGGCCGTAACGACTCGCGCCATGGAAGTTGTCTCCTTGATGCATTTCTTTATTGCTTTCTCATGCTTCCGAGAACTCGTACCGGAAGTCATCCTCCGCCGCCGACAGCCGCACCCCCGTCAGCCTGCGCGCGCTGACCGTGGCGCCGATCACCTCCTCGCTGAGGCGCGGCAGGATGGTGTGCGTGAGGATCGCGTCGATCATCCGGCCGCCCGACTCGATGGCCGTGCAGCGGCGCGCCACGAGCTCGACCGCGCTGTCGTCGTAGGCGAGCGCGATGCCGTGGTTCGCGTCGAGGCGCGCGGCGATGCGGTCGAGCTGGAGGCGGATGATGCGGTGCAGGGCGTCGGCGTGCAGCGGGTAGTAGGGCACGACGACGAGGCGCCCGAGCAGCGCGGGCGCGAACACCTTGAGCAGCGGCTCGCGCAGCGCCTGCGCGAGCGGCTCGGGGTCGGGGCGCAGGGTCGGGTCCTCGCACAGCTGCATGACCAGGTCGGTGCCGACGTTCGAGGTCATGATGATCACGGTGTTGCGGAAGTCGATGTGGCGGCCCTCGCCGTCCTCCATCCAGCCCTTGTCGAAGACCTGGAAGAAGATCTCGTGCACGTCGGGGTGCGCCTTCTCGATCTCGTCGAGCAGCACCACGCTGTAGGGCCGGCGGCGCACCGCCTCGGTGAGCACGCCGCCTTCTCCGTAGCCCACGTAGCCGGGCGGCGCGCCCTTGAGCGTGGAGACGGTGTGCGACTCCTGGAACTCGCTCATGTTGATGGTGACGAGGTTCTGCTCGCCGCCGTAGAGCGCCTCCGACAGCGCGAGCGCGGTCTCGGTCTTGCCCACGCCCGAGGGGCCGCAGAGCAGGAACACGCCGACGGGCTTGTTCGGGTTGTCGAGCCGCGCGCGCGCGGTGCGGATGCGCCGCGAGATGGTCTCGAGCGCATCGGGCTGCGCGACCACGCGGGCCGAGAGCGTCTCCGCCAGCCGCAGCACCGACTGCGCGTCGTCACGCACCATGCGGCCGATCGGGATGCCGGTCCAGTCGGCCACCACCGTGGCGATGGCCTGCGCATCGACGGCGGCGAGGATCAGCGGCGTCTCGCCCTGCAGCTGTGCGAGCTTCTCCTGCGCCTGGTCGAGCTCGGCGCGGATCGCCTCGGGCGCGCGCTCGGGCTCGGCCGGCGGCGCGGGCGCCACGTCGACCGCGGGCGCGGCGCCCTCTTCTTCATCTTCTTGCGCGCCCTCCTCGCCGCCGCCCGCCTGCACCGGCACCGCCTTCGGCGCGAGCTGGCGCCGCAGCGCGACGATGCGTTCGACCAGCGCGGCCTCTTCGACGCGCCGCGCCTCGAGGCCGTCGAGCTCGGCCTGCGCGGCGGCGATCGCGGTGGCGATGTCCTCGACGCGCTGCTTCTCGCCGACGCCGATCGCGGCCTCGCGCTCGGCGATGCCCGACTCGATGCGCAGCACCTCGATGCGGCGCTGCAGGTCCTCGATCGCGGCCGGCAGCGCATGCTGGCTCAGCGCGACGCGCGCGCAGGCGGTGTCGAGCAGGCTCACGGCCTTGTCGGGCAGCTGGCGCGCGGGAATGTAGCGGTGCGACAGGCTCACGGCCGCCTCGAGCGCGGCGTCGAGGATCAGCACGCCGTGGTGCTTCTCGAGCTCGGCCGAGATGCCGCGCAGCATCACCACCGCCTTGGGCTCGGTGGGCTCGTGCACCTGGATGGTCTGGAAGCGCCGCGTGAGCGCCGGGTCCTTCTCGATGTACTTCTTGTACTCCGACCAGGTGGTGGCGCCGATGGTGCGCAGCCGGCCGCGCGCGAGCGCGGGCTTGAGCAGGTTGGCCGCGTCGCCGGTGCCGGCCTGGCCGCCCGCGCCGACGAGCGTGTGGACCTCGTCGACGAACAGCACGATCGGCTTCGGGCTCTTCTCGACCTCGTCGATCACCTGGCGCAGCCGCTGCTCGAACTCGCCCTTCACGCCCGCGCCGGCCTGCAGCAGCGTGGGGTCGAGCACCCACAGCGACACGTCCCGGAGCGACGGCGGCACGTCGCCCGCGGCGAGCCGCGAGGCCAGGCCCTCGACCACCGCGGTCTTGCCGACGCCGGCCTCGCCGGTGAGCAGCGGGTTGTTCTGGCGCCGGCGCATCAGGATGTCGATGATCTGGCGGATCTCGTCGTCGCGCCCGTAGACCGGGTCGAGCTCGCCCGCGCGCGCCTTGGCCGTGAGGTCGCTCGCGTACTTGGCGAGCGCCGAGCCGCCGGCCGCGGGCGCCTCGCCCGGCGCATGCGCGGCCGCAGCCCCGGCGCCCGCGGCGGGCGCGGCGGCATCGAAGTCGTCCTCGGGCGAGCCTTCGGTCCAGGCGGGCAGCTGCGCGACCAGCACGTCGGGCACGATCTTGTCGAACTCGCGCGAGATGCCCGAGAGCACCTGCCGCAGCCCCGGCGTCTTGACGATGCCCGCGAGCAGGTAGGCGCCGCGGATCGAGGTGGCCTCGAAGCGCAGGCTCGCGTAGACCCAGGCGCGCTCGACCGCATGGTCGACGTGCTCGGAGATGTCGCTGATCGAGGTGGCGCCGTGCGGCAGCCGTTCGAGCGCGCGCACCAGGTCCTGCTCGACCGCGTCGAGGTTGAGCCCGGCGCGCTTGATGATGCGCAGCAGGTCGCTGTCCTGCAGCTGCAGTATCTGGTGCAGCCAGTGCACCAGCTCCACGTAGGCGTTGCCGCGCAGCTTGGCGAAGGCGGTGGCGGTCTCCAATGCCTTGTAGAGCATCGGATTGAGTTTGGAGAACAGGGAGACGCGGCGGATGTCGGTCATAGAGCCATGGAAGAGGCAGCCTCGGCCGGCGTGGCCGAGGCTGCGGTACGGGGATACAGGGCCTCGGGCTGGAACAGCATGTCGCCGGCGTCGGTGTCCGAAAGGCGGGTGCCGAGCCAGCTGCCCCAGCCGAGCTGCTGGTCGCCGCCGAGCCGCATGCCGCGCGCTTCCTGCCTGCGCAGCACGAGCCGCAGCTCCCAGGCGAATTCGATGCCGATGTACTGGCGCACCCAGTCGACCAGCTGCGCGAGGCGCCTGCTGCCCGGCAGGAAGCCGCGGAACTCGTCCTGCGACAGCGGCCCGAGTTCGAGCCGGAACTTGGACTGGGCGTCGCGCACCGCGAGGCCGATGGTCGCGCCGCCGCCGAGCTGGTGGTTGCGGCCGTACAGGCCGATGCGGCTGACCTGGCGCTCGTCGATCATGACCCAGTCGCTCACGTACTCGTCGACCTTCACCGGCACGTCGAAGTACAGCCGCAGGATCTGGATCAGGCCCTCGGGGTTGCGCGTCTGGCGCACCAGGTGCCCCGCCATGTGGGTGCGCGCATGGTCGGCGATGCGGTCGCGCCGCTTGAGGCCGGGCTGCCCCATGTTCATCAGGCTCGCCACGTACTCGACGAAGCGGTGGCCGTCGGGGCGGTCGAGGCTGTTGACCGACTGCGCATCGGCCCAGGCCCGATAGAACAGCAGGATCAGCCGGTGGTGGAACAGGTCGGCGAAAGCGCTGAGCGTCTGGTCGCCGTGGTGCCGCATGCGTTCGCGCGCGTACTCGGTCAGGTGCAGCGGCAGCGGGCCGTTGGGGCCGAACAGGCCGAAGCCGTAGATCGAGATGCGCGGCGGGCCGTCGCTGTCCAGGTCGACGCCCGAGACGTTCGAGGGCGCGAACGCCATCGAGGGCTCCTGCCCGAGCCGCAGCGGCTCGTCGAGCGGGCGCGGCGCGCGGCCCAGCAGCGGATGGCCGCCCTTGGCGTCGAGGCGGCGCAGCAGCATGAACAGGTCGTGCTCGAAGGGCTGCGCCACGAGCTGCGCCCAGAGCACCGGATCGGCCTCGGTGACGCCGCGGCGCGCGGGCGCCTCGGCGGCCGGCGCGGCCTCGGGCGGCGGCTCGGACGCGGCGAGCGGCGCCGGCAGCGCGTCGGTGAGGGCTTCGCCGTTCATACCGTGGGCCGCCGTCCGATGCGCGGCGCCCAGCGCGCGATCTCGCCGCGCTGCAGGCTCGCGAGCGAGAACTCGGTGAACGCGTTGAGCGACACGTGCCGGCTGAAGAACTGCTCCAGCACCGCCCCGAACAGGTAGGGACTCGCGCCCGAGAACGCGACCTCGTCGATCTTGAGCGCGATCTCCACGCCGCGGCCGAAGACGATCGGCCCCGGCTCGGGCAGGCGGCGGAACACCGGCGCCAGCGCCATCGAGCGCACGCCCTGGATCTGGCGCCGCACCGCGGGATCGGCGAGGTTGCCGTAGAGGTCGAGCATCTCGCGCAGCGCGGCCGCGCCCTGCGTCGCGTCGACGTCGGTCAGGCTCAGGTAGTTGAGCCCGAGGTGGCTGATGAGGCGCCAGGTCAGCGCGCCCTCGGCCAGCGCCGGATAGGGCCGCGAGGGCCCGCGCAGGATGCGCACCGCGCGCACCGGCGCCGACACGCGCAGCGTGAAGTCCGACTCCAGCCCCGTGGGCAGCAGAAGCGGCAGGTCGCGGTTGGTGCACAGCGCGTCGATCGTGATGTGGCGCAGGCTGTGCGGGAACGGCGCGTCGTGCTGGTCGACGAGCGAGACGTAGACCTCGCTGCCGGTGTAGCTGGTGCGCGTGCCCTGGGCGCGCGCGCGGTCGGACACCAGGCGCGGCTCGCGGCGCAGCGAGAAGTAGGCGTTGAAGTCGCCGTCGTCGGCCGCGAACGAGCCCAGGAAGGGTCTGAACTCGCGCTCTTCCGAGCCGCTCGCCATGTGGCCGGTGACGCGTTCGACGGTGAAGATCTCGAAGTCGCGCGGGCGCGTGCGGTCGATCACCGCATGGTGTTCGTGCTGGCCCGGGCCGACCGGGATGCGGTCGCGGGGGCGCGGCCCCACGGTGATTTTCGGCGTGCAGAAAAGCCAGAAGTGGCGCGCGGCGACGAGCCGCTCGAGCTCGGCGTCGGCGCGGTCGAGCAGGATCACGATCTCCATCGTGGTGCCGCTCATCGCCGCAGCGGCCGCGCGCAGGTTCTTCACGCTGAAGAACAGGTAGCGGTCGGGAAAGGCGAAGTACTCGTGCAGCAGCCGGTAGCCCTGGAACGAGCGCGCGTCGTAGGGCAGCAGCGACTGGTCGGGGTCGAAGCCCTCGTGGCGGATCGCCTCGTCGCCGAGCGGCACGATGCGCGCGCCCTGACCCGCGGTGCCCGGGCCGCTGCGGCACACGGTGCCCACGCTGTGGTGCACCGCGAGCTCGAGCACGCGCAGCGCATGCAGCTCGGCGCCCGAGAGGAAGAACTCGAGCCGGTCGAGCGGCATCTCGGCGAAGCGCGTACCGCCCACCGCCTCGAGCTTGATCGTGATCGCGCTCTTGGCCTGGCGCGCCACCTGCGGCATGGCGTGCGCGATCTCGGCCGGCACCGGGCCGATGCCGGCCTCGGCGATCTTGATCGGCCACAGCGTCACGGCATGGCCGGTGCGGAACTCGCACGCGGTCTGCTCGCCCTTGATCATGCGCCCGCGCAGGATGGTGTGGCGCGGCAGCTCGTAGCCGGCCTTGAGCGAGCCTTCGTTGAGGTTGCCGTCGATCTGCACCACCGCCATCGCGGGCAGCGGCGCGAGGAAGTTGGGATACACCACCTCGAGCAGCCGCTGCGAGAAGCGCGGGAACTCCGCGTCCATCTTGAGCTGGATGCGCGCCGTGAGGAAGCTGAAGCCCTCGAGCAGCCGCTCGACGTAGGGATCGCTGACCTCGATGCCGCGCATGCCCAGGCGCCCCGCGATCTTCGGGTAGCGCTGCGCGAACTCGGCCCCGAGCTCGTGCATGTAGGTGAGCTCGCGGTTGTAGTAGTCGAGGAGCCGCGCGTCCATCAGAGGCCTCCGGTCGGCCGCAGCACCATGTGGCCGCTCTCGAGGTCGAGCTCGGAGCGCAGGATGAACTCGATCGGATAGGGCACCGACCAGAGGGTGCCGCGGATCTCGAGCGCGAGCAGGTTGTGGTGCTCGAGCTCGTTCGCGTCGGTCACGCAGCGCACGTCGATGCTGTCCTTCATGATGCGCGGCTCGAAGTCGATGATGGCGGCGCGGATCGCGGCCTCGACGTCGGCGAAGTCGACCTCCGACATGCGTCCGCCGGCCCAGCCGCGCACGCCGTAGTTCACGACCGAGCGCCGCGCGCGCGGCATCGCGTTGATCAGGTGGTCGGTGCCGAAGTTGGTGGTGTTGAGCAGCCACTGCAGGTCGCGCAGCACCGAGTCGCGCAGCAGCTTGCCGCTCATCAGGAACGCGCCCGCGCGCTCCTGGCGGCTCTGCGGCGCCTTGTCGGTCAGGCGGTCGAGCAGCACCGGCTGCAGGCGGTCGCGCGCGACGCTCTCTTGCTGGTCGCCGTCGCCATCCATGGCGGAGCGGCTGGCGGGCAGGACGGCGCTCACTGGATCACGCGCTCCCCGCCGTCGTTCGCTGCCGTGGCGGCGAACTCGATCTGCCGGATGTCGAGCAGCGAGTGGTCGCCCGCCTCGCTGATCAGCGTGCGCTGGCCGACGCCGGCGTACTGTTCCTCGCCCGCGAGCGGCAGCCAGTCGGTGCGGCGACCCAGCGCGGCCTCGTCGTCGAGCGCATCGAGCGCGCCCGGGTAGCGCACAGGCACCAGGCCGTTGAGGCCGCGGCCGTCCTGCAGCTCGATCTGCGCCGGCGCCCAGAGCAGGTCGACCAGGTGCTGCGGGCGCGAGAACTTGATGCGGCGCACCGCGGGCAGCGGCAGCCAGGCGTAGCCCGCGGGCGTGAACAGCTCCAGCACGGCGCCGATGCGCACGTCGCCGTCGCAGAGCCAGGCGAATTCGCTGCGCTGCACGGGTTCGCCGTCGACGGCCTGCGCCGCGCGCGAATCGGTGCGGTCCACGGTCTCGAGCGTGCCTTCGAGCGCGGGCGCGGCCTCGCGCGCGGCTTCGCGCAGGCGCGCGGCCTCCTCGGCCTGCGCGGCCGGCAGCGCGGCGGCGGCGAGCAGGCCCTCGACCCATGGCGCGCCGCCCGCGATGACAGCGGGCGCGTGTTCGCCGGTGCGCCAGAACCCGGAGCGCTGGCGCTCGGCCTGGAGCACCATCGCGCAGGTCGCGCTGGCGGGCGCGAACGAGGGATCGATCTTCGCCGCCAGCTTCAATTGATCTTCGGCGCGCTGCCATTCGCCCTTGAGCGCCAGGAAATGGCACAGCGCCAGGCGCAGGCTCGCGTTCTGGGGACTGGCGCGTATCTGCCGCTGTACCCATTCGGTGTGCTCGGCCACGGAGCGCTCGCCCAGCACTGCAAACCCTTCGCCCATGAAACTTCCTCGTTGACTCGCACGCGGCCGAAACGAACGAGGGCCGCCGGAGCAAAACACAAAATGCAAGAGACCGGCCGCGGCGCGCCGCGAAAGCCGCGGCGCGCGCGGGCCGGTCCCGGCCCGGGAGGCGGAATCAGCCCTCGCGGTTTTCCTTGATGTTCCAGGCCAGCACGGTCTCGGCGCCCTTGCCGCCCTTCTCCGTCTGCTCCCAGTACTGCTGCTTGACCTTCGCGGCCTGGAACGCGTACTGCACCA
>CBHTTS010000064.1:0-21536 GCA_966095775.1 uncultured Variovorax sp. | reverse complement strand
CGGTCGGCGCCGTAGTCGTAGTCGTTGCTGTGCACGGCCCAGAGCTGGTCGGCCAACTGCTTGATTTCTGCCGGCAGCCGCTCGTAGGCCAGCGCGGTGTTGGCCCAGACGGTGTCGCCGCCGTAGGCCGGGATCTTCACGCCGCGCAGGATCGAGATCTTCGGAAAGGCGTCGACGAAGGTCACGTCCGTGTGCCACGAGTCGGCGCGTCCGCCGCCCTTGGAGGCGTCGAGCTCGAACAGCTGCGTGCCGCTGGGCGCGGGCACCGTCGGGTGCGCCACCGTGCGGCCGAAGCGCGCGCCGAAGGCCTGGTGGCTGTCGTCGTCGAGATGGTCCTGGCCGCGGAAGAACAGCACCTTGTGCTTCACGAGGGCGGCCTCGAGCAGCTCGATGGTCTCTGCGGGCAGGTCGGCCGAGAGCTTGATGTCCTGCACCTCGCCACCGATGTGGCCGGCGACGCGCCGGATGCGCAGATCACCGAAGCTGGTGTCGATCGAGGAAGGGGAGGGGATATCGCTCATCAAGGATCTCCTGTACGCCGTGCGCCGGCCTGCAAGGCCGAAAGCCGCCGATTCTGGAAGCGCCCCGCGCGCCCTCCAACGAAGGAATCCTTGTTTCGACATGCGGGAATCTTCTATCCCGCCGCGCGGCTTCAGCCCAGCGCGTCCGGCGGCAGGTAGATCCGCGCCAGCCCCTTCGCGATCGCCTCCACGATCTGCTCCTTGCGCAGCCCGATGTGGGACTTGAGCGCCTGCTGCGCCGCGGCCTCGTCGCGCGCCTGCAGGGCCTTGAGGATCTGCTGGTGCTCCTTCTGCGTGGCGCTGCGGCCCACGTTCTCCATGTCGATCCAGCGGATGAAGCGGATGCGCTCGTTAAGCACGCCGAGCATGCGGCGCAGCTCCTGGTTGCGCGCCATGTCGGCGATCTGCAGGTGGAAGCCCTCGTCGAGCTCCACCAGCTGCTCCACCGGCGTGTCGGGCGCGGCCTTCTGGCTCGCGGCGAGGTAGGCGCGCGCCCTGGCGATCTCCTCGTCGGTGGCGCGCTGGATCGCGAGCGAGAGGCAGGCGCTTTCGACCGCGACGCGCGCCTCGTAGAGATCGAGCGTCTCCTGCACGTCAAGCGGGCGGCGCACGAAGCCGCGGGTCGCGGGCAGCAGGAAGCCGTCGTTGACCAGCCGGGTCAGCGCCTCGCGCACCGGCGTGCGGCTCACGCCCAGGCGCTGGGCCAGCTCGATCTCGCTCAGGCGCTCGCCGGGCTTGAGCTGGTAGGAGATCGCCATGTCGCGCAGCGCCTCGAAGACGCCCGAGCCGCGCTCGCGGCGCGTCTTGGAAATGGGCGCCGGCTTGGAGGCGCGCGCGCCGCGGCTGCTTGTGCTCTGCATGCTTTTAAGTATACTGAAATGAGTTCTTAACCGATTCCAACTGCCGGAGCTTCCCGACAATGTCTTCCATGAACGGCGCCGACGCGATGGTGCGCATGCTGCAACTCAACGGCGTCAAGCACATCTTCGGATTGTGCGGCGACACCAGCCTTCCCTTCTACGACGCGCTCGCGCGGCTCGACCACGGCATGGACCACGTGCTCACGCGCGACGAGCGCAGCGCCGCCTACATGGCAGACGCCTATGCGCGCGTGACCGGCAAGCCCGGCGTCTGCGAGGGCCCGAGCGGCGGCGGCGCCACCTATTTGCTGCCGGGCCTGGTGGAAGCCAACGAGTCTGCGATCCCGGTGCTGGGCATCACCTCCGACGTGTCGGTGGGCGCGCGCGGCAAGTTCCCGCTGACCGAGCTCGACCAGCAGGCGCTCTACCGGCCGCTGACCAAGTGGAACACCACCATCGACCGCGTCGACCAGATCCCGCACGCGGTGCGCAGCGCCTTCCGCGCCATGGTCACGGGCCGCCCCGGCGCCACCCACATCTGCCTGCCCTACGACGTGCAGAAGCACGCCATCGACCCGGCCGACATCTGGGCCCAGCCCGGCCACGACCGCTACCCGGCCTACCGCTTCGCGCCCGACCCGGCCGAGGTGGAGCGCGCGGCCGCGATGCTCGCGGCGGCGCGCTGCCCGGTCGTGGTCTGCGGCGGCGGGGTGGTCATCTCGGGCGCGCATGCCGAGCTCGAGTCGCTCGCCACGCAGCTCAACGCGCCGGTGTGCCTCACGATCAGCGGCAGCGGCAGCCTGCCGAGCGGCCATCCGCTCAATGCCGGCGTGATCGGCACCAACGGCGGCGTCGAGGCCACGCGCGACGTGATCGCCGAGGCCGACCTGGTGCTGTTCGTCGGCGCCCGCGCGGGCTCCACCACCACCGAGCACTGGAAGATGCCGGCGCGCGAGGTCGCGATCCTGCACCTGGACATCGACCCCGGCACCATCGCGACCAATTACCGCACCGACGTGGCGCTGGTGGGCGACGCGCGCCTCGGCCTCGCGGCGCTGGCGGCCGCGGTGCGCGAGCGCATCGGCGCGCGGCCGGCCGCCGCTTCCGACGTCCGGGCTGACGGCCGCGCGATCGTCGCGCGCAGCCAGCAGCGCAAGAAGGCCTTCTTCGCCGAGCTCGCGCGTTCGGACGATCGCCCGATCAAGCCCGAGCGCGTGGTCGATGCGCTCAACCGCCTGCTGCCCGCGAAGGCCGTGGTGGTGGCCGACCCCGGCACGCCGTGCCCGTACTTCGCGGCCTACTTCGATGCGCCGCAGTCGGGCCGCCACTTCATCACCAACCGCGCCCACGGCGCGCTCGGCTTCTCGATGGCCGCCGGGGTCGGCGCCGCCTTCGGCCGGCCCGACGCGATGGTGGTCTCGGTCATGGGCGACGGCAGCTTCGGCTTCACCTGCGGCGAGATGGAGACCATCGTGCGCCGCCGCGTGCCGCTGAAGATGATCGTGTTCTCCAACTCGGTGTTCGGTTGGATCAAGGCGAGCCAGAAGACCGGCTACGACGAGCGCTACTTCTCGGTCGACTTCGACCGCACCAACCATGCGCGCGTGGCCGAGGCCTTCGGCGTGAAGGCCTGGCGCGTCGAGGACCCGTCCGGGCTCGAGGCCGCGCTGAAGGCCGCGCTCGCGCACGACGGCCCGGCGCTGGTCGACGTGCTCTCGCAGCCGCTGCAGGACACGGCGGTGCCGGTCAGCCAGTGGATGGGCTGAGGCACGCTTCCTGCGATATCCGGGATTCACGAGAGCTTTGATGAAAGGGCAAAAGAAGATGACGCAGAACCGATTCAACCGACGCCAGGCCCTGGTGGCCGCGGCCGCGCTGGGCCTGGCCGGCGGCGCGGCGGCGCAGCCCGCGGACGCGCCGCTGCACATGGTCGTGACCTTCCCGCCGGGCGGCAGCACCGACATCGCGGCGCGCATCATCCAGCCCGAGCTCGAGAAGCGCCTGGGCCGCCCGGTGGTGGTCGAGAACCGGCCCGGCGCCGCGAGCCAGCTCGCCACCAACTACGTCGCCAAGTCGGCGCCCAACGGCAACACGGTGCTGGTGAGCTTCGACACCCACGCGATCAATCCCATCGCCAAGCCGCGGCTGCCGTACGACACCTTCAAGGACTTCGCGGGCGTCACGCTCGCGGTGCGCTTTCCGCTCGTGATCGGCGCCTCGGCCTCGGTGCCGGCCAAGGACCTGCGCGGCTTCATCGCGAGCGCGCGCAAGGAACCCGCGCGCTACAGCTACGCCTCGACCGGCGTGGGCTCGATGAACCACCTCGTGATGGAGGACATCAAGCGCCGCGCCGGCATCTACGTGCTGCACGTGCCGTACGGCGGCGGCGGACCTGCGGTGCAGGCCGTGCTCGGCGACGTCTCGCAGCTCACGCTGCTGAGCTATGCCGCGCTCAAGGGCCAGATCGCAGCCGGCAAGATCAAGGCGCTGGCCGTGACCGGCGCCAGGCGCCTGCCCGAGCTGCCCGACGTGCCCACGGTGGCCGAGTCGGGCTTCCCGGGCTTCGAGGCCTATTCGTGGATCGGCATCTTCGCGCCCGCGGCCACGCCGGCCGACAGGCTGGGCGCGCTGACCGAAGGCTTCCGCGCCGCGCTGCAGTCGAACGAGGTGAAAACCAAGCTCACGCAGGCCGGCTTCGAGGTCATGGCCACCGACGGCGCCGGCGTCGACCGGCATGCGCGCGCCGAGTACGAGCGCTGGGGCGCGTTCGTGCGCGAGACCAAGCTCAAGCTCGAGGAATGAGCGCGGCGATGCCGATGGCGCTGGACCACGTGGTGATCGTGGTGGCCTCGCTCGACGCGGCCGTGGCCGACTACCGGCGCGCGGGCTTCACCGTGATCGCGGGCGGCCGGCATCCGGGCCGCAACACCGCCAACGCGCTGATCGTGTTCGACGACGGCAGCTACCTCGAGCTGATCGCCTACTCGGCGCCGTCGCCCGAGGAGCGCTGGTGGCGCGTGCTCGACGCCGCGGGCGAGGGCCTGGTCGACTTCGCGCTGCTGCCGCAGGACATCGATGCGGCCGTGGCCGCCGCGCGCGCGCGAGGCCTCGCCGAACTCACGGCCGTGCCCGGTGCGCGCAACCGCCCCGACGGCGTGCGCATCGCCTGGAGCTCGGCGCGGCAGCAGCGGCACGACCTGCCGTTCCTCTGCGCCGACATCACGCCGCGCGAACTGCGCGTGCCCGAAGGCGGGATGCGCCGCCATGCGAACGGCGCGCGCGGCATCGCCGCGGTGCAGGTGGCGGTGCAGGACGTGGCGGCCAGCCTCGCGCGCTACCGCATGCTGCTCGGGGACGAGGCCGTGCGGGGCGAGCGCGTCGCGCTGCGGGGCTTCGAGGTCGTGCTGCAGGCCGAGCCGGGCCGGGCGCGCGGCGAAGGGCCTTGCGCGATCACGCTCGCCGCCGATGCGGCGCGCGCGGGCGCGGCGCCCGATCCGGCGCTGCTGCACGGCGCCGCGATCGCGTTCCGCTGAGGCACCTGCCGCGCAGTTCGGAGCCTGCCCCGCGCGGCAAGTCGCGCGGGCCGGATGGCTCTGCTACGATGCCGGCTCCCGGGAAAACAGCCTCCCGGTCTGCAAGGTAAGACGGCCTGCCGTCCAAGCGCTGGTGACGCACAACGGAGCCTTCCGTGGACACCGCCTTGCCCGACACTTCGCCCGCCTCCCCGCAACCCGTCGCCTTCGCCGAAGCGCTTCGCTTCTGGCTCAAGCTCGGCTTCATCAGCTTCGGCGGCCCCGCCGGCCAGATCGCGATCATGCATGCCGAGCTGGTCGAGCGGCGGCGCTGGATCAGCGAGAAGCGCTTCCTGCATGCGCTGAACTTCTGCATGCTGCTGCCCGGCCCGGAGGCCCAGCAGCTCGCCACCTACATCGGCTGGCTGATGCACCGCACGCGCGGCGGGATCGCGGCCGGTGCGCTGTTCGTGCTGCCCTCGCTGTTCATCCTGATCGCGCTGTCGTGGATCTACCTGCGCTTCGGCAACCTGCCGGTGGTGGCGGGCATCTTCTACGGCATCAAGCCCGCGGTGACCGCGCTGGTGCTGCATGCGGCGCACCGCATCGGCAGCCGGGCATTGAAGAACCGCTGGATGTGGGGCATCGCCGCGGCCGCCTTCGTCGCCATCTTCGCGTTCGGCGCCCCGTTCCCCGCGATCGTGCTCGCCGCCGGCCTGGTCGGCCACTTCGGGGCGCGGCGGGCGCCCGGCGTGTTCGCGCTCGGCGGCGGCCACGGGAGCGCGCAGCAGGCGCATGCCCCGGCCCTGATCGACGACGACACGCCCACGCCGCCGCATGCGCGCTTCTCGCGCGCGCGGCTGGCGCGGGTGGCGGCCCTCGGCCTCGGCCTGTGGCTGTCCGCGATGGCCGTGCTGGCCGCGACGCAGGGGCTGCAGGGCACGCTCGCGCAGATGGGCTGGTTCTTCACCAAGGCGGCGCTGCTGACCTTCGGCGGCGCCTATGCGGTGCTGCCCTACGTCTACCAGGGTGCGGTCGAGCACCACCAATGGCTCTCGGCCGCGCAGATGATCGACGGCCTGGCGCTCGGCGAGACCACGCCGGGGCCGCTGATCATGGTGGTGGCCTTCGTCGGCTTCGTCGGCGGCTGGCTGAAGCAGGTGCTGGGCCCCGACGCGCTGTTCCTCGGGGGGGCGCTGGCCGCGGCGGTGGTCACCTTCTTCACCTTCCTGCCGTCTTTCGTGCTCGTGCTGGCGGGCGGCCCGGCGATCGAGGCCACGCACGGCCGCCTGGGCTTCACGGCGCCGCTGTCGGCGATCACGGCGGCGGTGGTCGGCGTGATCCTGAACCTCGCGCTGTTCTTCGCCTACCACGTGCTGTGGCCGCAGGGCTTCGGCGGCCGCTTCGACGCGCTCTCGGCCGTGATCGCGGTCGCCGCCGCCGTCGCGCTGTTCCGCTTCAAGGTCGGCGTGCTGCCGCTGCTGGGCGCCTGCGCGGCCGTGGGGCTGGCCGCGAGCCTGCTGCGCTGAGCGCGCCCTCAGTCGGCCTTGAAGCCGGTGGCGGCCACCACCTTGCCCCAGCTCGCCGTGTCGGCCGCGATCACGCGCGCGAACGCCTGCGCGCTGGTGCCCGTGACGCCGAAGCCGGCCTCCTCGAGCCTGGCCTTGCCGTCGGGCGACTGCACGGCCTTGCGCAGGGCCGCTTCGAGCTGCGCGACGACCTCGGGCGGCGTGCGCGCGGGCGCGACCACGCCGAACCAGGCATTGAACGCGAGCTGCGGATAGCCCTGCTCGCGCAGCGTCGGCACCTCGGGGAGGATGGCGCTGCGCGTCTCGCCGCTCGAGGCCAGCGCGAGCAGCTTGCCGGCCTTCACGTTGGCGGCCGACAGGCCCACGCTCGCGAACGCGGCCGCGACGTCGCCGCCGAACAGGCCGCCGAGCGCATCGCCGGTGGTCTTGTAGTGCACCGGCTCGGGCTTGAGGCCGGCCGCGTCGCCGAACAGGTAGGCGCCGAAGTGGCCCGGCGTGCCGGCGCCGAAGGTGCCCATGAACAGCGTCTTCTGGCCGCGGCTCCAGTCCACGAACTGCTGCACGTTGCGCGCCGGCACCTTGGCCGGATTGACCACCAGCATGAAGTTCGAGGTCGCGACCTGGCTCACGGGCACGAAGTCCTTCTTCGGGTCGTAGGGCAGCTTGCCGTAGCTGCTCGGCGCGATCGCGAGCTGGCCGGTCTCGCCGAGCAGCAGCGTGTAGCCGTCGGGCTGCGCGCGCGCCACCTCGGCGGCGGCGATCAGCCCGCCGGCGCCCGGCTTGTTGTCGACAATCACGCCGAGGTTGCCCCAGCCTTCGGACATCTTCTGCGCCAGCAGGCGCGCGACGATGTCGGGCCCGCTGCCGGCGGGGAAGCCGACGACCAGCCGCACCGGCCGGCTCGGATAGGCGCCCGCCTGCGCGAAGGCCGGCGCGGCAAGGGGCAGGGCCGCGGCGCCGATCAGCGTGGCGGTGGCAGCGATGAGCGCGCGGCGGCGCGCGCCCGGGCGGGGGGCGGTCGTCATGGGAAGTCTCCTGTCGGATGTGAAAGCGGGGGCGGCGCCGGTGCGGGCGCCGCCGGTCATTGCAGGACGAAGAAGCGCATCTCGACCCGGGCCGGATGGCGCATGCCGACGCCGACGAACAGGCGCTCGGTGAGCCACTGCAGCGCGGGGCTCTTCGTCTCGAACGAGGGCGTGCAGCGGAAGTAGACCTCGGCGGGGTCGACCGGCTCGCCGCGCAGCAGGCGCGCCATCACCGCGGGCGGCGCGGTGCGCAGCGCGTGGTTCTGTACGTAGATGCGGTCGCCGGCGTCGGTCTCGAGGCCGTAGCGCGCGTCGAGCACGGAGACGGTCTCGCTCGCGATGCGCTGGAAGTCGGCGCCGCCCGGCAGCACGCGCGCGGTCCAGCCGTCGCCGCGCGCCTGGCCGCCGAGGATCGGCACCACGCGGCGCAGTCCCGCGGGGCCGTCGCCGAGCACCAGCGGCTCGCCGACCTCGACGGACACGTCCGCGAACCAGGCGAGCGTGGGTGCGGCGAGCGGATCGGTGGACGGTGGTGCGGCGGAAGTCATCGCCCTAGCGTAATTCCGGTGGCTGCGCCGCGCTGTCATCCGCGAAGATGACGGGATTGCCCTATTGCCCCATGCGCACCTGGATTCCCGATCTTCCCGCCGACGGCGTCGCGGCCTCGCTCGCGCAGCGCCTGCCGGTGGTGGTGCCCGCGCTCGGCGAGCCCGACTTCGGCGCGCGGCTGCTCGAGGCCATGGCGTCGGCGCTGCCCGTGGGCTCGTTCTCGGTCTACCGCACGGGTGCGCGGCCCGCGATCTTCCTGAGCGGCAGCCGCGGCATGCCCGACACCACGCGCGACTGCTGGCGCGCCTATCTCTCGGGGCCGATCCGCAGCGACCGCACGCTGCGCGAAGCCAGTGCGCCGCGGCTGCGCGTGTGCCACATCACGGCGCGCGAGGTTCCCGCCGAGCACCGCGCCAAGGTGTACGAGGCGCACGGCGTGATGGAGCGCGTCTCGGTGGTCGAGGACGAGCCGGCCGGGGAGGACGCGCTGTTCGCCGTCAACTTCTACCGCCACGCGCACCAGCGCGCGCTCGGCGATGCGCAGCTGGCCGACTTCGGCGCCGCGGGCCGCCTGCTGATGGCGCTCACGCGCAAGCACATCGCACTGGCGCGCGCCGGGGAGGCCGCCGACGCGATGCAGGCGCGCCTGCTCGCGCGCTGCCCGTCGCTCACGCCGCGCGAGCTCGCCGTCTGCCTGCGGCTCTTGCGCGGCATGACGCAGGAAGGCATCGCGGCCGACATGGGCCTCGCGCTGCCGACCGTCAAGACCTACCGCAACCGCGCCTTCGGCCGGCTCGGCATCCACTTCCGCAGCGAACTCTTCGCGCTGATGCTGCCGGCCTGAGCGCGGCGCTCAGCCGCCGATGCGCGCGCCGGGCGCGATCGTCGGCGGCGCCGCGTTGAGGGTGTCGATCGCGAAGCCCGCGGCCGCCTTGTAGCGCGCCATGAAGGCCTCGCGCTCCTCGGGCGGCACGACCGCGTCGATGTCGTCGAACACGCCGCCGCAGCGCTCGTCCACCAACCCGAGGATGCCGAAGGGCCCGGCGCCGCGGTTGCGCAGCACCAGCGCCGAGATGTCGGCGCACAGGCGCTGGTCGTAGGCCTGGAGCGCGGCGGCGTTCACGCCGTGCGCGAGCATCGCGGCGCCGAGCACGCGCGCATCGACGATCGCCTGGCTCGCGCCGTTGGAGCCCACCGGGTACATCACGTGCGCGGCGTCACCGAGCAGCGCCACGTGGCCGTCCACCCAGGTCGGCACCGGGTCGCGGTCGATCATCGGGTACTCGAACACCTCGCTCGCGCCGCGCAGCATCGCCGGCACGTCGAGCCAGCCGTAGTCCCAGCCCTCGAAGTGGTGGATGAAGTCGTCGATCGCCACGCGGCGGTTCCAGTCGCCCTGCGTCCAGCCGTCGGCGTTGTCGACCGTGATTTCGGCGATCCAGTTGATGGTCGCGAGGCCCGTGGCCGGATCGGGCGGCGAGATCGGATACAGCACCACGCGGTGCCTGAGCGAGCCCACGCCGACGAATGAGGCACCCGTGCGCACCGGCACGCCGGGCGTGGTGCCGCGCCACATGATCGCGCCGCCCCACTGGATCGGCGGCTGCGCGGGATGCATCTGCGCGCGCAGCGCCGAATGCAGCCCGTCCGCGCCCACGAGCAGCGCGCCCTCGACCTCGCTGCGCGTGCCGTCGGCCGCCTCGACGAACGCGGTCACGCCGCCGGCATGGTCGGCATAGCCCGTGACGCGCTGGCCGAGCCGGATCGCGGCCGGCCCGAGCCGCTCCAGTGCCTGAGCGTAGAGCAGCATCTGCAGCTGCCCGCGGTGCACCGAATACTGCGGCCAGCGGTAGCCCGCGAGCAGCCCGCGCGGCTCGGCGTAGATCTGGTTGCCGTTGCGGCCGACCAGCGCCCATTCGCGGGCCTGGATGCCGATGGTGTCGAGCACCTTGTCGTCGATGCCGAGGTCGTAGAGCTCGCGCACCGCGTTCGGCTGCAGGTTGATGCCCACGCCGAGCGGGCGCAGCACGGGCACGGCCTCGAAGACGACGCAGGGCACGCCGATCTGGTGCAGCGTGAGCGCGAGCGAGAGGCCGCCGATGCCGCCGCCGGCGATCAGGACGGGGCGGGTGGGGAGGGAAGGGGTCATCGGGCGATTGTCCTTGAAGCGCCCGGGCGGCCCGGCGGTCGTCGTCTGCCGCGACGGCAGCACGGCGTCAGAAGGCCACGCTCGCCTGCGCCCAGAGCCGCGCGCTGCGGCGGCCGTGCGCGGTGCGGCCCTCGGTGGCCCAGGCGGAGGTGAGCGAGAACGCGACCCGCTCGCTCGTCCAGCCGACGCCGAGGCCGGCGCCGGCCAGGCGGGTGCGGTTGCTGCCGCTGCGGCTCCACGTCTCGTGGTTGATGCGCACGCCGCCCGCGTCGTAGAAGGCCTGCAGCTGCCAGCCCGGCGCGGGCTGCCAGCGCAGCGCCGCGCTCGCGAGCCAGCCCGCGTCGCCGAGCGCCTCGCCCTGCGCGAAGGCACGCACGCCGCTGCTGCCGCCGAGGCTGAACTTCTCGGCCGAGGCCAGGTTGCGGTCGGCCAGCTGGCCGCCGAGGTTGAGCGCGAGCGACCAGCCCGGGCCGAGCGCCTGCAGCCGCTGCAGCTGGTAGTTGAGCTTGCTGAAATGCCCGGCGCTGCGTGCGCTGGCCGCGTCCTGCGCCAGGCTGTCGCCGTCGAGCCGCAGCCGGCCGGTGGTCAGGTGGAGCGCCAGGCTGTTGCTCGCGGCGCCGCCCAGCGCGTCGCGCCAGTCGCCATTGAGCCCGAGCACGAGGTTGCGCAGCTGGTGCACCGAGGTGGTGGCGGTGCTGCCGACGTTGTCGCGCAGGTTCTTCGCGTCGAGCTGCAGCTGCACGTGCCAGCTGCTCTCGAGGCTGCGCGAGAGCGGATGGCGCAGGTACAGGCTCAGCGTGTCGGCCTTGCCGTCGGCATCGAGCGCGTCGAAGTCCTTGCCGAGGCGGTAGTCGAGGTGCGACACGGCAATGCCCACGCGCGTGCCCGCGCGGCCCAGCGGCAGCTGGTAGCCCAGGCGCGCGTAGTGCATCTGCGTGTTGCTGGCCTGCAGCCGCAGGCTCATCTGGTCGCCGCGGTCGAGCGGGTTGTTCCAGTACAGGCTGGTGCCGACGCGGTAGGGCCCGGTGTAGCGGCTGCCGAAGTTGTCGATGTCGGCCGTGCCCTGGAAGGCCCGGGTGCGGTTGACCTCCACCAGCAGGTCCGAGGCGCCCACGGTGGCGCCCGGACGCAGCGTGGACTGCACGCTGGTGCCCGGCAGGTCGGCCAGCGTGAGCAGCGCGCGGTCGAGGCCTTGCGCCTGCACCGGCGCGCCGATCGGCAGCGCGGCGAGCGGCGCGAGCGCCGAGTCGGCGAGGCCGGCATGGTTGGCGACGGCGACCTGGCCGAGCCGGCCCTCGAGCACCGCGATCTCGAGCGTGCCGTTCTCGAGCGCCTGCGCCGGCAGGTAGGCGCGCGCGACGAGGTAGCCGGCCTCGCGGTAGTGGCGCGTGATGCGCGCGGCCAGCCGGTGGAGATCGGCGAAGGTCTGCGGCCGGCCGATGGCGTCGGCCACCAGCGCCTGCAGCGTGGCGGCGTCGAAGGCGCTGTGGCCGCTGAAGCGGATCGCGGCCACGCGCACCTGCGCGCCGCCTTCGGCTACTTCGCCGGCGGCGGGCTTGTCGATGCTCAGCGCGGGCGCCGCGGGGGCGGGCGGCGGCTGCGGCGCGCGCGGCTCCTGCAGCACCTGGCCCGCGTCGGGCAGGGGCGGGCGGACCTGGCCGACCGCAAGGGTGGAGACGAGCGTGAGGGCGCCGGACAGCAGGCCCAGGGGCATGGAAGGAGACATGGCAGTGTTCTTGAGGGACGACCCGGAAGGGAAGGGGCGCGCGGCTCAGTCGCAGCGCTGGCCGGCATGCAGGCGCACGCCGCAGTCCTGGACCTGCAGCGGCGCCGCGCTGCCGGCGAAGAGCAGCCCATCGCCATCGCGCGCGGGCGGCTGCGCCTGCGAGCCCGGCGGGCTGGCCTGCAGCGTCTGCAGCACGCGCTGCCACGGCGCGTCGGCATCGGGCGCGGCAGCGGGCGTGGCGGGCACGGCGGGGGTCGCCGGCACCTCGGGCGTGGCGGGTGTGGTCGGGGCGGTCGGTGTCGTGGGCGTCGTCGGTGTGGTCGGCACGACGGGCGCCGCGGCGATCACCAGCGTGCCGTCGACGTAGCGGAGCGCGTAGTTGCGCGCGCTCAGGCCGCCGGCCGCGATGCTGTAGCTGCCGGCCGCGGCGGCGCCCTGGGCGCTGCCGCCGTAGCTCAGGCTGCCGCCGAGCACGGTGCTGTCCTCGCCCGCGACGAAGCCGCTGTAGCGCACGCCGTTGCCGCCGCTGTAGGCGCTGCCGTCGGCGGTGCGGCTGTCGTCGTTGGCGGTGACGGTCAGCAGGGCCTGGGCGATGGTCAGCGTGCCCGCCGCGTAGCTGATGTCGTAGCCCTGCTGGCCCGAGTAGAGGTTGGCGCCGAGGCTGTAGCTGCCCGCGTCGACGTGGCCGAGGCGGCCCACCGAGATCAGGCCGGTGTCGATGCCGCTGCCGGTGCTGTAGCGCGTGGCGGCGGAATGGTCGGTGCCGTCGTAGCTGGCGCTGTGGTTCTCCACGCTCACGATGGCGGCGGTCATGAAGCTGCGCAGCATCGGCGCGGTGAAGCCCTCGTAGATGCGCCAGACGGCGCTGCTGCCGCCGCTGGTGGCGAGGTCCCAGCCGCCGAAGCTGCCGGCCTGCATCATCTGCGCGCTGGTCAGCCCGGTGCCGCCGGCCGAGCCGAGCTGGCCGCTGGTGCTGGTGTTCCAGAAGCTGCGGGTCACGCTGACGCCGGCGCCCGCGGCGCCGAGCAGCCCGCCGGCCTCGGAGCCCGCGCCCACGGCGCCGCTGCTGTAGCTGTCGTAGATGGAAGCGCGGTCCGCGTAGCCGACCAGCCCGCCCACCGTCTGGTCGCCGTTCACGTTGCCGGTGGCATAGGCGTTGCCGAGGGTGCTCAGGGCGTGCGCGCCGATCAGCCCGCCGACCAGCCGGCCGCCGCTGACGTTGCCCGTGGCGTAGACGTTGGCCACGTCGTTGCTGCTGTAGTTCGAACCGATCAGCCCGCCCATGGTGTCGCTGCCGAGGCCGCCCGAGACATCGCCGGTCGCATAGGCGTTGCGGATGATGCCGTCGAAGTAGTTCGCGCCCACGAGGCCGCCGATGTTGACGCCGCTGTCGCCGGTCAGGACGCGGCCCGAGGCATGCGCGTTGAAGATCGTGCTGTCGTAGTTCAGGCCCACCAGGCCGCCGACCATGGCGTTGCCGGTCACCTGGCCCGTGGCATGGGCGTTCTCGATGATGCCGTCGGCCTCGTTCGAGCCGGCCAGGCCGCCGACCCGGTAGTTGCCGTTCACGGGCCCGGTGGCGTAGGCGTTGCGGATGCTGCTGCCGGTGACGTTGTAGCCCACCAGCCCGCCGACGTAGTTCATGCCGCTCACCGCGCCGGTGGCGCGGGCGTCGCTGACGTGGCTGCCGATCTCGTTGCTGCCCACCAGGCCGCCGGCGTAGTCGCCCTGCACGTTGCCGCTGGCCTCGGCGTCGCTGACCGTGCCGCCCGAGACGTTCTTGCCCACCAGGCCGCCGACCTTCATCCAGCCAGTGACGGTGCCGCTGGCCTGCGAGCCCGCGATGCTGCCGGTGTTGGTGCCCACGAGGCCGCCCACGTTCGACCTGCCGCCCGTGACCGTGCCGCTCGCGGAGGCGTCGGCGACGGTGCCGGCCCAGTTGACCCCGACCAGCCCGCCCACGTTCTCGCCGCCGGCCACGCTGGCCGAGCTGTGGGCGTTGCGCACGCTGCCGCCGTTGAGCCAGCCCGCGAGCGCGCCGACGAAGTAGTTGGCGGTGCCGCCGTCGATCGTGCCGCCCGCGAGGGTGATGTCCTGCAGCGTCGCGTCCTGCGCATAGCCGATCAGGCCCAGGAAGTCGGTCGTGCGGCGGATCGTGAGCCCGCTCACCGCATGGCCCTGGCCGAGCAGGCTGCCGGTGAAGGCGCTGGCCTGGCTGCCGACGGGCGCGAAGCCGGCGGCGGTCCACATGCCGCTCGGGTTGCCGCCGGCGGTCTCGGCGGCGTCGATGTCGCCGGCCAGCGTGTAGTGCGCGCCGGGCGCCATCGCCATCAACTGCAGCTGGTGGGCGTTGCGCACCGTGGTGCTGTACTCGCTTGCGAGGAAGGGCCGCGTGCTGCCCTCGATCATGACCCAGGTGTTGCGGCTGCCGTCGCTCGCGACCCACACGCCCGAATTGCTCGCGGTCTCGCTCCAGCTGCCCAGCTGGGCGTAGCTGGCGTGGCTGTAGGCGCTGCCGCCGTCGACTGCGGCGACGTTGGCGAGGGTGCCGGTGTTGTAGCCGAACGCGGCGCCCTGGCCCGTGCTGCTGCTGTCCCAGTAGCTGTTGGCGATGCTGCCGACGTTCCTGCCCACCAGGCCGCCCGCGTAGAGGTTGGCGCCGACGTGTCCGGTGGCGTGGGCGTTCTCGATGCGCGCGCCGCTGGCGTTCTCGCCGACCAGCCCGCCCGCGTAGAAGGAGCCGGCGCTGACGTTGCCGGTGGCGTAGGCGTTGCTGATGCTGCTGCCGCTGTACACGGCCCCTGCGAGGCCGCCGGCGCGGCTGACGGAGGCGCTCACGTTGCCGGTGGCATAGGCGTCGCTGATGCTGCCGGAGGACACGTTTGCGCCGACCAGACCGCCCGCGACGTTCTCGGCGCCGACGTCGCCGGTGGCATAGGCGTTGCTGATGCGCCCTGCGTTGAACCCGACCAGCGAGCCGACGAAGCTCAGGCCGCGCACGCTCCCGCCCACCAGGCCGATGTCGCGGATCACGCTGTTGCCGAGGGTCGCGGCGAACAGTCCCACGTCGCTGCTGCTTTCGGCATCGATGCGCAGGTTGGCGATGCGGTGCCCGAGCCCCGCGAAGGTGCCGTTGAAGCGGTTGGAGGCGCTTCCCACCAGCGCGCTGCCCCAGGTCGTGCCGCCCGCATCGAGGTCCTGCGCGAGCGCGTAGCGGCCGGCGAGGCCGGTGCTGTCGATCGCATCGATCTCGGCCATGCTGTGCAGCAGCGTGTAGCCGGCGCCGTTGATCGACAGCGTGGCGCTGGCGCCGCTGAGCGTGATGGGCGCCCTCACGTGGTATTCGGTGCCGGCCGTGACGCTGCCCGTGTCCGCGTAGTTGCCGTGGTTCAGCGCCAGGCCCGCGGCGGTACCGGTGGCGGTGATCGCGGCGTTGAGGTGGATGTCTCGCCAGGCGTTGAGGGTCAGCGTGGTGTCGGCGCCCCAGCGCAAGGCCGCGTTCACGTGGATGTCGCCGGCCTCGCTGCCCGTGCCGTTGACGGTCGCGAGCGTGACGTTGTTGGTCTCGAGCGCGGCCGAGAGCGTGTCGGCACCGATGCCGCTGGCCGTGGGGCTCGTGCCGCCGGCGCCGATGGTGAAGTCGGTCGGGTCGATGAGCCAGCGGCCGGTGCGGCCGCCCCGCGAGAGCGTGCTGACGCGTGCGTTCGCCTGCACCTGCACCTGCGCGCCGCTGGTCTCGACGAAGCCGCCGTCGTGCGCGCCGGCGGCCGAGGCATCGAGCGTGCCGCCCACCTTGACGCTGCCGCCGCCGGGTCCGCCGAGCAGCACGATGGTGCCGCCCGCGGCATCGATGCCGCGCGCCTCGATCACGCCCTCGTTGTTGACCACCGTGTTCAGCAGGGCATCCTTGGCCGCGGCCGTGAGGAGCACCGTGCCGTTGTCCGCACGCACCAGCCCCTTGTTCTCGGCCAGCGCGTTCAGCGTGCCCTCGTCCACCTGCACGGAGAGCAGCCGGTTGCCGCTGAAGTCCAGCGTGACCTTGTCGCCCGCGGCGAGCGCGGCCGTGCCGCCGGGCGTGCTGACGACGCCGCTGTTGCGTGCCTGCCTGCCAATCAGTGCGACGTAGCCGCCGGTCAGAGAGCCCTGGTTGACCACGCTGCCCTGCGTGCCGTCGCCCGTGAAGCTGCGCCGCCCGGCAAGGAAGTCGGCATCGCTCAGGCTCAGCGTGGAAGCCACGAGGCCGCCCACGTTGACGCGCGCGGTGCTGCCGAACAGCACGCCGTTGGGGTTCAGGATCCAGACCTGGCCGTTGGCGTTGAGGCTGCCGTCGATCGCCGAGGCCTGCGTGCCGATCACGCGGTTGAGCGCGATGGCGCTGGAAGCGGGCTGCACGAAGGTGACCTGCTCGCCCGCGGCGATGCCGAAGCTGGCCCAGTTGATGGCGAGGTTCTGGCTGGTCTGGGTGATGGTGGTGGTCGCGCCGCTCTGGCCGATGGTGGCGCTGCCGGCGCTGACGGTGCCGCCGGCGGGTGCGCCCCAGGCGGACGGGGCGAGCAGGGCGGCGCACAGGGCAACCACTGCGCCGCTCTTGCTGTGGCCGCGTGCGGTCTCGGGGGCGGGAACGTAGCGACGGGTCGAGGCGTTCCAGACGAGGCGGTAGATGGTGTTCACGCGGCGTTGTTCCAAAATTGGGTAACAAATGGTATTTACGCCCGTGAAGCCTGTCTGTAGAACATATGCGCTACAGATTCCGCGTCCCCGAAAAATTTAACTCGCACAATGGCGCCCTCATGGATTCCGCCCATACCGCCGTCGAAACGCCTCCGATCCGCATCGCGATCGTGGAGGACGACCCCGGCGTGTGCGACGCGCTGCGCCAGGCGCTGCAGGCCGCGCCCGACCTCGAGCTGGCGGTGATGGTCGGTACGCGCGAGGACGGCCTGGCGCTGCTGCAGGGGCCGCCGGCGGACGTGCTGCTGGTCGACCTGGGGCTGCCCGACGGTTCGGGCATCGACGTGATCCAGGCCGCGATCCAGCGCTGGCCGGCCTGCAACATCATGGTCTGCACGAATTTCGGCGACGAGACGCACGTCATCCGTTCGATCGAGGCCGGCGCGGCGGGCTACCTGCTCAAGGACAGTTCGCCCGCGAAGATGGTCGACGAGATCCGCAGCCTCGCGAACGGCGGCAGCCCGATCAGCCCGATCATCGCGCGCCAGGTGCTCACGCGCTTCCGGCAGGGCGCGCCGGGCAGGGCCGACGCGCCCGAGCCGACGGCCGATCCGGCCGCGCTGCTGTCGGCGCGCGAGAAGGAGGTGCTGAACTTCATCACCAAGGGCTTCACCACGCAGGAGATCGCACGGCTGATGCAGCTGTCGCACTTCACGGTGCGCACCTTCGTGCGCCGCATCTACAGCAAGCTCAAGGTCACTTCCAAGGCCGAGGCGATCTACGAAGCCCGCAGCCAGGGAATACTTTGAACCGCCTGCTGCGTCTGCTCGCGTTCTGGGTTGCGCTGTGCGCGCTGGCCGGCGGCGCCGGCGCGCAGCCGCAGCCGGTGCGCTTCGAGGCGGCGCAGTGGCTCGCGGTGGCGGGCCACGGCTTCACGCCGCCGCCCGCGCTCGCGAGCGACGCCGGCCTGCCGGCCGAGGGCTGGCGCAGCGTCCCGCTGCCGCACGTGGCGGCGCGCGAGGTGGTGCCGCACCTCGACGTCACGGCCACCGTGACCGACTGGTACCGCATCGCCTTGCCCGCGCCGGCAGCGGCGGCCGCCGGCGAGGCGCGCTACCTCTACATCCCGCGCTGGAAGACCATCGGCCAGATCGCCGTCTACGTGGACGGGCGGCTGCGCTACGAGTCGGAGGGCAGCCGGGTGCACAACGGCTGGAACCATCCGCTGCTGGTGCGGCTCGACGGCGCGGCCGACGCGGCCGACGCGGCCGACGCGGCCTCGGTGCTGGTGCGCATCGACCGCCTGCGCAGCAGCGGCAGCGCGCTCTCGCGGCTGTGGGTCGGCAACGCGTCGGGGCTGCTGTGGCGCTACCAGCTGCGCCACGTGCTGCAGACGCAGGTGCCGTTCGCGGGCGGCGCGGCCTTCCTCGCCGTGGGCCTGTTCTCGCTCGCCGTGTGGCTGCGCAAGCGCAGGGAGTCGCTGTACCTGCTGTTCTTCGCGATCTCGGGCGTGACCTTCGTGCGCATGCTGCACTACCACGTCGGCGGCAATGACCTGCCGATCGGCGACGACTGGTTCGAGTGGCTCGCGGTGGTCTCGCTGATGTGGCTGATCGTGCTCGCGCACCGCTTCCTCGAGCGGCTGCACATGCGCCCCCTGCGCGGGCTCTCGCGCGCGCTGACGGTGGTCGCGCTGCTGTGCAGCGTGGTCATCATGCCCGGCGCCTCGGGCGCGATCCCGCAGCTGATCCTGCTCACGCCCTTCCTCTACGTGCTGCTGCTGCCGCTCGCGGTGCTGGTCTTCGCCGAGGCGCTGCGCAGCGCGCTGCGCACGCGCTCGCAGGAGGTCTGGCTGATGGCGGGCTTCTTCTTCGTGGGCGCGGTCTGCAGCACCTACGACCTCGCGCTGCAGCACAACCGGGTCAGCCCCGAAGGGGTCTATACCCAGCCCTATGCGCTGATCGGCATGTTCTTCATGTTCGCCTACATCATGTTCCGCCGCTACGTCGGCGCGCTCGGCGAGGTGGAGCAGCTCAACGCCAGCCTGGCCGAGCGCCTGCAGGCGCGCGAGGCGGAACTCGAACGCAGCCACCGCCGGCTGCGCGAGGCCGAGGTGCGGCAGACGCTGAGCGACGAGCGCCAGCGCCTGATGCAGGACATGCACGACGGCCTCGGCTCCGCGCTGATCAGCGCCATCCGCTCGGTGGAGCGCGGCGGCATGAGCGAAGAGAAGGTGTCGCGCATCCTCAAGGACTGCCTCGACGACCTCAAGCTCACCATCGACTCGATGGAGCCGATCGAGGACGACCTGCTGCTCCTGCTCGCCACGCTGCGCTTCCGGCTCGAGCCGCGGCTCGAGGGCACCGGCATCGCGCTGCGCTGGGAGGTGCAGGAGCTGCCGGCGCTCGACTGGCTCGATCCCTCGGGCGCGCTGCACATCCTGCGCATCGTGCAGGAGAGCATCGCGAACATCCTGCGCCACACGCGCGCCACCGAGATCCTCGTGCGCACCGCGGCCGTGGATGCGCACGCGCAGGTGATCATCGAGGACAACGGCCAGGGCTTCGACGTGCCGCGCGCACTCAAAGGCGGCGGCGGGCGCGGCATGCAGAACCAGCAGCGCCGCGCGCGCAGCGTCGGCGGCCGGGTGGCGTGGCACTCGGGGCCCGCGGGCACGCGCTTCACGCTCTGGCTGCCGCTCACGCGCGGCGGCTGAGCGCCCGCTACGGCCGCGCGATGCGGAAGGCCGCGTTCGCGCCCCAGGTCGCGACCGTGAGGCTGCCGTCGGGTGCGAGCGCGAGGCCCACGGGGCTGCCGAGGCCGTCGGCGACCACGGTGCGCGCGCCGCTGCGGTCCACGCGGCTGACCGTGGTGCCGCCGTAGTCGACCACATAGGCGGCGTCGTCGCCCGCGCGCACGATGCCCGGGCCGGGGCTCGCGAGCTCGCGGTTGACGGTGCGCGCGCGCGGGCCGCCCGAGACCAGCGAGATGCCGCCCGCGATGTTGCTCACGAGCAGATCGCCGCCCGGCAGCTCGACCGCGCCCACGGGTGTCTGCAGCCCTTCGGCGGCCACCTCGATCCTGCCGTCCGGATGCGCGGCGAGGATCTGGTTCGTGCGCCGGTTCGCGATCAGCAGCCGGCCGCGCGCGTCGAAGGACAGGCCCGCGGGCGTGGCGAGCCCGCGCACGAACACGCTGCGCTCGCCCGCGGGCGTGAAGCGCCAGACCAGGTCCTCGTTGTACGAGGCGACGTAGACGTCGCCCGCGGCCGAGATGGCGAGGCCTGAGGGACCGCTCAGGCCCTCGGCGAAGGTGCTGCGCCGGCCGTCGGGCGCGAAGCGCAGCACCGTGCCGGCCGACCAGTTCGCGACGTAGAGCCGGCCGCCGCGGTCATAGGCCATCCCGACGGGCGAGGCGAGGCCCTCGTGCAGGCGCACGGGCTGCTGCGGCGCCGCGCTGCGCGCGGGCGGGGCGGCATCCGCGCGCGCCCATGCGGCGGGGGCGGCGGCGGTGGCGGCGAGGCCCATCGCGAGCGCCGCGCGGGTCATGGTGCGTTTCATTGCGCGGTCTCCTGGCGTGCGAACACCTCCTTGGCGGCCGCGAGGCCGTTGAGGGCGGCGGGGAAGCCGGCATAGACCGCCATCTGCATGATGGTCTCGACGATCTCGGTGCGCGTGACGCCCACGTTGAGCGCGCCCTGGATGTGCACCTTGAGCTGCGGCGCGGCGTTGCCGAGCGCGGTCAGCGCGGCCACCACCGCGATCTCGCGGCTCCTGAGGTCGAGGCCCGGGCGGGCGTAGATGTCGCCGAACGGGAACTCGATCAGGTAGCGCGCGAAGTCGGGCGCGATGTCCGCGAGGCTCTCGACCACGCGCTCGCCGACCTCACCGTCGACCTCCCGCAGCTTGGCGAGCCCGCGTTCGTAGCGGCTTGTGTTGTCGATGTCCGTCATCAGCATGTCCTTTGTCGTCAGGGGTGGAGGCCGACGCCAGGGACTGCTCGAGCGAGCGGTAGTGCTCGATCTTTTCCTTCAATGCCTTCGCGGACTGGCGCATCGCCTCGATCTCGGCGAGCACCTCGCTCAGGTGTGCCTCGAGCATGCGGCGACGGTCCGGCACCGTCGAATCCCCGGCGCCACGTAGCGTCGCGAACGCCTGCATCTTGCCGATGGGCATGTTCGTCGTCCGCAACCGCAGCAGGAACTCGATCCAGGCCAGGTCCGAAGCCGCATAGCGCCGCTGTCCGCCCGCGGCGCGGGTGATCGGCGCGATCAGCCCGATGCGCTCGTAGTAGCGCAGCGTGTGGGCCGACAGGCCGGTGCGCCTGGCGACTTCCTCGATGGTCAGATGCGAATCCATGGGGGCATGCTAGAAGTTGGAGTGCACTCTAAGTCAAGCGGTGATTTCCGGTCGCTCATCCGGTTTCCCGTGCCGCCGGTTCGCCGGCCGCCGCCAGCCCGGCGATGGCCTGCAGCAGCGCGGGTGCGCTGACCGGCTTGAACAGCGTCGGCACGGCCGCGGCCCGCACGCGCTGCAGCCGCTCGGGCGCGGTCTCGCCGGTGATCAGCAGCAGCGGCACGGCCGCACCGAGGCGCGCGCGAAGGCGCAGCCCGAGCTCGAGGCCGTCCTCGCCGTCGGCGAGCCGGAAGTCGCACAGCAGCATCGAGAACGGGCGGGAACCGGCCTCGGCCCGCGACAGCGCCTCCAGGGCCTCGCGCTCGCCGGCCACCGCCACCGCATCGATCCCATGGCCGCGCAGCAGCGCGACCATCGCGGCGCGGATCTCGGCCTCGTCCTCGACCAGCAGGACGGGGCCCGGCAGGCGCGGCAGGCGGTGCATGGCGGACCCGGCCTCCTCGGGCGCGGGCTCGGCGCGCGAGGCCGCGACCGGCTCGGCCTTCTGCACCATCACCCGGAAGCGCGTGCCGCGGTCGGGCCGGGATTCCACCAGCACCGGGTGGCGCAGCAGCTGCGACAGCCGCTGGACGATCGACA
>CBHTTS010000063.1:0-21713 GCA_966095775.1 uncultured Variovorax sp. | reverse complement strand
ATGATGCTCGACACACTGCCACTGGTCACCATCTTCTGCCTGATCGGCATTGGCGCCTCTGAGCTCGTTGCGACCGATGAGGCTGTGCTTCTCGGCGGCCACGCGCGCGTCGGGCTGGAGGACAACCTCTACTTCCGCCACGGCGAACTCGCGACCAACGTGCAGCTCACCGAACGCATCGTGCGTGTCATCCGCGAGCTCGACATGGAGGTGGCCACGCCGGCCGAGGCGCGGCAGCTGATGGGCCTGCCGCGGCGCGGCGGGCCGCGGCCCGAATTCGCGCCCGGCTGAACCAGCGCCGGGACGAGACGACACCAGAGACAACGAACGGAGACAAGCCATGACCACCCGCCGCCATTTCCTCCATGCCCTTGGCGCCGCCGGCGCGCTCGGCGCCACGCTCTCGCCCTTCGCCGCGCTGGCGCAGGCCATCGAGCAGGTGAAGATCTACTACGGCTTTCCCGCGGGCAGCGCGGGCGACAGCGTGGCGCGCCGCGTGGGCGAGAAGCTCGCGGGCTCGGCCTACACGCGCCATCCGGGCGTGGTCGAGAACAAGCCCGGCGCGGGCGGGCGCATCGCGCTCGAGGTGCTCAAGGGCGCGGCGGCCGACGGCAGCGTGCTGGCGCTCGCGCCGTTCTCGTGCACCTCGATCTATCCGCACATCTACAGCCGGCTCAGCTACGACCCGGTGAAGGACATCACGCCGGTCTCGATCGCGGCCGTGATGCACCACGGCCTGGCGGTGGGCCCGCTGGTGCCGCCGGAGGTGCGCACGGTGCGCGACTTCCTGGCCTGGGCCAAGGCGCATCCGAACCAGGCGAGCTACGGCTCGCCCGCGGCCGGCTCCACGCCGCACTTCATCGGCGCGCTGCTGGGCCTTCTCAACGGCGTCGACCTCAAGCACGTACCCTATCGCGGTTCGATCCCGGGCGTGACCGACGTGGTCGGCGGGCAGGTCGCGGCCATGGTCACGCCGAGCGGCGACTTCATCCCGAACTACAAGGCCGGCAAGCTGCGGCTGATCGCCACCTCGGGCAAGGCGCGCTCGCCGTTCTCGCCCGAGGTGCCGACCTTCGCCGAGCAGGGCTTCGCGGAACTCACGACCGAGGAGTGGTTCGGCTTCTACGCGCCCGCGAAGACGCCCGCGGCCGCGGTTTCGGCGGCGAACGCGGCGATCAACGCCGCCATCAAGGAGAAGTCGGTGATCGACAGCCTCGCCGTGGTCGGTCTGATCGCGCAGGGCTCGACGCCCGAGGAGATGGCGCGCTCGCAGCGCGCCGAGGCCGAGCGCTGGGGCCCGCTGGTGAAGAAGATCGGCTTCACCGCGGACTCCTGAGGGCGATGGCGATGAACGCAGCGACGACAACGGCGAACATGCCGGCGCGCATCGCGGTGGTCGCGACCGGCGTGATCGGCGCGAGCTGGGCCGCGTACTTCCTCGCGCGCGGCCTCGACGTGGAGGCCAGCGATCCCGCGCCCGGCGCCGAGGAACGGCTGCGCGCGGCCGTCGCTTCGCACTGGCCCACGCTCGAACGCTTCGGGCTCGCGGAAGGCGCCTCGGCCGCGCGGCTGCGCTTCCATGCACGTGCCGAGGACGCGGTGGCCGAGGCGGGCTTCGTGCAGGAGAGCGGCCCCGAGCGGCTGGACTTCAAGGTCGACCTGTTCCGGCGCCTGGACGAGGCCGCGCCGGCCGACGCGATCCTGGCCTCGAGCTCCTCGGGCCTCGCGATCAGCGCCGTGCAGGCCGGCTGCGCACGCCATCCCGAGCGCGTGGTGCTGGGCCATCCGTTCAACCCGCCGCACCTGATCCCGCTGGTCGAGGTGGCGGGCGGCGCGCAGACCTCGGCCGAGGCCGTGGAACGCACGATGGCCTTCTATGCCGCCATCGGCAAGCGGCCGATCCGCCTGAAGCGCGAGATCAAGGGCCACATCGCGAACCGGCTGCAGGCCGCGCTCTGGCGCGAGGCCTTCCACCTCGTGAACGAGGGCGTGGCGAGCGTGGCCGACATCGACGCGGCGATCGCGCACGGCCCGGGGCTGCGCTGGGCCGTGATGGGCCCGTTCATGAATCTGCATCTGTCGGGCGGCGAGGGCGGCATCGCGCACGTGCTCGCGCACCTCGGCGGGCCGATCGAGGACTGGTGGCAGGACCTCGGCGCACCCGCGATGACGCCCGAGCTGCAGCGCCGGGTGGCCGAGGGCGTGGCCGACGAACTCGGCGCGCGCCGCAGCGCCGCGCTCGCCGCCGCGCGCGACACCCTGCTGTTGGACCTGATTCGCGCCAAGTCCGGCACCGGCACATTCGACTGACATGACCGACTTCCTTCTCGACCCGACCCAGATCGCGCCGCCGCGCACGGTGCGCATCGACTTCGACGACGGCTCCTTCGCGCTGCGCTCGCCGATGGCGCTCCAGCCCTATGCGCGCTGCATCGGCGAATGGCTCGAGCGCTGGGCGCGCGAGACGCCCGATGCGCTCGCGCTGGCCGAACGCGACGAGACGGGCACGGGCTGGCGGCGGCTCGACTACCGCGCGCTGCGCCGCGCGGTCGGCGCGGTCGCGCAGGGTCTGCTCGACCTGCGGCTGCCCGGGGACGCGCCGGTCGTGATCCTCTCGGACAACGCGATCGACCACGCGGTGCTGATGCTCGCGGCGATGCACATCGGCCGCACGGCCTGCTCGCTGTCGAGCGCCTACTCGCGCATGGCGCGCGACCCTTCGCGGCTGCACGGCATGCTGCAGGCGCTGCGCCCGGCGCTGGTCTACGCGGCCGACGCGCGCGTCTACGGCGGCGCGCTCGCGGGCAGCGGCATCGAGGCCGTGACGGTGTTCAGCCGCCATGCCGGCGAGCACCCCGGCGCGCTGCCGTTCGCGCAGCTCATGGCCGCGGTCGAGACGCCGGCCGTGATGCGGGCCTTCGAGGCCATCCTGCCCGACACCCACGCCAAGTACCTGCTGACCTCGGGCTCGACCGGCAGGCCCAAGGTCGTGATCAACACGCACCGCATGCTCTGCGCCAACCAGCAGATGATGGCGCAGACCTGGCGCTTCCTCGCGCACGAGAAGCCGGTGCTGGTCGACTGGCTGCCCTGGAGCCACACCTTCGGCGCCAACCACAACCTCCACATGGTGCTCGCCCACGGCGGCGCGCTCTACATCGACGAGGGGCGGCCCGCGCCGGGCCTGATCGAGAAGACGGTGCGCAACCTGCGCGAGGTGAAGCCCACGCTGCTGTTCAACGTGCCGCGCGGCTTCGACATGCTGCTGCCCTTCCTCGAGGCCGACGACGCGCTCGCCGCCGAGGTGTTCTCGCGGCTGCGGCTCGCGTTCTACGCGGCCGCGGCGCTCGCGCCCTCGACCTGGCAGCGGCTCGAGGCGGTGGCGCGGCGCGTGCGGCCCGAGCGGCCGCTGTGGCTCACCACCTCGTGGGGCGCGACCGAGACCTCGCCGGCCATCACCTCCGCGCACTGGCAGCTCGACGGCGCGGGCTGCATCGGCGCGCCGCTGCCGGGGCTGGAGCTCAGGTTCGTGCCCAACGGCCAGAAGCTCGAGATGCGGGTCAAGGGCGTCTCGGTGTTCCCTGGCTACCGCGACGCGCCGCGCGAGACCGCCGAGGCCTTCGACGGCGAGGGCTACTACCGCATCGGCGACGCCGGCTTCCTGCTCGATCCCGCCGAGCCCGCGCGCGGCGTGGTCTTCGACGGCCGCGTGGCCGAGGACTTCAAGCTCTCGAGCGGCACCTGGGTCTCGGTCGGCACGCTGCGCGTGAAGCTGGTGTCGCTGCTCGCGCCGCTCGCGCAGGACGTGGTGCTCACCGGCCACGACCGCGACGAGGTCGGCATGCTGGTCTTCCCGAGCCCGCAGGCCGCGCCGCCCGGCGCCGAGGCGCTGCACGCGCGCATCGCCGAGGTGATGCGCGCGCTGCGCGACGAGGGCGCGGGCTCGTCGCAGTGCCCTTCGCGCGCGCTGGTGCTGGCCGAGCCTCCGAGCCTCGATGCGGGCGAGATCACCGACAAGGGCTACATCAACCAGCGCGCGGTGCTCGCGCGGCGCGCCGCCGAGGTGGCGCGGCTGCACGCGGCCGGGCACGACGATCCGCGGGTGCTGCGGCTGCGCGCCTGAGCGCGGCCGCTGGCGCCCTCAGCCGCGGCGCCGCAGCGCGCCGCGCAGCGCCTTCGCGAAGCGCGGGTCGGCCATTGCGCCGACGTTGAAGCGCGACCAGCGCGAAGGCTGCGTGGAGTCCGCGCTGAAGATGCGCCCCGGCGCCATCACGACCTTGCGCGGCAGCAGCGCCTTCGCGAAGGCCAGCGAGTCGGCCACGCCCGGCAGCGCGGCCCAGACGTAGAGCGACTGCGGCGTGCGCGCGAAGACCTCGGCCTCGATCGCGTCGAAGAAGCGCAACGCCTCGCGCGTGGCCTCGCCGAGCCGCGCCTGCAGCCGGTTGAGGTGCCGCTGGTAGTGGCCCTCGCGCAGGATCACGTCGACCGTGCGCTCGCTGTACTCCGAGCTGCTCACGTGGATCAGCGCCTTGAGGTCGGCAAGGTCGCTCGCGAGGTCCGCGCCGCAGGCGATGAAGCCCACGCGCAGCGCGGCCGAGAACGACTTCGAGAAGCTGCCGATGTAGATCGTGCGCTCGAGCTGGTCGAGCGCCGAGAGCCGCGGCAGCGCCGTGGGCTTGAAGTCGGCGAGCGGATCGTTCTCCACGATCAGCAGGTCGTGCTTCTGCGCCAGCTGCAGCACGCGGAAGGCCTTGGCCGGCGAGATGTCGGAGCCCGTGGGGTTGTGCGCCAGCGACTGCGTGAAGAAAAGGCGCGGCCGCTCGGCCACGAGCAGCTGCTCGAGCGCCGCGAGGTCGGGCCCGTCGGCGAGCCGCGGCACCGCGAGCATCTGCGCGCCCGCGAGCTTGAGCTTGCCGAACAGCGGGTAGTAGCCCGGATCGTCCACCAGCACCTTGCCGCCCGGCGGCACGAAGTAGCGGATGACGATGTCCATCGCCTCGTTGGCGCCGTGCGTGAGCACGATCTGCCGCGGCTCGGCGCCGATGCCGAAGTCGGCCAGCTTGCGCACCAGGTGCTCGCGCAGCGGCCCGTAGCCGAAGCGGCTGCCGTAGCGGAACAGCGCGCCGAGCCCCGTGCGCACCACCTTCGGGTGGTACTTGTCGAGCCGCACGTCGGCCAGCCATTCGACCGGCGGGAAGCCGTCGCCCACCGCGACCGCGTCGGGCTCGGTCTTGAGCTGCTCGCGCATGAGCCAGACGATGTCCATCGCGCGGCCGAGGCTGCCGGCGTCGTCCTCGGCGGGCCGGGCCGCGGGCCGCGCGAGCACGTAGTAGCCCGAGCCGCGCCGCGGCTCGACGAGGCCGCGCGACACCAGCAGCTCGAAGGCCGCCACCACGGTGTTCTTGGCATAGCCGTGCAGCTGCGCGAGCTCGCGCAGCGAGGGCAGCTTGTCGCCGGCCTGGTAGGCGCCGCTCGCGATCTGGCGCGCGATCGCGTCGGCGAGCGAATCCGCGATGGTGGTCATGGGGCCGCACTGTGACACAGCGGCCGCCGCGGCGCGCCACTGTCCGAACTGTCCCGCCGAACTGTGCCTTCCGCCGGGGGTACGCACGCCCTAGATTGCGCATCTTCCGAACTTCCCACCTGCAGAGAGAGACACCGAACGATGGCCGCCGATTCCCGCCTTCCCAACTTCCGCGCGCTGGCCCCCGCCGCGCGGCTGGACCACATCGCCGCCGCCGCGGACCTGTCGGCCGAGGAGGTCGCGCTGCTGCGGTCGCCCGGTGCGCTGCCGCTCGCGCGCGCCGATGGCATGATCGAGAACGTCATCGGCACCTTCGAGCTGCCGCTCGGCGTGGCGGGCAACTTCACCGTCAACGGCCGCGACTACCTGGTGCCGATGGCGGTGGAGGAGCCCTCGGTGGTCGCCGCGGCCTCGTTCATGGCCAAGCTCGCGCGCGCGGGCGGCGGCTTCGAGACCTCGAGCACCGGCCCGCTCATGCGCGCCCAGGTGCAGCTGCTCGGCCTGACCGACCCCTGGGGCGCGCGGCTCGCGCTGCTGCGCGCGCGCGACGAGATCCTGGCCGTGGCCAACAGCCGCGACCAGGTGCTGATCGACCTCGGCGGCGGCTGCCGCGACATCGAGGTGCACGTGTTCGGCGACACGCCGCGCGGCGCGATGGTGGTGCTGCACCTCGTGGTCGACGTGCGCGATGCGATGGGCGCGAACACCGTCAACACCATGGCCGAGGCGGTCTCGCCGCTGGTCGAGAAGCTGACGGGCGGCACGGTGCGGCTGCGCATCCTGTCGAACCTCGCGGACCTGCGGCTGGCGCGCGCGCGCGTGCGGCTCGCGCCCGAGGTGCTGAAGACCGCCGAGCGCAGCGGCGAGGAGATCGTCGAGGGCGTGCTCGACGCCTACGCCTTCGCGGCGGTCGACCCGTACCGCGCGGCCACGCACAACAAGGGGATCATGAACGGCATCGACCCGGTGATCGTCGCCACCGGCAACGACTGGCGCGCGGTCGAGGCGGGCGCGCACGCCTGGGCCTGCCGCGGCGGGCGCTACACCTCGCTGACCACCTGGGAGAAGGACACGCGCGGCGCGCTGGTCGGCACCCTCGAGATGCCGATGCCGGTCGGCCTGGTCGGCGGCGCGACGAAGACCCATCCGCTCGCGCGGCTCGCGCTCAAGATCCTCGGCGTGCGCACGGCGCAGGAGCTCGGCGAGGTGGCGGTGGCCGTGGGCCTGGCGCAGAACCTCGGCGCCCTGCGCGCGCTCGCGACCGAAGGCATCCAGCGCGGCCACATGGCGCTGCACGCGCGCAACATCGCGCTCGTCGCGGGCGCCACGGGCGAGGAGATCGACCGCGTCGCGAAGCAGATGGCGGCCGAGCACGACGTGCGCACCGACCGCGCGGTGGCGCTGCTCGAGGCGCTGCGCAAGGCCTGAGCGCCGCGCAGGCGGCCGACACGAAACACAACCAACGAGGAGACAGAACGATGCAAACGGACAACGCAACGCCGCCGCGCTGGCGGCTGGTGGAGATATGGGGCGACACGGCCGACCTGGGCCATCTCGCCGGAGCGATCGCGATCGGCGTCGGCGTGAGCCTGGCGGGCTACCTGGTCGCGAGCCGCGTGCTCGCGAGCGCGGTCGCGACACCCGAGCTCGCGCGCGCCTACGCGATGCTTGCCGGGCTCGGCGGCTGCGTGCTCGCGGGGCTGATCTGCGCGAAGCTCTTCGCGCCCAAGCGCGAGGTGGTCGAGGGCCCGGCCGCCGATCCGCGCTGGCGCGAGGAAGTGCTGGCCGAGCTCGCGGGCGAACACGGTGATCTCGGCGCACTCGACGCGCTGCCGCCGGTGGTGGTGCGCGAGATGAAGGAGCTCGAGATCCACGAACTCTTCGCCACCTACCGGCCGCGCGCCCGCGCGGCCGAGGGAGCCGCGCCATGATCGACGCCGCACTGCTGAACCAGATCCTGGTCGCCACCGGCATGGGCCTGGTGGGCGCCGTGGTGTTCGCGGCCATCGGCCTGGTCTCGGGCACCGACGAGACCACCACGCTCGCGCCGCTCACGCTGCTGGTGGTGCTGCTCGGGGTGCCTCCGGTGGGCGTGTTCACCTTCTTCCTCGCGGCCGCCGTGGCCAAGCACATGACGCATGCGGTGCCGACCGCGCTGCTGGGCATTCCGGGCGACACCATGGCGACGCCGCTGCTGCAGGACGCGAACCTGCTGCGCAACCTCGGCGTGCCGCACATCGCGCTGCGCAAGATGGTCTCGGGCGCGATCATCGCGGCCTTCGTCGCGGTGCCGCTGGCGGTGCTGTTCGCGGTGCTGCTCGCGCCCTACGGCGCGGCGATCACCAAGGCCGCGCCGTGGATCTTCGTGGTGGCCGCGGTGGCGATCGCGTGGTTCTCCGGCGGGCGCTGGGCCTCGGTGGCCACGCTGGTGCCGTTCGTGATGGTGATCGTGGCGCTGCAGGCGCTCACGGGCAAGTACGGCGTGAAGCTCAGCATCAGCTACTTCCTCGGCATCGCGATCGGGCCGCTGGTGGCCGACCTGTTCTCGGTGATCTCGCCCGCGGCGCGCGAGCGCATGCGGCGCGACAAGGTCCGCAGCTTCTCGCTCGCGCCCGACGTGAAGGGCTGGTCGGGCTATTTCCCGAACCCGTTCAAGGTGCTCGACCGCGGCCAGGTGAAATGGACGCTGGCGACCGCCGCGGTCTCGAGCGCCACCTTCGTGTTCAGCCCGGTCGCGATGACGGTGGTGCTCGGCGAGGTGGTGGGTTCGCGCATCCGCCACGCCTACCACCGGCTCACCACCACGCTGGCCGCGCGCAACGGCGTGACCGAGGCCACCTACATCGCCGAGGCGCTGATCCCGCTGATCGCGATCGGCCTGCCGCTGAGCCCGGTGGCGGCCGGCCCGGCGGCGCCGCTGTTCAACGCGCCGCCGGTGTTCACGATCGACACGGCCACCGGCCAGACGCACAACCTGCACAACCTGCTGAGCCACTGGGAGTTCCTCGGCTACGGCATGCTTTCGGTGGTGCTCGCGGCGCTGGTGGCCTATCCGTTCACGATGAACTTCGCGCGCCGCGCGGCGCTCTTCGTGTCGCGCAAGGTCAGCCACGAGGCGATCATCGCCACCTTCGTCGGCCTGATCGTGGTGATCAGCGTCTGGGAGGGCGGGCTGCTCGGCCTGCTGGTGATCCTCACGATGGGCCTGCTCGGCGGGCTGCTGTCGCGCGCGATCGGCTTCAACACCGGGGTGCAGTTCATGGGCTACTACACGGCGGTGCTCACGGTGCCGGCGCTGGTCAAGGCCTTTGGCTGAGCGCCTCGGCCGTGCCGGCGCCGCTCAGCGGCGCGGCGCGGGCGGCGCCTTCTTCGCGGGCGCGGGCTCGGTGCCGAACAGCTTCTCGACCTGCTGCCCGACGCGCGCGCCGATCGCCGTGCCCACGCCGGGCAGCACCGCGGTGCCGACCGCCGCGCCCGCGAGCGCACCGCCGGTCAGCGAGACCTCGGGGTCGCTCGCGGTGCCGCCGATCCTGAGCGGCACGCCGACCACCCCGTCGACGATGTCGACCGCGATCTCGCCGTCGAGCCTGCGGTTGAAGAAGCGCAGGTTGCCGCTCGCGGTCAGCACGCCCGAGCGCGCCTTGAGGCCGGTGTAGCGCAGCACCGTGCCGTCCTCGCCGCCCTGGGTGTCGAGCGTGCCCGTGAGCTCGTCGAGCGGCGTGGTGCCGCCGCGGCTCACGCCCGCGGTGCTCACGGCCTTGGCGAGGTCCAGCCCGACGAGGGTGGCGGGCCGCACGGAAAAGCTGGTGCGCGTGTGCAGGCTGCGCAGCAGCGCCCCGAGTTCGGCCGCCTCGGCCTCGAGCGTGGTGCGGCCCGAGAACTTGCCGGCCACCGCCGCGCGCCGGCCGAAGGCACCGAGCAGCCCGGCCACGTCGACCTCGCGCGGCGCGAGCTCGGCCGAGACGCGCAGCCGGTCGCCCGGCCGCAGCTCGAAGCGGGTCAGGCCGTTCCAGCTGCCGCCGCCGGCGTCGATGCGGGTCTGCCAGCGGTCCTCGGCGCCCTCGCGCTCGAGCCGCAGGCGCGCGGGCGGCGAGGCGCCGGCGCGCTCGACGCGCGCGCTGCGCGGGCGCCATGCGGCATCGAAGGCGATCTCGCCGTCGTAGGCGAGCGCGATGCCGCGGCGGTCGATCCAGACCACGTCGCGCCAGCGCAGGGTCTGCAGCGGGACCGGCGCCAGCGTCCAGGGCGCAGGCAGCGCGAAGGCGCCACGGCCTTCGCTGGGCCGCGGCCCCTTGCCGCGGAAGGCGTAGAGCGATTCGCGCGGCAGCACCAGGCCTTCGACCTCGAGCTCGTCGACCGCGACCACGCGGTGCAGCAGCTCGCGCAGCTTGAGCTGGACCGTGACGCGGCGCAGCGTCAGCGGGCGCGGCTGCACGGTGGCCACGTCGGAGAGCACCAGCACCGGGCTGGGCCAGAGCGACCAGTGGGCGCCGCCGACCTTCAGGCCGACGCCGAAGCGCCTTTCGAAGGCCTCGGCGACGCGCGCCGCGGCCTCCGCGTCGCTCGGCAGCCGCGCGGCGACGAGCCAGACCAGCGCGCCCGCGCCGAGCAGCAGGGCCGCGGCGAGGCCGAGGAGCCAGGAACGGACGGCGCGCTTCATCGCCCCAAGGTAGCACGCACAGGCGACAGGCCTTGTCAGCCGCCATCGCTATAGTCGTCGCCAACCCCTGTCCTGGAGAGAGAGAGAACCGGCGATGCGCATCTGGAAGAAAGAGATTTCGGTCGAGGCCCTGACCCGCAGCCATGTGGACACGGCCGTGTCCAGGCTCGGCATCGAGTTCCTCGAGGTGGGCGACGACTTCATCCGCGCGCGCGTGCCGGTGGACGAGCGCACACGCCAGCCCTACGGCATCCTGCACGGCGGCGTGTCGGTGGTGCTGGCCGAGACGCTGGGCTCCTGCGGCGCGCACTACAGCGCGGCCGAGGGCGACCGGGCCGTGGGCCTGGACATCAACGCCAACCACATCCGCGCCGCCACGAGCGGCTGGGTCACGGGCACCGCGCGGCCGGTGCACCGCGGGCGCACCACGCAGGTCTGGCAGATCGACCTGACCAACGACGCGGGCGAGCTGACCTGCGTCTCGCGCATCACGATGGCGGTGCTGCAGGCCCGCTGAGCCGGCGGACGCGCGCCGCGTCCTTGCTGCTTCTTCTCGGGGGCGGTGTTCAGCACCGGGTTCATCGACCACAATCACGCCCCATCAGACGAGGAGAAAAACCGATGTTCAACTGGACGGAAAAGCCGGTGTCCACACTGGCCGGCGGCGCGGTCATCGCGCCCGACGAACGCCTGCCCTGGCCGCAGACCGGCGCCATGGGCGTGCAGCACGTGATCGCGATGTTCGGGGCCACGGTGCTGGCGCCGATCCTGATGGGCTTCAATCCCAACATCGCGATCCTGATGAGCGGCATCGGCACGCTGATCTTCTACCTCGTGACCGGCGGCCGGGTGCCGAGCTACCTGGGCTCGAGCTTCGCCTTCATCGGCGTGGTGATCGCGGCCACGGGCTACGCGGGCAAGGGCCCGAACGCCAACATCGCGGTCGCGCTCGGCGGCATCGTGGCCTGCGGGGTGGTCTACATCGTGATCGGCGCGATCGTGCAGGCGATCGGCACCGGCTGGATCGAGCGCTTCATGCCGCCGGTGGTGACCGGCGCGGTGGTGGCGGTGATCGGCCTGAACCTCGCCAACGTGCCGATCAAGAACATGGCGGCCGGCAACTTCGACGCCTGGATGCAGGCCGTGACCTTCCTCTGCGTCGGGCTGGTGGCGGTGTTCACGCGCGGCATGCTGCAGCGCCTGCTGATCCTGGTCGGGCTGATCCTCGCGACGCTGGTCTACGCGCTGCTGACCAACGGCATGGGCCTGGGCAAGCCGGTGGACCTGAGCGGCATCGCGGGCGCGGCCTGGTTCGGCCTGCCGACCTTCACGGCCCCGGTGTTCACGGCCAACGCGATGCTGCTGATCGCGCCCGTGGCCATCATCCTCGTGGCCGAGAACCTCGGCCACCTGAAGGCCGTCACCGCCATGACCGGCCGCAACCTCGACCCCTACATGGGCCGCGCCTTCATCGGCGACGGCATCGCCACGGTGGTGAGCGGCGCCGCCGGCGGCACCGGCGTGACCACCTATGCCGAGAACATCGGCGTGATGGCGGCCACGCGGATCTACTCGACGGCGGTGTTCGTGGTGGCAGCGCTGATCGCGCTGGTGCTGGGCTTCAGCCCGAAGTTCGGCGCGCTGATCCAGGCCATTCCGCTGCCGGTGATGGGCGGCGTGAGCATCGTGGTGTTCGGCCTGATCGCGATCGCGGGCGCCAAGATCTGGGTCGACAACAAGGTCGACTTCTCGCAGAACAGGAACCTGATCGTGGCCGCGATCACGCTGATCATCGGCACCGGCGACTTCACGCTCAAGTTCGGCGACTTCGCGCTCGGCGGCATCGGGACCGCGACCTTCGGCGCGATCATCCTCTACGCGCTCCTGGGCCGCAGCCGCAACGCCTGAGGCCGCCGAAAGTGAAACGTGGTGCAAGAAATGTTCTCCGAAGCACCTGAAGGCGGGCGCCGCCATCGGCCGGAAGCCCGCGCCCGTTAGACTCCAACGCTTTTCGCACCGACGTTTTCCCATCCATGGCCGATGTCTCCGCCGCGCGAACCAAGGCGGTTTTCGAATTCAAGAGCGCCACGCTGCCGCTCATCGCAGTGATCCTCAAGACGTCCGACCTGGGCGTGCTGGCCGAGGCGCTCGATGCCCAGCTGGCCGACTCGCCGGACTTCTTCGACCAGGAGCCTGTGGTCATCGACCTCTCGCTGCTGCAGGAAGAGGCCGAGGGCGGCCAGGCGCACCTGATCGACTTCGCGGCGCTGCGCGACCTGCTCGCGCGCCACCAGACGCAGCCGATCGCGGTGCGCGGCGGCAACGAGGCGCAGAACGCCGCCGCGCGCGCGGCCGGGCTGCTGCTCGCCGCGATGCCGGTGGCGCCCCCGCCGCGCTCGCCGGCCCCGCCGGCGCCGGCGCCCGCCAGCGAAGCCCCGCAGATCGTGCGCGAGGTGCCGGTGCCGGCCAACGGCACGCTGCTGATCGACCGGCCGCTGCGCTCGGGCCAGCAGGTCTACGCGCGCGGCGGCGACGTCGTGGTCACGGCGGTGGTGAGCTTCGGCGCGGAAGTGATCGCGGACGGCAACGTGCACGTCTATGCGCCGCTGCGGGGCAAGGCGATCGCGGGCGCGCGCGGCAACACCGAGGCCCGCATCTTCTCGACCTGCATGGAAGCGCAGCTCGTGGCGATCGCGGGCATCTACCGCACCAACGAAGTGCCGCTGCCCGAGCCCGTGCTCGGCAAGGCCGCGCAGGTGCGGCTCGATGGCAAGAAACTGGCGATCGACCCGATTCCCTGAGCGCGGAACGCGGACGATCTGACGAACAACAACCGAATCGAATCAAGAAGGAATGGCGATGGCCAAAATTGTGGTGGTGACCTCTGGCAAGGGCGGCGTCGGCAAGACCACGACGAGCGCCAGCTTCGCATCGGGCCTCGCGCTCGCTGGCAAGAAGACGGCGGTGATCGACTTCGACGTGGGCCTGCGCAACCTCGACCTGATCATGGGCTGCGAGCGGCGCGTGGTGTACGACCTGATCAACGTGATCCAGGGCGAGGCCAACCTGAGCCAGGCGCTGATCAAGGACAAGCAGTGCGACAACCTGTTCGTGCTCGCGGCCTCGCAGACGCGCGACAAGGAAGCGCTGACGCAGGACGGCGTCGAGAAGGTGCTGACCGACCTCGCCGCGATGGACTTCGAGTACATCGTCTGCGACTCGCCCGCGGGCATCGAGACCGGCGCGATGATGGCGATGCACTTCGCCGACGAGGCGCTCGTGGTGACGAACCCCGAGGTATCCTCGGTGCGCGACTCCGACCGCATCCTGGGCATGCTCAGCAGCAAGACCAAGCGGGCGAAGGAAGGCGGCGAACCCATCAAGGAGCACCTGCTGATCACCCGCTACAACCCCAACCGCGTGGCCGGCGGCCAGATGCTCTCGCTGGAAGACATCCAGGACATCCTGCGCATCAAGCTGATCGGCGTGATCCCCGAGTCGGAAACCGTGCTGCAGGCCTCGAACCAGGGCATTCCGGCGATCCACGACAAGGACACCGACGTGGCGAAGGCCTACAGCGACGTGGTGGCGCGCTTCCTCGGCGAGGACCGCCCGATGCGCTTCGTCGACGCGGAAAAGCCGGGCTTCTTCAAGCGAATCTTCGGAGGCAAGTAGGCCATGTCCTTTTTCTCGTTCCTGCTCGGCGAAAAGAAGAAGACGGCCAGCGTCGCCAAGGAGCGGCTGCAGATCATCCTCGCGCACGAGCGCTCCAGCCTCAGCGGCAAGAAGCGTCCCGACTACCTGCCCGACCTGCAGCGCGAGCTGATGGCGGTGATCTCGAAGTACGTGTCGATCAATGCCGAGGACATCAAGGTCCACCTGGAGAAGCAGGACGACCTCGAGGTGCTCGACATCAAGATCGAGCTGCCCGACCCCTCGCCGTCGCCCGCGCGCTGAAGCGCGCCGGCACGGCTCAGGCGCGCGCGAGGAAGCGCGCCACCTGCCGCACCACGCCCTCCTCCTTGAGGATGCGGCGGTGCCCCAGCCCCTCGGTGGCGACGAGCTCCGCGCGCGCGATCGCCTCGCGGTAGGCCTCGGCGTCGGCGAAGCGGTTCACGCGGTCCTCGCGGTCGTGCACGATCAGCGTCGGCTGCGCGATGCGCGGGCCCACGAGCGCGGGCTCGAGCTGCCGCATCAGCACGCCCTCGCGGGCCTCGAAGCGCCGCTGCATCGCGAGCCGCGTGGCCTCGCTGAGGCCGAAGGTGTGCGCGAAATAGCGCGTGTACTCGACCGGCGAGGCCGGCGGCGCGAGCAGCACCAGGCGCTCGACCGCGAGCCCCTGCGCGGCCGCAAAGCCGAGCGCGTTGGCGCCCAGCGAATGCGCGACCGCGGCGCGCAGCGCATGGCCGTCGGCCGCGAGCCGCGCCGCCACGTACGCGATCGCGCGCGCGAACTGCGGCGAGTTGCTCGTCGTGCCCGCGCTGCGGCCGTGCGCCGGCAGCTCGAGCAGCACCGGCCGCAGGCCGGCCTCGGCCACCGCCTCGGCGAGCGCCAGCATCTGGCCCGCATGCCCGCCCCAGCCGTGCACCAGCAGCACGATCGGCGCCGACTCGGCCGCCGAATCCTGCACCGCGAGGTGGTACACGCCCAGGCTCGCGTCCTCGAAGGCCCAGGCCTCGCGCCGCCAGGCCGCGCCCGGCCCCTGGCCGCGATAGAGCCACTTGGGCGGCAGCGGCGTGCCGAACAGGCGGTAGGCGGCGCGCACGCCGAGCGCGGGCCAGAGCCGCTGCGAGGCGGTGAGGCCGAAGCGCAGCGCGCGCATCGTGCGGCTGGGGCGGTAGTAGTTCGACTGCGCGGCGTGCCCGGCCGCGGAGGAAGGCGTGGTGGTGCTCATCATGCAAGGGGCTCCCGCGTTCAGTACCAGACCCAGTCCTCGTTGCTGCGCGGCAGGCTGCGCAGCGCGTCGCGGACGGTCTCGGTGCCGATGGCGCCGACGTAGACGGCAAGGCAGAGGGCGATGATCAGCATGGTGCTTCTCCTGTTTATCGCACGGTCGTGCGAAATCTGGTCAAAGAAAGACGAAAGCGCTGGCGCCTGCCTCCGGGCTCAGGCGCGGTAGTCCGAAAGAAGCCGGTGCCAGGCGCGCGTGGCGCGCTCGGCGGCCAGGGGGTCGCGCAGGAAGCGCGCGTCGTGCAGCAGCCCGATGACGATGGCGTTGAGCTCGCTCACCACCTGGGCGGCATCGGTGTCGGCGCGCAGTTCGCCGGTATCGACGGCCTGCAACACCGTGCGGCGCAGCGCCGCGCGCCAGCGCGAGATCTCGTCGAACAGCAGGTCGCGCAGCTCGCCCTCGCGGTCGTCGAACTCGAAGGCGCCGGCGGTGTAGATGCAGCCGGTCTCGGCCTCGATGTCGCGGGTGCGCGCGATCCAGCGCTCGACGATGTCGTTGAGCCGCGCGAGGCCCTTGGGCTTCTGCATGGCCGGCACGAACACGTCGGCGAGGAAGCGGCGGCCGTACTCCTCGATCACCGCCTTCTGCAGCGCCTCGCGCGAACCCACGCGCGAGAACACGCCGCTCTTGGACAGCGCGAGCCGGTTCGCCACCGCCTGCAGCGTGATGGCTTCCAGGCCCTCGGCCAGCGCAAGGTCCATCGCCGCGCCGATGATGGCGGTGCGGGTCAGCTCGCTTTTCTGGGTCTTGGCGTCCATGGTCGCGAATTTAGCACAGCCGTGCGAAATTGCAAGCCGCACCGGGTCCGCGCCGCGGCGGGCCACAGATGATTTGCTCATGTGGAACCAACCATCGCATCGTTCCCCGCGCCGGCGCTTGTGCCGAGAATCCCCGTTCGGCCCGCGCCGGGCCGGCCCTTGTTCCGACGATTCCCTTCCGCGCCAGATGAACTTCCAACAGCTGCGTTCGGTGCGCGAGGCCGTGCGCTGCGGCTTCAACCTGACCGAGGTCGCCCACAACCTCCACACCTCCCAGCCGGGCGTGAGCCGGCAGATCCGCGAGCTGGAGGAAGAGCTCGGCATCGAGCTGTTCGTGCGCGCGGGCAAGCGGCTGACCGGGCTCACCGAGCCCGGCGGCCACGTGCTGCCGATCATCGAGCGCATGCTGATGGAGAGCAGCAACCTGCGCCAGGCCGGCCAGGAGTTCGTGGCGCAGCAGAGCGGGCTGCTGTCAGTGGCGGCCACGCATTCGCAGGCACGCTACGCGATGCCGGTGGCGGTGCAGGAATTCCGCACCCAGTTCCCGAACGTGAAGCTGCACCTGCACCAGGGCTCGCCGCGGCAGATCGCGCAGATGCTGATCGAGGGCGAGGCCGACGTGGGCATCGCGACCGAGGCGCTCGGCGACTATCCGCAGCTCGTCGCCCTGCCCTGCTACCGCTGGACGCACACGGTGGTCGTGCCGCCGGGCCATGCGCTGCTCGACGCGCCGCTCACGCTCGAGGCGCTGGCGCGCCATCCGCTGATCACCTACGACACCGGCTTCACGGGCCGCTCGCGCATCGACCAGGCCTTCGCGCAGCGCGGGCTGGCGCCGAACATCGTGCTCGCCGCGATGGACGCCGACGTGATCAAGACCTACGTGCAGCTCGGCCTCGGCGTGGGCATCGTCGCGGGCGTGGCCTACGAGGCCGAGCGCGACACGCAGCTGAGCGCGATCGATGCGGGACGGCTGTTCGGCATCAACCTGACCAAGCTCGCGGTGCGGCGCGGCAACTACCTGCGCGGCTACGTCTACGCCTTCATCGAATCGTTCGCGCCGACGCTGACGCGCAGCGTGGTCGAGAACGCGCTCGCGGGCGGCATCGGCGCCTCGCATTACGAAATCTAGCCATGGCTTTTCAGCGCAAGGGCAACACCTTAGAAAAGAAGCATGCAGCTTCACACAGGCAGCGTACATTCGAGCTAATCCCTTGGCTCTTTCGGAACGGATCAGCAATGGCATCTATCCCGCAGCAGCAACAGCAGGCGAAGGCCCAGCAGGCCGCCGAACAGCGCGAACGCCTCCGGCGGGCCCTGCCCGCGACCGTGGAACTGCTGCAGAGCCGCCAGGCCGACCGCATCGACGACCGGGACATCGACGCCTACGTGGCGCTGAACTGGCTCGAATGGCACGGCGGTGGGCTCAGGCTCACGATCACCGGGCGCAACGTCTGCGCCCAGTCGCTGCCGGCCGTGACGGCCTGAGCGCGGCATCCGCCAAGAAAAAAGGACCGCCGCGGGCCCGTCCCGCGGCGGTCCGACGCCCCTGGGTGCGAGAAGGGCGGCGTCGTCCGGTCCTGGTTCTGCTTATTGGCTGCCGACGATGATCTGCGCGATCACGCCGGTGGCGATGGCCGCGAGCACGTAGTCGCCGCCCACGCCCACCCACTGGTAGCCGCGCGGCGGCGGCTGCAGGCGGTAGGCGCGCCAGTCGTTGACCACGTAGTTGCGGCCGCGGTATTCGTACGGCACGCGGCCGCCGCGGCGCCATTCGGCATGCGGCTGCGGATAGCCGCGGCGGTCGAAGTGGCGGCCCGGCCGGTCGTCGTCGCGGTCCCAGCCGCGGCCGCCGCGGCGGTGCTCGTGGCGGTCGCGGTCATGGTCGCGATCGCGGTGTTCGTAGCGGCCGTGGCGATCGTCGCGATCGCGGTCGTGGCCGTGCCCGCGGTCCTGCGCGAAGGCGCTTCCCGCGCCCATGCACATCGCGAGTGCGGCGGCGGCCGCGGCGGCCATGCGCTTGGAAATGACGATCATCTGGAACTCCTTCATGCGTTGATGACGGTTCGAATTCTGGGCAGCGCATGTGTCTGGCAGCCGCCGATCAGGTCGCGGTCAGGTGAAATCGCGTAAGCGCAGGTATCCGCACGGCGCCTCGTCCTGCACGAAGGCGTTTAAGCTCGCGCCCACATGCAGCGCCGATGCCTCCTCCACCTGCTGGCCGCCGTGCCCGCCAGCGCCGCCCTGCTGGCCGCCTGCGGCCGGCGCAAGGCCGCCACGGCCGTCCTCCGGCCCGATGCGCGCGTGCTCGCGCTCGGCGACAGCCTGACCTTCGGCTACGGCGCCCCGCCCGAGGCCGCCTGGCCCGCGAAGCTGGCCGAGCTCACGGGCTGGCAGGTCGAGAACGCAGGGCGCAACGGCGACACCTCGGCCGGCGCGCTCGAACGGCTGCCCGCGCTGCTGGCGGGCGCCAGCTACGACGCGATCCTGATCGGCATCGGCGGCAACGACATGCTGCGCGGCGTGCCGCCCGCGGCCACGCGCGAGAACCTCGCCGCGCTCGTGCGCGAGGCGCGCGCGCACACGCCGCACGTGGCGCTGCTCGCCACGCCCGCGCCCGACGCCATGCGCGCGGCCGTGGGCGCGCTCAGCGACGCGCCCTTCTACGAAGAGGTGGCGCATGCGCAGCAGGCGCTGCTGGTCGCCGACGTGTATTCGAGCGTGCTCTCGGAGGCGGCGCTGCGCTCCGACCGCATCCACGCCAATGCCGAAGGCTATGCGCGCATCGCGCAGCAGCTGGCCGAGCGGCTCGCCGCCGCGGGCTGGCGCTGACCGGGCGCGGCGGCGCGCTCAGGCGGCCTGCCGCAGCAGGTCGACGTAGGCGCCCTGCACGAGCTGGTCGGCCGAGATGCCGAGCCGCGCCATCAGCGCATGCGCCTCGGCCACGCCGGCCTCGGCCGGCTCGCCTTCCCGCAGCACCACCTCGAGCTCGAGGAAGTCGCCGAGGCCCTCCACGCGGTCGAGGTGCACGCGCGTGCGGCCCACCATGAAGAGCCGGCGCTGCTTGCGCACGCGGCCGGCCTGGCCGCAGGCGAGCGTGAGCGATTCGCGCAGCGCGTCGGGCGTGCTGGTCGGCGAGATCAGGTAGAACGATTCCTTCGGGCCGCTGTCGTCGGCGCGGCGATAGAAGATCAGCTCGGCGCGGTCGGGTGCGAAGGTGCGCAGCTTGAGCCGGTCGCCCGGCGCGCGGCAGCGGAAGAAGGTGTCGTCCTGCGCAATCTCGACCGGGCCCTGGTCGGCCAGCGGCGCGGCGAGGCGTCCGACGCGCTCGATGCTGTCGATGCGCGCCTTGATCTCGATGTTCCTCGCCATCAGGGCGCGGCGCCCTGCGGCCCGACGGGCGGCGGCGCGGCACGGCCGCTCGAGCCGGGCGCGAGCTTGCGTCCGAAGGCCTCGCCGACGCGGCGCACCGGACGGCTCGCCTTTTCCGACACGTTGTTGACGCCGCGCCGCGTGGCGTTCTCGGCGCGGTCGATGCCGCGGCCCGCGGCGTTGGTGCCGCGCTGCACGCCGTTGATCACCTTGCTGTCGCGCGGCGGCGGCGGGATCGTGTGGGCGCGCTCGGTCTGCGGCGGGTTGTCGGCGCTCTGCGCCTGCGCGGCGGCGCCGCAGAGCGCGAGCAGCGCGGCCGCGAGCACGCACGCGGCGCGGTGGATCTTCGTCGTCGTCATCATGGACCTCCTTGTTCGTCGTCCTGCCCCGCGGCCGCGGCGCGCGCCATGCGCTCGCTCTTCCAGTAGACGTCGTCGCCGCCGTCCATGCGGTTGAGCACGCGCGCGAGCACGAAGAGCAGGTCGCTGAGCCGGTTCAGGTACTGGCGCGGCGCGTCGTTGAGCGGCTCGACGGCGCCGAGCGCCACCACGGCGCGCTCCGCGCGGCGCGCGATGGTGCGGCACACGTGCGCGAGCGCGGCGGCGCGCGTGCCCGCGGGCAGGATGAATTCGGCCAGCCGCGGCAGCGCGGCATTGTGCGCGGCGAGCGCCTCGTCGAGCTGCAGCAGCGCGTCGGCCTTGAGCAGCGTGAAGCCCGGCATCGAGAGTTCGCCGCCGAGGTTGAACAGCTGGTGCTGCACGTCGACGAGCAGCTCGCGCACGGGCGCCGGCATGGGCTCGCACAGCAGCAGGCCGATCTGCGAGTTGAGTTCGTCGACGTCGCCCATCGCATGCACGCGCAGGTGGTCCTTCGGCACGCGGGTGTTGTCGCCGAGGCCGGTGGTGCCGTCGTCGCCGGTGCGGGTGGCGATCTGCGAGAGTCGGTTGCCCATCTGCGTTCCTGTCTTCTGCTAGGCGGCCAGCGCCGCGGCGTCGATCTTGCCGGCGAGCCACTGCAGGCCCGCCAGGTGCTGCTGGTCGTGGCTGCAGAGGTAGTGCACGAGGCTGCGCATCGTGAGCGGGCCGTAGCCTTCGAACACCGCGGTGCGCGCGAGCTGCGCGTCGCCGAGGCCCGAGAGGATCTCCATGGTGCGCGCGCGCGCCGCGCGGAACTCCGCCAGCACGGCCTTGGCATCGGCGCTGCCGTAGCCGCGCGCGACCGCGAGCGGCTCGCTGTCGATCGACGCGAGCACGGGGTGCTGTTCCTCGAGCGTGCGGCGAAAGCGCACGTGGTAGCCCTCGATCTCGATGTCGCGCAGATGGCAGAGCTGCTCGATGGCCGTGAAGGCCTCGCTCGGGACGCCCTCCCACGAGGCGGGCGCCCAGTGCCTGAAGGCCTCGGGAATGGCCGCGTAGTGGGCCTCGAGCTGCGAAGGAAAGGCGGCGAGTGCCGCGAGGGTCGTGGGGTTCATGGCGCGCTCCGAAGCGCATTATGGTGCGCGCTCCGTAAAATGGCCGACCAGCCCGAACGCCCAACCATTCGATCCAGGAGACGCCGATGAACGCCCCGACCACCACTTCGCACCTGCTGCCGGAGCTTCATCTGCGCGACGTGCCCGAGGCGCTGATCGAATCGCTGAAGGCGCGCTTCGGCGCCAACTGCTCCACCGCGATGGCGGTGCGCACCCAGCACGGTCGCGACGAGTCCTCGTTCGATGCCCCGCCGCCCGCGGCCGTGGTGTTCGCCGAGAGCACGCAGGACGTGGCCGACGCCGTGAAGCTCGCGAGCGAGCACAGCGTGCCGGTGATCCCCTTCGGCGTGGGCTCCTCGCTCGAGGGCCACCTGCTCGCGGTGCAGGGCGGCATCAGCATCGACGTCTCGCGCATGAACCGCGTGCTCTCGGTCAATGCCGACGACCTCACGGTCACGGTGCAGCCCGGCGTGACGCGCAAGCAGCTCAACGAGGAGATCAAGAGCACGGGCCTGTTCTTCCCGATCGACCCGGGCGCCGACGCCTCCATCGGCGGCATGACGGCCACGCGCGCGAGCGGCACGAACGCGGTGCGCTACGGCACGATGCGCGAGAACGTGCTCGCGCTCGAGGTGGTGACGGCCGGCGGCGAGGTGATCCGCACCGGCACGCGCGCCAAGAAGTCGTCGGCCGGCTACGACCTCACGCGCCTGATGGTCGGCAGCGAAGGCACGCTGGGCGTGGTGACCGAGATCACGCTGCGCATCTATCCGCTGCCCGAGGCGGTGTCGGCCGCGATCTGCTCGTTCCCGAGCATTGAGGCCGCGGTGCGCACCACCATCGAGACGATCCAGCTCGGCGTGCCGATCGCGCGCGTCGAACTGATCGACGTGAACACGGTGCGCATGGTCAACGCCTACGCCAAGCTGGGCCTGCGCGAGGAGCCGATGCTGCTGATGGAGTTCCACGGCTCGCCG
>CBHTTS010000062.1:0-21873 GCA_966095775.1 uncultured Variovorax sp. | reverse complement strand
CCGCGGCTGCGCGCGATGGTGCCCCGGGTGCGGTAGACGTCGAGCTCGGTCCCGCGCACGCGGTTGAACCCGATCGGGCCGAGCGGCGCCGACTCGAGCGTGGCCTCGAAGCGATGCGCCTGCGCGCTCGTGACCTCCATCTCGAGGAAGCACTCGCAGACCGCGCCGACCCAGTAGTCGAAGCGCTGCGCCGGGGGCACCGATGCGGTGGCCCAGCGCCGGAGCGCGGGCGGCGCGCGGTGGTCGACCTGGCTTTCAAGCTGCATGGCGGGCACCCCCGGAGGCATGGTGGTCCGGCCGCGATGCGCGCGGCCGATGCGCTCAGGCCGCCTGCAGCGCGACGGCCTCGATCTCGAGCTTCAGGCCGTAGTGCAGCTTGCCGCTCGGCACGATCGCGCGGCTCGGCCGCGCATCGCCGGCCCATTCGGCATAGATGCGGTTGAACTCGGGCCAGTTCTCGATGTCGTCGAGGTACACGCGCACCTGCACCAGGCGCGCGATGCCGCTGCCGCCGGCCTCGAGCACCGCGGCCAGGTTCGCGAGCACCTGCCGCGCCTGCTCGGCGAAGCTCGCATGGACGAGCTTCTCGCCCGCGGGCGTGACCGGCAGCTGGCCCGAGACGAACAGGAAGCCGTTGGCCGCCGTGCCGTGGGAATAGTGGCCGGCCGGCTGCGGCATGGCCGCGGGCTGGACCGGGATCGGGAGGTCGGAATGCATGGCGGGCGCTCTTTCTTCAGGGGCCGGCGCGCGAAGGAGGGCGCGATCCGGACGGCGCCCGCGCACGGCTGATGCCGGCGAGTGTAGCGACCGCCGCCGCGCGCTCACTCGCGCATGTTGGCGAACTTCACGAGCTGCGCGTACTTCGCGCTGTCCTCGCGCATCACGGCCGCGAGGTCCTCCCGGCCACCGGCGGGGATCGCGCCGCCCTCCTCCAGGCGCCGGCGCACCGCCGGGTCGGCAAGGCCGGCCTGCAGCGCGCCGCGCAGGCGCTCCACCACGTCCGCCGGCACACCCTTGGGCGCGACGAGCGCGAACCAGCCCGAGAGCTCGTAGCCCTTGAGCGCCGCATGCTCGCCGAGCGCCGGCACCTGCGGCAGCGAGGGAAAGCGACGGGCCGAGGTGATGCCCAGCGGCACGATGCGGCCGCCGCGGATGAAGGGCGCCGCCGCGGTCGGCGAGACGATCGCGAAGTCGAGCGCGCCGCCCACCAGGTCGGTGGTCAGCGGCGCGGTGCCGCGGTACGGGATGTGCGTGAGGAAGACGCCGGCGCGCTGCTTGATCAGCTCGCCCGCGAAGTGCAGCGTCGAGCCCACGCCCGAGCTGCCGTAGCTGTACTTGCCCGGGTTGCGCTTCACGAGCGCGAGGAATTCGTCGAGGTTGCGCACGCCCGCGCCGGGCGAGGCGACGAGCAGCACGGGCGCGGTCGCGATCAGGCCCACGGGCGCCAGGTCGGTGAGCGGGTTGTAGCGCTGGGCCGGGTTGACGAGCGCGGTGGCCGCGAGCTCGTTGCTCGAGCCCACGAGCAGCGTGTAGCCGTCGGCCGGGCTGGTCACGGTGCGCTGCGCGGCGATCACGCCGGCCGCGCCGGCGACGTTCTCCACCACCACGGCGCCGCCCAGCTTCGCGCCGAGCACGTCGCCGACCACGCGCGCGGCCATGTCCACCGAGCCGCCCGGCGCATAGCCCACGAGCAGCCGCACCGGCCGCGCCGGATAGCCGCCCTGCGCGAGGGCCGGGAGGGGCGCGGCGGCGGCCGCGAGGGCGGTCGCGCCCAGGGCGCGGAGCGCGCCGCGGCGCGAGATCGAAGCGGGATCAGCTTGCATGGTGTCGGAGCTCGGAGGGACGGTGACGTGGGAGGCGGGCCGCTCAGTCGGCGGCGAGGAAGCGGCGCACGAGCTGCACCCAGTAGCTCGCGGCGATCGGCAGGATGGCGTCGTTGAAGTCGTAGCCCGGGTTGTGGACCATGCAGCCGCCGGTGGCGTGGTGCTCGCCCTCGCCGTTGCCCACGATCAGGTAGCTGCCGGGGCAGTGCTCGAGCATGAAGGAGAAGTCCTCGCTGCCGGTCAGCGGCGCGAGCGGCGGCAGGAGCCCCTCCTCGCCGAGCCAGTCGCGCGCGACGTCGCGCGCGAAGCGCGTCGCGGCCTCGTCGTTGACGAGCGCGGGATAGCGCCAGTGGTAGTCGACCTCGGCCGTCACGCCCAGGGTCTGCGCCTGCGCCTGCACCACCTGCGTGATGCGCTCGCGCAGCATGGCGCGGATCTCGGGCCGGTAGGCGCGCACGGTCAGGCGCATCTGCACGCTGCCGGGGATCACGTTGGGCGCGTCGCCGCCGTGGATCGCGCCGACCGACACCACGGCCATCTCGCGCGGGTCGACGTTGCGCGAGACGATGGTCTGCAGCGCGAGCACGATGTGCGCCGCGGCCACCACCGGGTCGGCCGCGAGATGGGGCGCGGAGCCGTGGCCGCCGCGGCCGAGCACCGTCACCGTGACCGAATCGGAAGAGGCCATGAACGACCCTTCCTTGAAGCCGAACCTGCCGACCGGGAAGCCCGGCATGTTGTGCAGCGCGAAGATCGCGTCGCAGGGGAAGCGCTCGAACAGCCCCTCCTCCACCATGCGGCGCCCGCCGCCCAGCCCCTCCTCGGCCGGCTGGAAGATCAGGTGCAGCGTGCCGTCGAAGCCGCGTTCCGCGGCGATGGCCTGCGCGGCGGCGAGCAGGATCGCGGTGTGGCCGTCGTGGCCGCAGGCGTGCATCCTGCCCGGCACCCGGCTCGCGTAGGGCAGGCCCGTGGCCTCCTGGATCGGCAGCGCGTCCATGTCGGCGCGCAGGCCGAGCCGGCGCGGGCCGTCGCCGAGCCGCAGCGTGCCGACCACGCCGGTGCCGGCGAGCCCGCGGTGCACCTCGTAGCCCCATTCGGCCAGGCGCGTCGCGACGAGCTCGCTGGTCTGGTGCTCCTCGAACGCGAGCTCGGGATGGGCATGGATGCGGTGGCGCAGCGCCACCATCTCGGCGGCGGCGGCGCGCACCGGCGGCAGCACCTTGTCGGCGGCGGCGGCGGTCTCGATCTCGAAGGGCATGGACGGGTTTCCGGTCTGTTCTTTTTCCTGCGCGGGAAGTCTAGGAAGCGGAGCGCGCGCGGAACAGACAGGCGCATCCGCGCGCCGGCGGGCAGCGCCTGTCGCCCGCCGGCGCTGCCGATAATGGCCGCCATGAAGCTGCACCAGCTGCGTTACCTCACCGCCGTCGCCGCCGAAGGCAGCATCCGCGCCGCGGCCCGGCTGCTGGGCCTGACCCAGGCGACGGTGACGCAGGGCCTGCGCGAGCTCGAGGCGGAGGCGCAGGTCGCGCTGTTCACGCGCCACAGCGGCGGCATCGCGCTCACGCCCGCGGGGCAGGACCTGCTCGAGCACGCCCAGCGCGTGCAGTCGCAGCTGCGCCAGGCCGAGGAGACGCTCGCGCGCCACCGCGATGCCGGCGCGCAGCAGCGGCTGCGCATCGCGATCACGCCCTGGGTCGCGCAGACGCTGCTGCCGCGCGTGATCCCCTCGTTCCGGCGCGAGCTGCCGCATGTGCAGCTCGAGATGTACGACGGCCTCTCGATGCTCGGCTACCCCAAGCTGCGCGAAGGCAGCCTCGACCTGATGATCGGCCGCATCGGCCCCGCCGAGGCGATGCACGGCCTGCAGGCGCAGCCGCTGTTCCGCTACGACATGACGGTGGCCGCGCGCGTGGGCCATCCGCGCGCCGAGGCGCGCTCGATCGCGGAGCTGGTCGACGAGGACTGGGTGCTCAACTTCATCCCCGGCGAGAGCGCCTCGCTGATGGCCAACCTGTTCGGCCAGCACGGCGTGGCCGCGCCGGTGCACCGCATCCAGCTCGCGCATTCGGCCTCGCTGATGCTGGGCCTGGTCGCGAAGACCGACATGCTGACCTTCTGCCCCTGGCCGCTGGTCGAGACCGACGGCCTGCGCCGCACGCTGGTGGCGCTGCAGCTGCGCGAGCGCTTCCGCGAGAACGTCGCCGGCATCCTGCGCCGCGCGCACGAGGCGCCCTCGCACGCGGCCGGCCGCTTCGTCGAGCACTTCCTGCGCGAGCTGCCGGCCTGGCGCGCCTCGGACGACCCGGAGCTGCGCCGGGTGCTGCATTCGGTGGACTGGGTGGCGCCCGGCTAGCGCGGCGCGGGCCGCCGGAAGTCGAGCTCGCGCAGCAGCTTCGCGGTGCCGCGCGTGAGCCGCGTGCCCGGCCGCGCCATCGGCGTGGCGAGCACCAGCGTGTTCCAGATCGCGGGCGGGCCGATCGGCGCCGACGGCAGCCGGTCCCGGCCGGCGGCGGCGAGCGCGCTCTCGGGCACGATGGTGCAGCCCACCCCGGTGGCGACGAGCGCGAGCACCGTGTGCACCGCGCCGACCTCGGCCAGCACCTCGAGCGCGATGCCGCGCGGCGCGAGCACCGAGTCGAGCAGGTGGCGGATCGCGTTCGGCGCGCTCGGCAGCACCATCGGATAGTTGGCGAGCGCGGCCAGGCCGACCCGCGCGGGCAGCCGGCTCGCGGGCGGCGCGACCAGCAGCAGCTTCTCGCGCAGCAGCGTCTCGAAGCTCAGCTGCGGCGAGGCGGCCGGGTCGAACAGCAGCGCGAGGTCGAGCCGGCCCGCGACCAGCGATTCGCGCAGCGAGGCGCTGAGCCCCTCGAGCACCGTGATCACCGCATGCGGAAACTTCGCGCGGAAGCGCTGGATCAGCGGCGTGCTCAGGCCCAGCGCGACGCGCGGCGGCATGCCCACCACGATGCGACCGCGCGGGCTCTCGTCCATCTCCTGCAGCTCGTCGCGCGCGCGGCGCTCGGTCTCGAGCATGGCACGCGCATGCGGCAGCAGCGCCTCCCCGGCCTCGGTGGGCACCACGCCGCGGCCGGTGCGCACCAGCAGGCGCTGGCCCAGGTCGGCCTCGAGCAGCGCGATCTGCCGGCTCAGGCTGGGCTGCGCGAGGTGGAGCGCCACCGCGCCCGCGCTCACGCTGCCCGCATCGACCACGTTCACGAAATACCGGAGTTGACGCAGTTCCATAGCCGTCGAGCATAGCTGGTATAGCCCGTCGATCCTTCCGCCGCTGCGCGCCGCTCGCGACACTGGGCGCCATGAGATCGAGCCTTCCCCCGGGCGCCTGCAACGCCCACTGCCATGTGTTCGGGCCGCGCACGCGCTTTCCGTATGCCGCGGGCGCGAGCTTCGTGCCCGCCGACGATGCGCCCAAGGAGGCGCTGTTCGCACTCAACGACGGCCTCGGCCTCGCGCGCTGCGTGGTCGTGCAGTCGAGCTGCCACGGCTTCGACAACCGCGCGACCGAGGACGCCCTCGCCGCGCGGCCCGCGAGCTACCGCGGCATCGCGCTGCTGCCGACCGACGTGGCCGACGCCGAGCTGCGGCGCCTCGACGCGGCGGGCTTCCGCGGCGTGCGCTTCAACTTCATGAAGCACCTCGGGCGCCAGACGCCGATCGAGGACATCCTCGCGCTGGCGGCGCGCATCGCACCGCTCGGCTGGCACCTGCAGATCCACGGCGACCCGGCGCTGCTGACCGAGCTCGGCCCGGCGCTGCGGCGGTCGCCCACGCCGGTGGTGATCGACCACATCGGGCGCATCGACGCGGGACTCGGCCTCGACCAGCCCGACTTCCGCGCGCTGCTCGGACTGATGGAGGACCCGCGCTTCTGGGTCAAGCTCAGCGGCATCGACCGCATCACGCGCGAGGGGCCGCCCTACGCCGATGCCCTGCCCTTCGCCCGCGCGCTCGCGGCCGGCTTCGGCGACCGCGTGCTCTGGGGCAACGACTGGCCGCATCCGAACCACGCGGGCCCGCTGCCCGACGAGCGGCAGCTCGTCGAGCTGATCGCCGCGATGGCGCCGACCGAGGCCGCGCGCGAAGCGCTGCTGGTCGGCAACCCGCAACGCCTCTACCGCTTTGGAGAACTGGAATCATGAGCCTTCGATTCGCCGGCAAGACCGCGATCGTCACCGGCGCCGGCTGCGTGGGCGCCGGCTGGGGCAACGGCCGCGCGATCGCGGTGCGCCTGGCCGAGGAAGGCGCGCAGGTGCTCGCCGTCGACCGCGACCGCGCGCGCCTCGACGAGACGCTCGAGCTCGCCGGCGCGGCGCGCGCCGCGATCACGCCCAGGCTCTGCGACGTGACGAGCGGCGAGAGCGTCGCGGCCATGGCCGCGGCCTGCCTGGAGCGCTTCGGCACCGTCGACGTGCTCGTCAACAACGTCGGCGGCTCGGCGCACGGCGGCCCGGTGGAGCTCGCCGAGGAGGTCTGGGATTCGCAGGTCGACTTCAACCTCAAGAGCGTGTTCCTCACCTGCAAGCACGTGCTGCCGACGATGCTCGCGAAGCGCTCGGGCGCGATCGTCAACGTTTCCTCCACCTCGGGCCTGCGCTGGACCGGCAGCGCGCAGGTCGCCTATGCCGCGACCAAGGCGGGCGTGATCCAGATGTCGCGCGTGATCGCCGTGCAGCATGCGGCGCAGGGCGTGCGCGTCAACACGGTGGTGCCGGGCCAGCTGCACACGCCGATGGTCGAGACACGGCTCGCGAAGCAGCGCGCCGGCGGCGACGTGGACGCGCTGCTCGCGCAGCGCCAGAAGCGCATCCCGCTCGGCTTCATGGGCGACGGGCGCGACACCGCGGCGGCCGCGCTGTTCCTCGCGAGCGACGAGGCCCGCTTCATCACCGGCACCGAGCTGGTGGTCGACGGCGGGATGATCGCGCGCTGCGACTGAGCGCCGCCGCCGCATTCCTTCCGGCAAGCAAGACACAGAAAGAAGAGACAAGCACCATGTTCAAGCGCATCCTCCTGGCCGCCTCGCTGGGCCTCGCGTTCGCCGCGCCGGCTCCGGCGCAGCCGCCCAAGACCACCCGCATCGTCGTTTCGTTCACCTCGGGCGGGCCGGTCGATGCGGTGGCCCGCACGATGTCGGAGCGGCTCGGCAAGGCGCTCGGCCGCACCGTGATCATCGACAACAAGCCCGGCGCCAACGGCGCGATCGGGGCGGTCGACGTGGCCCGCGCCGTGCCCGACGGCAGCACGCTGTGGTTCACGAGCGTGGGCGCGGCGGCCATCAACGCCTCGCTCTACGAGAAGCTGCCCTACGACATGCAGCGCGACTTCGCGCCCGTGTCGCTGGTCGTCAACAACGTCGAGCTGCTCGTGGTGCCCCAGGGCGAGCCCGCACGCGACGCGGCCGACTTCGTCGCGGCGACGAAGAAGCGCGGCGCGCCGACCGCGATGGGCTCCTCGGGCATCGGCAGCATCCCGCACCTCGCGATCGAGCAGTTCTCGGACGCGAGCGGCGCGAAGCTGCTGCACGTGCCCTACAAGGGCGCCGCGCCGGCGATCACCGACCTCATGGGCGGACAGATCGGCGGCTTCTTCGGCGACGTGACGGGGCTGCTCGGCCACCTGCAGGGCGGCCGGCTCAAGGCGCTGGGCGTGGCCTCGGCCAGGCGCCATCCGTCGCTGCCCGAGGTGAAGACGCTCGAGGAGCAGGGCATCAAGGGCGTGGACACCAACAACTGGTATGCGCTCTTCGCGCCTGCGAAGACGCCGCCCGAGGTGGTCGCCGCGCTCAACAAGGCGGTGCACGAGACGCTCGCCGATCCCGCGGTGCGCGAGAAGCTGCTGAAGGCCGGCACCGAGCCCGCGCCCTCCACGCCGCAGGAACTCGGCGCGCTGCAGAAGCGCGACGCGGAGAAATGGGCGCGGCTCATCCGCGCCAAGAACATCAAGGCGGACTGAACATGCACGACGACTCCCCGATCCGCGTGCCCCTCGTCGAACCGGGCACCCGCCCCGAGCTCGCCGAGGTCGAGGCGCGCATCCTCGCCGAACGCGGCCGCGTCTCGCTGCTCTACCAGGTGCTGCTCAACAGCGGCCCGATCGCCTCGGGCTGGGAGCGCATGCTGACCGCCGTGCGCAACCAGACCGGCGTGCCCGCCGACCTGCGCGAGCTCATGATCCTGCGCGTCGCGGTGCTCAACGGCGCGCGCTTCGAGTACGACGCGCACGTGCCCCATGCGCAGAAGGCCGGCGTGAGCGACGAGAAGATCGAGGCCGTGCGCCACGCGGCCATCGCCGAGCCGTTCGCGCCGATGGAGCGGCTCGTGCTTGAGCTGACCGACGCGATGACGCGCGAGGTGCGGGTGCCCGACGGCCTGATGACGCGGGTGCAGCAGCACTTCGACGCGAAGGGCGTGGTCGAGGTCGTCGCGACCGTCGCCGCCTACAACATGGTCTCGCGCCTGCTCGTGGCGCTCAACGTCGCGCATTGAGGCGGAGGACCCGGACGATGCTGCAGGACCTTCTTCTTCTCAAGCTCGACGGCGAAGCGGCCGCGCCGCGCGGGGCGCAGTGCTGGCGCGCGCTCGACGGCGGGCTCGTCTACTGCTACCGGCCCGCCACCGACGCGCCGCCCGGCGCCGGCTGGCAGCGGCTCGCGTGCGTCCAGTCGATCGCGGGCGCCTCGCACGGCCAGGCGGCCGGCTACCACTACGTCGTCGAGACCGACGTGCTGCCGGACCGCGAGGCCGATCTCAACGCCTGGTATGCGCAGGAGCACCTGCCCGGCCTCGCCGCCGTGCCCGGCACCGTGCGCGCCGCGCGCTACGTCGACCTGCAGGGTTCGCCACGCTACTACGCCTGCTACGACCTCGTGGCGCCGCAGGCGCTCGAGAGCGCCGCCTGGCTGGCCGTGCGCGCGACCGACTGGAGCTCGCGCGTGCGGCCCGCGTTCAGGAACACGCGGCGGACCATGTTCCGCATCGCGCCCGCCGGCGGCGCGGACCCGACAGGCGCCTGAGGCCGCCAGGCGCTACCATCCGGCCCCCGAGATGCCGGAGCCGGGCGCACTGGAGATGACACACACCGAGACTGCTTCACGCCGGACACCGGCCGCGCGCCACGGCCTCGTCATCGTCGAGGGCATCATGGGCTCGGGCAAGTCGACCACGATGCGTTTCGTCGCACGCGCGCTGGCCGAGGCCGGTCGCCCGGCCGTGGCGATCCACGAGCGCACGGACCCGCATCCCGTGCGCGCCACCGACGAGCTCGCGCACTGGTTCGAACCCTGGCGCGACTGCAGCGCCGCGGAGCTTGCGGCACGCGCCCTCGCGCGCTGGGAGCGCTTTGCCGCCGAGGCCGCGCGCGGCGCCGCGGTGCCGGTGCTCGACGGCCAGCTTTTCCATGGCGACCTCACGAACCTGTTCCTGATGGAGGCCGGTTTCGAAGAACTCGCCGCGTACTGCGAGGCCGTTGCGCGCGCCATCGCCGCGCTGGACCCGCTCGTCGTCTATCTCTGGCAGCAGGACGTCGAGCGCGCCATCGACGTGGTCTGCGCAGAACGCGGCGCGGACTGGGTGCGCTACCAGGTCGACTGGAAGCTCGCGAGTCCTTATGCGAAGCGGCGTGGGCTCGCAGGCCAGGCCGGCCTGGCGGCGCTCTACCGCGACTACCGGCGCGTGACCGATGCGCTGTTCGAGCGGCTGCCGCTCGACAAGCTGGCGATCGAGAACTCGGCCCGCGACTGGGCGCCGTACGAGGCCCTGGTGCTCGAACGGCTGGGGCTCGGCGACCGCGGGACGCCACCGGCGTCTGCCGTCTCGCCGGCCGGCTGAGACCACGCCGGATTCGCGCCTGTGGGCGGGCGGGGGGGGGCGGGGGCGGCCCCGGCCCCGCCCCCCCCCGCCAGGACCGCCATTCCACCCCGCGCGTTACGTCCGGCGCACGCCCGCCGTTACGTAACGTTCCCCGGTCCAGCCCGCCCGCAGAGCCCGAAAGTAGCGTGGAAGTGTGCGGAATTGCCGAATTTAGGCGCTTTTGGGCGCCGTTCAGAGATGGCATGCAGCTTGCCCCTTAGGCCCCAACCATCACGAGGAGGCCCCCATGGCTGTTGCGGACAATCTGAATTCTTCTTCCCCATCCACCAACCTGGGCGACAGCAAGGTCGCGCCGGTGGTGATCGCTCAAAGCGGGCAGCCGCCCGTCGTCGCGGGCGGCGTGCCCGCGGCGGCCGCGCTCGCGCCGAGCGGCGTCGAGGGCCGCGGCATCGGCTCGATCACCGAGGCCACGCCCGGCACGGTGGTGATCCGCGACGGCAACAAGATTCCGGTGGTCGGCCAGCAGGCCCTGATCGCGGGCGACCGCGTGATCGTGCCCGACGACGGCCACGCCAACGTGGTCTTCCCGGGCTCCCCCAACAACAAGGCGCCGCTGGCCGGCGTGTTCACCGGCGGCACCGACGCCACCATCGGCTCGACCAAGCTGCCCGGCGGCCTCGAGCAGGTCAACGTGGACGTGGCCGCAGGCGACGTGCAGATGACCCCGCCCGACAGCGACGCCGACGCCGCAGCCGTGGCGATCACCAAGGCCACGCCCGGCGCTGCCGGCATCGGCCTCGGCGAGTTCGCGCTCGGTGCCCTCGGCGCCGTGGGCCTCGGTGCCGCGCTGGGTGGCGGCGGTGGCGGCGACGGCGGCGGCTTCGTGCCCTTCCTCTCTCCGATCGGCGGTGGTGGCGGCGAGACCGACGCGGATGCGGACGCCGATGCGGATGCCGACGCGGACGCGGATGGCGATGCGGATGCGGATGCGGATGCCGATGCGGACGCTGATGCCGATGCGGACGCTGATGCCGATGCGGACGCCGATGCCGATGCGGACGCCGATGCCGATGCGGACGCCGATGCCGACGCGGACGCTGATGCCGACGCGGACGCTGATGCCGATGCGGACGCCGATGCCGATGCCGATGCAGACGCTGATGCCGATGCAGACGCCGACGCCGACGGAGACGCCCTGCTCGATCCGGGCGACACCCTGCTCGGCGGCGTGATCGACGCGACCGACGGCAACCTCGGCCTCGGCGAGTCGCTCGACCCGGTCTCGGGCGTGATCGACGGCACCACCGACCTCGTCGACGACATCCTCTCGCCCGTGCTCGGCGACAACTTCACGCGTGACGACCCGAACCAGTTCGACCCGGTCGACGACTTCGCCGAGGGCGTGGTCGACAGCGTCGACGGCGTGCTCAGTCCCGTGCTCGACCCGCTGCTCGGCAACGGCGCGACCGATGCGCTGGTCGGCCAGGTCGACTACCTCACCGACGCGCTGCAGAACGGCCTCGACAACCTGCTCGGCGACAACGGCATCCTCACCGGCGTGACCGGCGCGCTCGGCCTCGACGGCGTGATCGACGACCTGATCGGCGACGGCGGCGTGGTCGGCAACGTGGTCGACGGCCTGCTCGGCGACAACAGCATCGTGCAGGGCCTGCTCGCCGAAGACGGCCTGGTCGGCGGCCTGCTGGCCGAGGACGGCGCGCTCGGCGGCCTGCTCGCCGAAGGCGGCGTGGTCGGCGACCTGCTCGGCAACGTGATGAGCGAAGAGGGTCTCGTCGGCGGCCTGCTGGGCGATGACGGCGTGCTCGGCGGCCTGCTCGGCGGTCCGCTCGGCGACGAAGGCCTGCTCGGCGGCCTGCTCGCGAGCGATGGCCTGGTCGGCGGTCTGATCGGCGAAGACGGCATCGTCGGCGGCCTGCTCGGCGGCGACGGCGCGCTCGCCGGCCTGCTCGGCAGCGAAGGCCTCAGCGGCGGCCTGCTGGGCCAGGACGGCGTCGTCGACAACCTGCTCGGCGCCAACGGCGTGGTCGGCGGCCTGCTGGCCGAGAGCCCGCTGGGCGACCTGCTCGGCGGCGAGGACGGCCTGCTCGGCGGCGTGACCGACGGCCTGCTCGACGGCGTGCTGGGCGAGGACGGCCTCGTCGGCGGCCTGCTCGGCGGCGAAGGGCTGCTCGGCAACGAAGGCCCGGTGGGCGGTCTGCTGAACGGCGACGGCGCGCTCGGCGGCATGCTCTTCGGCAACGGCGGCGTGGTGGACAAACTGCTGGACGGCGTGCTCGGTGCGGAAGGCCCGGTCGGCGGGCTGCTGGGCGAAGACGGCATCGTCGGCGGCCTGCTGGGCGGCGATCTGCTCGGTGGTGACCTGCTGGGTGGCGATCTGCTGGGCGGTGTGCTCGGCGAAGACGGCATCGTCGGCGGCCTGCTCGGTGGCGACCTGCTGGGCGGTGACCTGCTCGGCGGTGTGCTGGGCGAAGACGGCATCGTCGGTGGGCTGCTCGGTGGTGACCTCCTGGGTGGCGATCTGCTCGGCGGTGTGCTGGGCGAAGACGGCATCGTCGGTGGCCTGCTCGGTGGTGACCTCCTGGGCGGTGATCTGCTCGGCGGTGTGCTGGGCGAAGACGGCATCGTCGGCGGCCTGCTGGGTGGCGATCTCCTGGGCGGCGACCTGCTAGGCGGTGTGCTCGGTGAAGACGGCATCGTCGGCGGCCTGCTCGGCGGCGATCTTCTGGGTGGCGATCTGCTCGGCGGCGTGCTCGGCGAGGACGGCATCGTCGGTGGTCTGCTCGGCGGTGACCTCCTGGGTGGCGATCTGCTTGGCGGCGTGCTCGGCGAAGACGGCATCGTCGGCGGTCTGCTCGGCGGTGACCTCCTGGGTGGCGACCTGCTCGGCGGTGTGCTCGGTGAAGACGGCATCGTCGGCGGCCTGCTTGGCGGCGACCTCCTCGGTGGCGACCTGCTCGGCGGCGTGCTCGGCGAAGACGGCATCGTCGGCGGCCTGCTTGGCGGCGACCTGCTCGGCGGCGTGCTGGGCGAAGACGGCATCGTCGGCGGCCTGCTCGGCGGCGATCTCCTCGGGGGTGACCTGCTCGGTGGCGACCTGCTCGGCGGCGAGACGGTGGCGAACATCCTCGAGCCGGTGCTCGACGTGGCCGGCGGCGTCGCGGACGTCGTGGAGCCCGTGGTCGCGGCCGTGAGCGAAGTGGCCGCGCCCGTGACCGACATCCTCGCCGGCGTGGGCACCACGCTCGAGCCGGTGGTCGAGACCGTCGCGGGCCTGGTCGACACGGTGGAACAGGCCGCGCCGATCGTGGGCGAGGTCGTGACCCCGATCACCAGCCTGGTCGATCAGGTCGCCGGCAGCAACAGCGTGCTGACGCCGGTGTCGAACCTGCTGCACGGCCTGCTGGGCTGAAGAACAACAAGAGGAGAGAGAGAGGGAAGAAAGAAAGAAGAACGACGCCACGCGGGACCACAGGCTGCCACCGGCCTGTGCCGTACGACGAAGCTTGTGCTCCTTCGCGGACCGGGCCCTCGGGCCCGGCCGCCGGCGGAGAAAGCGTTGCAGCAGCCGGGGATGAGACGCTCATCGCCCGGCTGCGTTTTTTTGCTCAGGCTTCGACCGGCACGTGGAAGTCGATCACCGCCCCGGCCCGCGTGGGCTCGAAGCGGTCGTCGTAGCGCTCGAAGTCAGGGCTGTCGGCGACCCTGAATCCTGCGGCCGGGATCAGTTCGCCCCAGATCGCCGCCATCGCCGCCCTGAGCTGCGGATGCACCGCCGAACCGTCGAGCGTGATGCGGAAGACGGCATAGCTCGCCGCCGGAATCCGCTTTTCGACGAAGCCCCGCGGAAGAGCGCTCCCGGGCGCCACGCCCACGCCCGCCATGTAGTGGAAGCTGCCTTCCTCGCGGTCCATGCCCCAGACCGTGCCGTAGGTGGTCCAGCTCGGGTCCTGCCCCTCGAACGGCAGCGCAGCCATGAGCGCCGACCAGAGCTGAGGGATTTCCGGGCGGCTCGCGTTGTCGAAGCGCCGCGTGGGGCCGGCGATGCTGAAGGCGTCGAGCCGGGCGAACCCGGGCAGCAGGATCACGGGGACGGGCTTGAGGGAACCGAGCGTCATGGGGCAGTCTCCTTCGATGGGTGCCAGTGCGAAACCGGCGCGGAAGCGGCCGGGCGAAACGCCGAACACGCGCTTGAACGCGCGCGTGAAGGCTTCCTGCGACTCGAAGCCGCAGTCGAACGCGAGATCGACGAGCCGCAGGCCCGGCTCGTCGCAGAGCCTGTGCGCCGCGCGCAGCAAGCGGCGGGCGCGCACGTAGGCCATCACGCTGCGCCCCATCCGGGCCGTGAAGAGGCGCGAGAAGTGGTGCGGCGACAGCCCCGCATGCGCGGCGATGCGCTCGAGCGTGAGCGCCTCGTCGAGCTGCGACTCGATCCAGCCGATCAGGCCGGCCAGCGGGTCGAGCACGGGAAAGGTCAGGCGATCCATGCGGCGATCATGGCGCAGCGGCAGCGTCGCGTCCTGACCGAACTTGCTGCGCTCAATGCGCGGGCCGCAACCCCGCCGTCCCGCCGGGGCGCTGAACTGCCTCTGCACTACCATGGCCGCATGTCCTCGACGCCCTCCTTCACGATCCGCCACCTCGCGGCCGACGATGCGCCGCTGATGCACGACCTGCTCGCGATGTTCGGCGAGGCCTTCGACGATCCCGAGAGCTACGGCGCGCGCCGCCCCGGCCCGGCCTACCTGCGGCAGCTGCTCGGCAGCGGCACCTTCATCGCCCTGGCCGCCTGCGAGGGCGCGCAGGTGATCGGCGGGCTCGCGGCCTACGTGCTGCCGAAGTTCGAGCAGGAGCGCAGCGAGGTCTACATCTACGACCTCGCGGTCGCCGCGCCGCACCGGCGCCGCGGCATCGCGACCGCGCTGATCCGCGAGCTCCAGAGCATCGCCGCCGAGCGCGGCGCCTGGGTGATCTTCGTGCAGGCCGATCCGCCCGACGCGCCCGCGGTCGCGCTCTACACCAAGCTCGGCGTGCGCGAGGACGTGCTGCACTTCGACATCCCGGTGCCGCCGGGGGGCTGAGGCCCGCGCCGCCTCAACCCTGCGCGATCGCCACCCAGGCCGTCACGATCAGCGTCGAGCCCGCCGCGGCGAGCAGTCCGCCCACGAGCCACTTGAGGGCGCGCGGCGAGAGCCGGTTCGGCAGCCGGTGGTGCAGCCGCGTGACGCCGTAGACCACCGGCACCGCGCAGCCCGCGAGCAGTGCCGAATGCCACGAGAAGTGGCCGGTCGACAGCACGATCACCAGCCGCACCAGCGAGTTGAACGCGAACATCAGCAGCAGCGCGCGGCGCACCAGCTCGCGGTCCAGCGGCTGGCGGTACATGTGGAACACGATCGGCGGACCCGAGCTCGAGAACAGGCCGCCGAGCAGGCCCGAGAGCCCGCCGATGATCGAGAAGCTCGCGCGGCCCGACACCGCGGGCAGCGGCCGGCCCTGCAGCACCAGCAGCAGCGCGCAGCCGAGGATCGAGACGCCGAGCAGCCCGCGCAGCCAGTCGACGGCGTCGCCGCTGAGCCAGGCGAGCAGCACCAGCCCGACGATCACGCCCACCGTGCTGCCGTTGAGGGCCGGCTTCATCAGCTGCCACGGCACCACGCCCGGACGCGCGCGGAAGTAGGTCCAGGCGTTGATCAGCGTCAGCACCATCGCGGCGTTGGCCGTGTCGGTCACGCTCGCGATGTGGAACACCGACACCAGCCCGAGCAGGATCAGGCTGAAGGCGAAGCCGGTGAGGTTCTGCGCATAGGTGGCGAGGGCCACGCAGGCCATGAAGACCAGCACCGGGCCGGCGGCGGAAAGCATTGCTTGCACGGGAGGGAATCAGCGGCGGCAGCGACGCGCGCGGGCGGCGGCGCCCGGCATCGAAGCCGCGAAAAAAAGCGGTCGGGAACGGCGTTCGAGGGAACGCGGCAAAAACTTGGGGGGCCCCTATTGTCCCCGAAGACCGATGCCGCACTGCGCCGGTGGGCCTTGCGGGCGGCTCAGGCGGCGAGCTGCCCGAGCGCTGCGGCGATCTCGCGCGCCAGCGCGAGCAGCGGCGCGCGCAGCTCGGCCTCGGCGTCCGCGAGGCTGCCCGCGGTGGCGATGCTGATGTTCAGCACGTACGGCGGATGTCCTTCGACCACGATCGGCGTGGCCAGCGCGACCACCTCGGGCTGCCACGAGGCGGCGCAGTAGCCGCGCGCGGCAACGCTGGCCGCGGCCGCGTCGATGGCCTGCCGCAGCGCCTCCCACTGGCCGCGGCGCCGGCGGCGGAACAGCGCCATCAGCGCGCGCCGCTCGGCGGCCGCCGCGACAGCGAGGTAGGCGCGGCCGAGCGAGGTCAGCTCCATCGGCACGCGCTGCCCGGCCACCACGTTGCGCAGCGACACCTTGCAGTTGTAGCGCACCGACTCGAGGTACACCATCTCGTCGCGGTCGGCCATCGCGAGGCCGACGTTCACGCGCAGCTTCTCGGCCAGCCGGCGCATGCGCGGCGCGGCCACCGCCAGCACGGGCGAGCCCGCACGCATTGCATGGGCGAAGCTCAGAAGCGGCGCCGCGAGCCGGTAGGCGCGGCGCGCGCGGTCGTGCTCGAGCAGCCCGGCCTCGACCAGCGTCTGCGCGAGCCGGCTCACGGTGGCGCGCGACAGGCCGGTGCGTTCCGCGAGCTCGCCGTTGCCGAGCAGCGCCGCGCCGGGCTTGAAGGCGCGCAGGATCTCCACGCCGCGCGCGAGCGAGCGGTTGAGCGTCGGGTCCTCGTGGTGGCCGCGCCGGGCGGGCGGCGCTTCGGTGGCGGAAGAAGACGGCATGCGCGGAAGAAGAAGAAAGCTCCGGTCGGCGGCCGACTCTACCGCAGGCGGGCCGCGCCATTTCCATGCAGTGGAAATCGGGGGATGTGCGGACGGCCGCGCGTCCGTACGCTTCGATCACCGCACCGAGAAGTGCGAACGACCGCGCAGTGCAACGAACCGGAGACAAGCCAAGATGCCTCACTTCCCTCTTCTCGCCCGCGCCTGGCGCGGCGCCCTCCTCGCCGCGGCGGCCACGGCCGGCGCACTGGCCGCGCCGCCCGCGGCGGCGGCCTTCCCCGACCGGCCGGTGCGCATCGTCGTGCCCTTCGCGCCCGGCGGCGGCACCGACCTGATCGCGCGCACCATGGGCATCGCGATGGGCGAGGCGCTGGGCCAGCCGGTCATCATCGACAACAAGCCCGGCGCGGGCACGATCATCGGCACCGATGCGGTCGCCAAGAGCGCGCCCGACGGCTACACGCTGGTCATGGCCACGGTGGCGCACGTGGTCAACCCGAGCATCCAGAGCCGGCTGCCGTACCACCACGAGAAGGCCTTCGCGCCCGTGATGCTGGTCGGCGTCTCGCCCAACGTGCTGGTGGTGCGCGCCGCCAGCCCGATCACCTCGGTGCAGGGGCTGATCCGCGAGGCCAAGGCCCATCCGGGCAAGCTGTCGTTCGCCTCGCAGGGCGCCGGCACCTCGGCCCATCTGGCGGGCGAGCTGTTCAAGAACCTCACCGGCACCGACATCATCCACATCCCCTACAAGGGCGCGGGCCCCGCGCTCAACGACCTGCTCGGCGGGCAAGTCGACATGATGTTCGCCACCGCGGCGGCCGTGGGCAGCTTCATCGAGAACGGCAAGCTGCGCGCGATCGCCGTGACCACCGCCACGCGCGCCACCTCGCCCGGCCTCGCGAAGGTGCCCACCATCGCCGAGAGCGGCGTGCCCGGCTACGTGGCCGACAGCTGGTACGGCCTCTACGCGCCCGCGGGCACGCCGCCCGAGGTGATCGAGCGCCTCAACGCGGCGGCGCGCAAGGCGGTGCAGACCGACGCCTTCCGCCAGCGCGTGGAAAGCGAGGGGCTGGTGATCAAGGCCGGCTCGCCGAAGGACTTCGACACCTACGCCAAGGGCGAGGAGGCGCGCTGGCGCAAGGTCGTCAAAGAGAACCGCATCACCACCGATTGAACTGGAACTTCGAAGAATGACCACCCCCTCCCTGATCGAACTCGAGGTCGACGCCGGCATCGCCACGCTGCGGCTCAACCGCCCCGAGAAGCGCAATGCGATGAGCGACGAGATGCGCAGCGAGTTCATCGCCGCGCTCGAGCGCGTGAGCGCCGACCGCGCGATCCGCGCGCTGGTGCTCACGGGCAACGGCAAGGGCTTCTGCGCCGGCGGCGACGTCGCGGGCATGGAGCGCCGCATGAGCGCGCCGGCCGGCGAGATCGGCTTCAACGGCTGGCACCGCCAGCAGCGCGTGCACTACGCGCAGTCGCTGCTGCACAGCATGCCCAAGCCCACCATCGCCGCGGTCAACGGCGCCGCTTCGGGCCTGGGCGCCGACACCGCGCTGGCCTGCGACTTCATCCTCGCGAGCGAGGCCGCGAGCTTCACCTGGTCGTACATCCACCGCGGCATCGTGCCCGATGGCGGCGGCATGTACTTCCTGCCGCGCCGCGTCGGGCTGGCGCGGGCGAAGGAGCTGATCTTCAGCGGCCGCAAGGTCGAGGCCGACGAGGCGCTTCGCCTCGGCATCGCGGACCGCCTCGCGGACGGCGCGGGCCTGGTGGCCGAGGCCCGGGCCTGGGCCGCGGCGATGAGCCGGGGCTCGGCCACGGCGCTCGCGCTCGGCAAGACCATCCTCAACCAGAGCTTCGAGCTGCCGGCCGAGCAGGTGTTCGCGCAGGGCAGCCAGGCCCAGGGCATCTGCTATACCAGCGCCGAGCACCGGGAGGCCGTGATGGCCTTCCTCGACAGGTCCGCCGCCGCCGGAGGTGCCCGATGAACGCCATCGCCCGGCTGCTGCAGCCGCGCAGCGTGGCCGTGGTCGGCGCCTCGGCCGACGCGGCCAAGACCGCGGGCCGCCCCGTGTCGTACCTGCTCAAGCACGGCTTCGCGGGCCGCATCTATCCGGTCAATCCCAAGGTGGGACGCATCGGCGAGCTGCGCTGCTATCCCGACGTCGCCGCGCTGCCCGAGGCGCCGGATGTGGGCATCGTGCTGCTGGGCGCCGAGCGCGCGCATCTCGCGGTGCGCGAGCTCGCCGCGCGCGGCTGCGCGGCCGCCATCGTGCTGGCGAGCGGCTACACCGAGACCGGCGAGGAAGGCGCGCGGCGCCAGCGGCAGCTGATCGAGGCGGCCGGCGGCATGCGCATCCTCGGGCCCAACACCATCGGCCTGGTGAACCTTACCGACCGCATCGTGCTCTCGGCCACCGGTGCGCTCGAGATGTCCGAGTTCCCGGTCGGCGGCATAGGCGTGGTGTCGCAAAGCGGCGGCATCCTGGGCGCGCTGCTCTCGCGCGCCGCGGCGCGCGGCATCGGCCTGTCGAAGCTGGTCTCGACCAGCAACGAGGTCGACCTCGAACTCTCCGACTTCATCGACCACCTGGCCGACGACGAGGCGACCCGCGTCATCGCGCTCTACGTCGAGACGGTGCGCGATCCCGCCGCATTCCGCAGCGCATGCCGGAAGGCCGCGCGCGCGGGCAAGCCGGTGGTGGCGTTCAAGGTCGGCCGCTCGGAGGCCGGCGCGCGCGCGGCCGTGTCGCACACCGGCGCGCTGGCCGGCGCCGACCGCATGTACGACGCGCTGTTCCGCCAGGTCGGCGTGCTGCGCGCGCAGACCTTCGGCGAACTGCTCGACATCTCGTCGGCGCTCGCCACCGGCCGCCGCCTGCGCGGCGGGCGCGTCGCGATCCTCACCTCCACCGGCGGCGCCGGCACGCTGGTGTCGGACGACCTGGGACTGGCCGGCTTCGACACGCCCGCGCCCGACCCCGCCACGGCCGGGGCGCTGCGCGCGCTGCAGACCGGCGACCATGCGGTGCTCGACCGCAACCCGATCGACGTGACGCTCGCGGGCCTGAAGCCCGACCTGCTGCGCGGCGCCATCGACGTGCTGCTCGCGAGCCCGGGCTACGACGCGCTGGCCGTGATCGTCGGCTCTTCGAGCCTCGCCATGCCCGAACTGCTGGCCGGCGCGATCCAGGACTGCCTGCCGCGCTCCGACAAGCCCGTGATCGCCTACGTCAGCCCGCACGCGCCCGAGGTCGGCGCCCTGCTCACGCGGCGCGGCGTGCCCGCCTTCGCGGCCGCCGAGAGCTGCACGGCCGCGCTGCGCGCGATGCGCCAGGCCGCGCAGCCGCAGCCGCGGCCGCGGGCGGAGGACGCCGCGGCGATCACGCCGGTCGCGGTGGACGACCTGCCCGCGGGCCCGCTCGACGAGCACCAGGCCAAGCAGCTGTTCGCGCGCTTCGGCGTGTCCTGCGCGGCCGAGCGCGTCGTCGCCACGCCCGCCGAGGCCGAAGCGGCCGCGCGCGAACTCGGCGGCCGCGTGGTCCTGAAGCTGCTCTCGGCGGCGATCACCCACAAGAGCGACGTCGGCGGCGTCGCGGTCGGCCTCGCGGCCGGGGACATCGGCGCGCGCCTCGGCGCGATGGCGGCCGAGGTCGAGGCCCGGACCGGCGTGCTGCCGCGGCGCTTCCTGGTGCAGCAGATGGTCGAAGGCGGCACCGAGCTGATCCTCGGCATGCACCGCGATGCGCTCGGCACGGCGATCCTGCTCGGCATGGGCGGCGTGACGGCGGAGCTGTTCAAGGACACGACCCTGCGCCTTTTGCCGCCCGCCGGCGGCCTCGGCCGCGACGAGGCCCTGGCGATGGCGCGCGAGCTCCGGTCCTGGCCGCTGCTCGACGGCTTCCGCGGGCGCCCGAAGTGCGACGTCGAGGCGCTCGTCGACGCCATCGTCGCCTTCTCGCGGATGGCCGCGCAGCTCGGCGAGCGGCTGGTCGAGGCCGAGATCAATCCGCTGTTCGTGCGGCCCGAGGGCCAAGGCGTGCGCGCCGCCGACGGCGTGGTGGTGTTGGGCTGAGACGAGGAAGGCCATGCATCCCACCGAAGCCTTCGGCCTCTACGCGCGCGAATACCGCGACACGCCGCTCCCCGAGGAGGTGATCCACCACGCCAAGCGTGCCGTGGTCGACTGGTACGCCGCGCTCTTCCCCGGCCTCGCGACCGAGCCGCTGCCGCGGCTGGCGCAGGTGCTGGCCGATGACCTGGACCGCGGCCGCGCGCAGCTGGGCGACGGCCGCCGCGCCACGGCGCGGGCCGCCGCGCTCTACAACGGCACGGCGGCGCATGCGGCCGAGGTCGACGACAGCTTCCGCGACGCCATGTACCACCCGGGCGCCGCCACCATCGCTGCGGCACTCGCCGCGAGCCAGGACGCGGGCGCGAACGGGCTCGCCTTCCTGCGGGCGCTGGTGCTCGGCTACGAGGTCTCCACGCGCATCGGCGTGGTCATGGGCCGCGCCCACTACCGCCACTGGCACAACACCGGCACGGTGGGCACCTTCGGCGCGGCGGCCGCGGCGGCGGGCGTGCTGCAGCTCGACGGCCCGCGCTTCGCGCACGCGCTGGCCACGGCCGCGACCTTCGCGGCCGGGCTGCAGCAGGCCTTCCGCATGGATTCGATGTCCAAGCCGCTGCATGCCGGCCGCGCGGCCGAAGCCGGTCTGCTTGCGGCGCAGTTGGCCGCCGGCGGCGTGACGGGCTCGCTCGACGTGCTCGACGGCGAGGCCGGCCTCGGGCAGGCCATGAGCGACGGGCCCGACTGGTCGCAGGCCGGCACGACGCTGGGTCGCGACTTCCACATCACGCGCCTCACCTTCAAGAACCACATCGGCTGCGGCCACGCCTTCGCCGCCATCGACGCCGCGCTCGCGCTGCGCGCGCAGCAGGGGCTGCGGCCCGAGGAGATCGCGCACGTCCAGGTCGACACCTACCGCCCCGCGCTCGACATCGCCTGCCACGCGCACCCACGCACCGCGAACGAGGCCCGCTTCAGCCTGCGCTACGTGGTCGCGACCGCGCTCGCGCACGGCAGCGTGCGGCTCGCGGCCTACGCGCCCGCCCGGCTCGACGACGCGCGCACGCGCGCGCTCATGGCGCGCATCGACGTGCGTGCGGACCCGGCGCTGGATGCCGCCTTCCCCGGCCGGCGCGGCGCGCGGGTGGCGGTCACCACGCATGGCGGCGCCCGGCTCGTGCACCTGCAGTCCGACCGCAAGGGCGACCCGGAGCTGCCGCTCTCGGACGCCGAGCTCGAAGGCAAGTTCCTGGAGCTCGCGGGTCCGGTGATCG
>CBHTTS010000061.1:0-21955 GCA_966095775.1 uncultured Variovorax sp. | reverse complement strand
CCGACACCTGCGTGCCGATCTCGCGCCTGGCCGACTGCCTGCTCGACTCGGTGGCCGAGGCCGATGCCAGCGGCATTCCCTACTTCCTCGTCGGCCACGTGGGCGACGGCAACTTCCACTTCGGCTATCTGCTCGATCCGAACATCCCCGAGGAGCGCGTCAAGGCCGAGGCGCTGAACCAGTCGCTCGTGAGCCGCGCACTGGCGCTCGAAGGCACCTGCACGGGCGAGCACGGCGTGGGCCTGCACAAGATGGACTTCCTCGTGACCGAGGCCGGCGCGGGCGCGATCGACATGATGCGCACGATCAAGCGCGCGCTCGATCCGAAGAACATCATGAATCCCGGCAAGATATTCAGTCTTTGACCCACCCCCGTCCCTCGCTCACTGCGTGTAACTCGACTCCCCCCTCGAGGGGGCAACACCGGCGGCCCGGCGGAGGCGGTTCCGCGGTGTTCCTGGTTCGAGCCGCGCCGCTCGCGGGCGGGCGGTCTTACTTGCGGCGGCGCGCCGGCGCCGGCTGCTCGGCCGGCACGTAGGTCTGCGACGGTGCCGCGCCGCCGTCCACGCCGAGGCGGCCGCCGCCGCCGAGGCCCTGGCCGCGCACCGTCTGCGCCTTGTAGTTGCGCAGCGAGCGGACCATCTGGTTGAAGGCGTCCATGAAGGCCGCCGCGATCACCTTGCCCTGCGCGGTGTTGGTGTAGCCGCCGAGGCCGCCCGCGCCGCGGTAGCCCGCGAGGCCGCCGAAGCCGCCGAAGTCGGTCTTCGAGGCGCTGCCTTCCGAGGCGGCCACCTGCACGCCCGAGCGGTTGTCGATCAGCGTCAGCAGCGCCGAGGCTTCCTTGGTCTGCAGGCTGCCGCCGATGGTGGCCAGGGCACGGCCGCGGCCGCCGCCCACGAGGCCGCCGAGCGCCCCGCCGAGGCCGCCCGCATCGCTGTTGCTGAAGACGATCTCGGGCGACAGGCCGTAGTCCGACGCGACCATCTGGCCGCGGCCGAAGTTGCTGCCGCTGCGCATCTCGCCCGACTGCATCAACGCGCGCTCGCGCGTCATCGCGTTCATGCCGGCCGCGCCGCGCTCGACCACCACGAAGCAGTTCGACTGCTGCACCAGCAGGCGCAGCAGGTTGGCCGTGGGCGGCAGCTTGTATTCGCCGGTGAGGATGGTGTACCAGCCGGCGTTGACGTTCTCGATCAGCGAGACGGTGCCGAGCGGCGACTCGCAGCGCTCGAGCTGGCTGCTCTCGCCCGCGGTGGCCGCGCCGGCCGCGCTGCCGGTGGCCATGGTCTTGGCCGACTGGCTGCCCATCTGCATGTCGGTGGTGACGCAGCCGGCCAGCAGCAGTGCGGCCGCGGCGACGGCCGAAAATTTGATGAATTTCATGAGGGCTCCCTCTCTCCGCAAACGCGGTGTAAACGTTAGCGGCCGAGGATACGCGCAAAAGATTGCACCAAGCAATCAAGCGAACGCCCGATGCGGCGGGCGGTGCTAGGCCGTTCGGCGGATCCGCTCGATGAGGCCGTTGAGCGCGTCGATGGAGCCGAAATGGATCGCGAGCTCGCCGCTCTCCTCCACCTTGCCGCCGCGCTTGCTGCGCTTCTTGATGCGGACCTCGACCTCGGCCGTGAGCAGGTCGGCGAGCTCCTCCTCCACGCGCTGCAGGTCGCGCGACTTCTCGGCTTCCCCGCCGCTGCGGCGCGAAGGCGTGAGCGTGAACTCGGCCGCGAGCTTCTTCACCAGCGCCTCGGCTTCGCGCACCGACATCTTCTTGGCGGCGATCTGGTTGGCCGCGGTGATCTGCGTGCCGCGGTCGAGCGCGAGCAGCGCGCGCGCATGGCCCATGTCGATGTCGCCGGCCATCAGCATCTGCTGCGCGGGCTCGGCGAGGTTGAGCAGGCGCAGCAGGTTGCTCGCCGCGCTGCGCGAGCGGCCGACGGCCTGGGCCGCCGCCTCGTGAGTAAGCCCAAACTCCGTCACCAGCCGTTGCAGGCCCTGGGCCTCTTCGAGCGGGTTGAGGTCTTCGCGCTGGATGTTCTCGATCAGCGACATCGCGGCCGCCGCTTCGTTGGGCACGTCGCGCACCAGCACCGGCACGCGGTCGAGGCCCGCGAGTTTCGCGGCGCGGAAGCGGCGCTCGCCCGCGATGATTTCGTATTCGGCGTTCTTGGCGGCGGCCGATTCGGCGTCGAGCCGGCGCACCAGGATCGGCTGCATGATGCCCTGGGCCTTGATGCTCTCGGCCAGTTCGTAGAGCGCGCCTTCGTCCATGCGGGTGCGCGGCTGGTAGACGCCGGCCACCATCTGGTCGAGCATCAGCGTGCTCGGCGCCTGCGCCGCGGCGCCCTCGCCCGCGCCGCCGGGGTCGGCCGAGGGCGCTGCCGTCGGGCCGAGCAAGGCTTCGAGGCCGCGCCCCAGTCCCTTGGGTTTCTTGGTCGCCATCAGTGCTTGTCTTTCGAGAGGTCGTTCAACAGTTGCCGGCCCTCGGGCCAGTCGCCCAGGCCGGATTCGGCATTCAGATGCCCGCGCGCGCCGCCGTCCACGAAGCGCGCGCCCCAGTCGGCGGCCATCTGGCGCGAGCGCGCGGCATCGCAATAGGGATCGTCGCTGGCGGCGATCAGCACCGCCGGAAACGGCAGCGGCCGGCGCACGATCGGGGCCCAGCCCGGGATCAGCTGGCGCAGGTCCTCGCGCTCGAGGTCGCCGGGCGCGACCAGCAAGGCGCCGCGCACCTTGCGGGTGTTGCGCGAGTGGGCGGCCCAGGCCGCCACGAGGATGCAGCCGAGGCTGTGCGCCGCGAGCACCACGGGACCGGGGGCGGCCAGCACTTCCTCCTCGAGCCGCACCGACCAGTCGCCGCGCAGCGGCCGCATCCATTCGTGCTGCTCGACGCGGTGGTCGCCATGCAGCGATTCCCAGCGCGTCTGCCAGTGCCCGGGGCCGCTGTTCTGCCAGCCCGGCAGCAGCAGGATGCGGGGCGCTTCGGCGTCGCCGCGGCCCATCAGGCGCTCTTCTCGCCCGCGGTCGCGGGGGCGAGCACATCGTCGGGCAAGGCGCCGAGCGTCGGCGCCGCGGGGGTCACCGGCGCGATCGGCGGCGCCACCGCGCCCGCGGCGAAGGCGCTCGCGGGCGGCATCTTCTCGACGAGCTCGTTCGCGAACGCGATGAAGGCCTGGCTGCCGCGCGCGGACGGATCGAACACCACGCCCGGCAGGCCGTAGCTCGGCGCCTCGGCGAGCCGCACGTTACGGGGGATCACCGTGTCGAACACCTTGTCGCCAAAGTGTGCCTTCAGCTGCTCGCTGACCTGCTGCTGCAGCGTGATGCGCGGGTCGAACATCACGCGCAGCAGGCCGATGATCTGCAGGTCCTTGTTCAGGTTGGCGTGCACCTGCTTGATGGTGTTGACCAGGTCGGTCAGGCCTTCGAGCGCGAAGTACTCGCACTGCATCGGCACGATCACGCCGTGGGCGGCGCACAGGCCGTTGAGCGTGAGCAGGCTCAGGCTCGGCGGGCAGTCGATCAGCACGAAGTCATACTCGGCGCCCACGGCGGCGAGCGCGGTGCGCAGCCGCTTCTCGCGGCGGTCGAGCGTCACCATCTCCACCTCGGCGCCGGCCAGTTCGCGGTTGGCGCCGAGCACGTCGTAGCCGCAGCCGCCCTCCTCGAGCCGGTCGGACTTGACCCGCGCCTCGGCCACCGAGGCCGATTCGAGCAGCACGTCGTACACGGTCAGTTCGAGCTGGCGCTTGTCGATGCCCGAGCCCATGGTCGCATTGCCCTGGGGATCGAGGTCGATCATCAGCACCCGCTGGCCGACCTTGGCCAGGCCCGCCGCGAGGTTGACCGTGGTGGTGGTCTTGCCGACGCCGCCCTTCTGGTTGGCAATGCAGAAAATCTTGGCCATGGGAGGATCAGCGCGGAATCAACGGGAGATGGCGAGCTTGACGCCGAAGGCGATCAGGAAGACCCCCGCGAGCTTCTCGAGCGTGGCCGAGATGCGCGGATTGGCGCGGATGCGCTCGGCGAGGAAATGGGTGAGCAGCGTCGAGGTCAGGCCGTAGAGGAAGGTCAGCACCGCGATCGTGAATGCCATCGCACCGAAGGTGACCAGGCCCTGGTGGCGCGCCGGATCGACGAACAGCGGGAAGAAGGCCATGTAGAACACGATCGCCTTCGGGTTCAGCAGCGTGATCGTGAAGGCCTGGCGCAGGAAGTGGCTCGGCCGGATGTGGAGGATCGGCGCCGAGCCGGGCTTGGCGAGCAGCATCCGGGCGCCCAGCCAGGCCAGGTAGGCCGCGCCCAGCCACTGCACCGCGGTGAAGGCGGCCGGATAGGCCGCGAGCACCGCCGAGACGCCGGCCACCGCGGCCCACATCAGGCACTGGTCGCCGAGGATCACGCCGGTCGTGGCCGCGAGTCCGCCTTTGATGCCGCCCTTGCTGGTCGAGGTGATCAGCGCCAGGTTGCCCGGGCCGGGAATCAGCAGGAACAGGATGATGGCGGCGACGAAAGCGCCGTAGTCAGCGATGCCGAACATGGGAATTGCCTCGGAAAAGGAGTGCCAGGGGGAGGCTTCGAGTCTAAGGCAGCAAGGCGCTGCGCAGAGGGTCCGGCGGCGGCTTTCGCGGCCGCGCCGGCTTCTTTTTGACGGGATTTCAGTCGGGGCGGCGGCGCGCCCAGACGATGCAGCGCTCGGCGTCGAGCCCCGGCACCGTCAATTGTTCCACGTGAAACACGTCGACCGTCGCGGGCAGCGCGGCCAGTTCATCGGCGGGCACCTTGCCCTTCATCGCGAGCCAGACGCCGCCCGGGGCGAGCAGATGGACCGAGCCGTTGAAGAAGTCGGGCAGCGAAGCGAAGGCGCGGCTGCTGATCACGTCGTAGCTGCCGGTGAGCGATTCCACGCGTGCATGCAGGCCGCGCAGATTGGGCACGTCGAGCTCGGCCGCGACCTGCTGCACGAAAGCGGCCTTCTTCGCCACCGCGTCGAGGCAGCTCACGTCGAGGTCCGGCCGCAGGATCGCGATCACCACGCCCGGCAGTCCGCCGCCCGACCCCACGTCGAGCAACCGGCCCTGCCCTGCCCACTCGCGCTGCAGCGGCCCGACAGCCGCGAGGCTGTCGAGCAGATGGTGCGTGAGCACGCTCGCAGGATCGCGCAGCGCCGTGAGGTTGTAGACCTTGTTCCACTTGAGCATCAGGCTGCCGTAGGCCAGCAGTTGATCGGCCTGCTTCTCCGTGAGCGGCGTGCCCATCGCGGCCGCGCCGGCGCGCAGCGTGTCGATCGGCGCACTCATGAGCCGGCGGCTTCCGCGGCGGCCTCGGCGGCCGCGTCGCGGGCGAATGCCTTGTGGCCGCCCTTGCGCAGATGGATCATCAGCAGCGAGATCGCCGCAGGCGTCACGCCCGAGATGCGCGAAGCCTGGCCGAGCGTCTCGGGCCGGTGCTTGTCGAGCTTCTGCCGCACCTCGAAGCTCAGCGCCTTGACCTGGCTGTAGTCGAAGTTGGCCGGCAGCTTGAGGTTCTCGAAATGCGCGGCGCGCTCCACCTCGTCGTGCTGCCGCTCGATGTAACCCGAGTACTTGGCCGAGATCTCTATCTGCTCGATCTCGGTCGGGCTCAGTTCGGCCTCGGCGCTGTACTTGCCGCCGTCCAGCGACATCAGCGTCTCGTAGCTCACGTCCGGCCGGCGCAACAGGTCGGCAAGGTTGTACTCGCGCTCGATCGCCTTGCCGAGCACGCGCTCCGACTCGGCCGCCGGCAGGTTGCGCGGATTGACCCAGATCGACCTGAGGCGTTCTGTTTCACGTGAAACAGCATCGCGCTTGCGGCTGAAAGCGTCCCAGCGCGCGTCGTCCACCAGGCCGAGCTTGCGGCCGGTCTCGGTCAGGCGCATGTCGGCGTTGTCCTCGCGCAGCTGCAGCCGGAACTCGGCCCGGCTCGTGAACATGCGGTAGGGCTCGGTCACGCCCTTGGTGATCAGGTCGTCGACCAGCACGCCGAGGTAGGCTTCGTCACGGCGCGGCAGCCAGGGGGCTTCGCCGCGGCACTGCAGTGCGGCGTTGATGCCCGCGAACAGGCCCTGGGCCGCGGCCTCTTCATAGCCCGTGGTGCCGTTGATCTGGCCGGCGAAGAACAGGCCCTGGATAGAGCGCGTCTCGAAGCTGCTCTTGAGCTCGCGCGGATCGAAGTAGTCGTACTCGATCGCGTAGCCGGGCCGCAGGATGTGGGCGTTCTCCAGCCCCGGCATCGAGCGCACCAGCTGGTACTGGATGTCGAACGGCAGGCTGGTCGAGATGCCGTTCGGGTAGTACTCGTTCGTCGTCAGCCCTTCGGGCTCGAGGAAGATCTGGTGGCTTTCCTTGTCGGCGAAGCGGTTGATCTTGTCCTCGACGCTCGGGCAGTAGCGCGGACCCACGCCGTCGATCTTGCCGGTGAACATCGGGCTGCGGTCGAAGCCCGAGCGGATGATCTCGTGCGTGCGCGCGTTGGTGTGGGTGATCCAGCAGGGCATCTGCTGCGGATGCATCTCGGTGCGGCCCATGAAGCTGAACACCGGCATCGGCCCTGCCCCGCCCGGCATGCCGTCGCCGGGCTGCTCGGTGCACTTCGAGAAATCGATGGTGCGGCCGTCGAGCCGCGGCGGCGTGCCGGTCTTGAGCCGGCCCTGCGGCAGTTTGAGCTCCTTGAGCCGCGCCGACAGGCTCACGGCCGGCGGGTCGCCGGCGCGCCCGGCCTGGTAGTTGTCGAGGCCGACGTGGATGCGGCCGTCGAGAAAGGTGCCGGCCGTCAGCACCACCGCGCGCGCGCGGAAGGCGATGCCGACCTGCGTCACCGCGCCCACCACGCGGTCGCCCTCGATCATCAGGTCGTCGACCGCCTGCTGGAACAGGCTCAGGTTCGGCTGGTTCTCGAGGCGGCGCCGGATCGCGGCCTTGTAGAGCACGCGGTCGGCCTGCGCCCGGGTCGCACGCACGGCCGGGCCCTTGCTCGAATTGAGGATGCGGAACTGGATGCCGGCCTCGTCGGTCGCGATCGCCATCGCGCCGCCGAGCGCATCGACCTCCTTCACCAAGTGGCCCTTGCCGATGCCCCCGATCGACGGGTTGCAGCTCATCTGCCCCAGGGTCTCTATGTTGTGGGACAACAGCAGCGTCTTCGCGCCCATGCGGGCGGACGCGAGCGCGGCCTCGGTGCCGGCGTGGCCGCCGCCAACGACGATCACATCGAATTCTTCGGGGTACAGCATGAAAGGGGGGCGCACTGACGCGTGCGCTGCGCAAAGGGGGCACCGATTTTAATCGGCGCTGCCGCTCCGCGCACACGGTACGGGCAATCGGGGCCGCGCCGCCCGGGCCCGGCTCATCGCCCGTGAAGCCTTGCTCGTTCGAGCCTAGTTGCTATCAAATTGATAGCGTCGGGACGGTGCGATCCCGCCGGCGCGCGCGCCGCGGTGCGCGGGCAGCTGCCAATGGGCCTGGGTGACCTGCAGCACCCGCACCACGCGGTGCGCGGGACTCTGCAACAACTGGCCGAGCGAGCGCAAGCGCGGCCAGCGTGAAACCTGCTGCTGCATCAGTCGATGGCTTTCTTGACGGCGCCCACGCCGAGCACGGCCAGGATCACGAACAGCACGGCGAGCACCAGGAACAGGCCGAACAGCAGCTTCGCGATGCCCGCGGCGCCGGCCGCGATGCCGCCGAAGCCGAGCAGGCCGGCCACCAATGAAATCACCGCAAAGATGATCGCGTATTTCAACATCTGATTACTCCTTCGATTCAGGGGCGGGCTTCGTGCCCACCGTGCCGCGAAGCTTAGGAACGCGCCGCGCCGCCCCCGATAGTCGGCCTGCGCGAGCCGCCGTAGGACAAAAACGCGCACCCTTCAAACCCGCTAGCATCGCGCTCGGTTCCATCGATTCATTCACAAACCTTCCGTTGGAGATTCTTCGCATGAAGCTGTACTACTCGCCCGGCGCCTGTTCGCTCTCGCCCCACATCGCGCTGCACGAGGCCGGCATCGCCTTCGAGCCCGTGCTCGCGAGCACCAAGAGCCACAAGCTGCAGGACGGCACCGACTACTACGGGATCAATCCGCTGGGCTACGTGCCCCTGCTCGAGCTCGACGACGGCACGCGCCTGCGCGAAGGCCCGGCGATCGTCCAGTACATCGCCGATCTCGCGCCCACGAAGAACCTCGCGCCCGCGGCCGGCACGTTGCAGCGCTACCGCCTGCAGGAGTGGCTGACCTTCATCGGCACCGAGGTGCACAAGGGCTTCAGCCCGCTGTTCAACGCCGCGATGCCCGAGGAGGCCAAGACCCTCTTCAAGGACAAGCTCAAGTCGCGCTTCGAATGGCTCGACGGCCAGCTCGCCGACCGGCAGTACCTCATGGGCGAGCACTTCAGCGTCGCCGACGGCTACCTCTTCACGGTCACCAACTGGACCAAGCCGACCGGCGTGGACATCTCGGGCTTTGCGAACCTCCAGGCCTGGCACGCGCGCGTGGGCGCGCGTCCCGCGGTCCAGACCGCGATGAAGGCCGAGGGTCTGCTGAAGTAGGCCGTACGCCGAACAAGGCCCACATCCAAAGCCGCAGGTTGCGGCCTTTTTTGTGCCTCGGCAGCGCGCGTCCTAGCAGCTTTCGGACAACCGTGCGAAGGCACGGATTCGCTGGGCGGGTTTAGCCTCGCGGCTGTTTCCACTCACAGACCTCGAACAACATGCCCTCCCTCTTCGATCCCGTGCAGGCCGGCGACCTGCAGCTCGCCAACCGCATCGTGATGGCGCCGCTCACGCGCAACCGCTCGCCGAACGCGATCCCGACCGAGATGGCCGCCACCTACTACGCCCAGCGCGCCACGGCCGGCCTGCTCATCACCGAGGCCACCGCGATCAGCCACCAGGGCCAGGGCTATGCCGACGTGCCGGGCCTCTACGGCACCGAGCAGCTCGACGGATGGAAGCGCGTGACCGATGCGGTGCACGCCAAGGGCGGCAAGATCGTGGTGCAGCTCTGGCACGTGGGCCGCGTCTCGCACACCGAGCTGCAGCCCGGGGGCGGCAAGCCGGTCGCGCCTTCGGCCATCGCCGCGAAGACCAAGACCGTGCTGATCAAGAACGGCGTGCCCACCTTCGTCGAGACCTCGGAGCCGCGCGCCCTCGATGCCGAGGAGATCCCCGGCATCGTCCATGCGTACGCCGCGGCCGCGCGCAACGCGGTCGAGACGGCCGGCTTCGACGGCGTGGAACTGCATGCCGCCAACGGCTACCTGCTCGACCAGTTCCTGAAGGACGGCAGCAACAAGCGCACCGACGACTACGGCGGCAGCATCGAGAACCGCGCCCGCCTGCTGCTCGAGGCCGCGCGCGCCGTCGTCGACGCGGTCGGCGGCGGCCGCACCGGCATCCGCCTATCGCCCGTGACGCCCGCCAACGACGTGCACGACACCGATCCGCAGCCGCTGTTCACCTACGTCCTGCAGCAGCTCGCGCCGCTGGGCCTGGCCTACATCCACGTGATCGAAGGCGCCACCGGCGGCCCGCGCGAGATCGCGGACCGCCCCTTCGACTACGAGGCGCTCAAGGCCGCCTACCGCGCGGCCGGCGGCAAGGCCGCATGGATGGTCAACAACGGCTACGACAAGCCGCTCGCGGAGGAAGCCGTGAAGGAAGGCGACGACCTCGTGGCCTTCGGCAAGCCCTTCATCGCGAACCCCGACCTGGTGCGCCGCCTGCGCGAGAACGCGCCGCTCAACGAAGTCGACAAGGCGACGATGTACGGCGGCGGCGCCAAGGGCTACATCGACTATCCCGCGCTCGCCTGAAGCGGCGCGCGAGGGCCGTGGCAAGATGCGGCGCAGGGACGCGCCGCGTCCGCCTTCCAGGAGAGAAAACGCCATGGCCCGCATCGCGCAACGACTGGCCGCGCTCGGCCTCGTGCTGCCGCCGCCGGTGTCGCCGCCGCCCGGTGTGGTGCTGCCCTTCGAGCCCGTGCGCCTCGTCGGCGGCCGCGCCATCATCTCGGGCCACGGCCCGCTCAACGCCGACGGCACCATCGCCGCGCCGCTCGGCAAGCTCGGGCGCGAGCTGAGCGTCGAGCAAGGCTACGCATCGGCCCGGCTCACGGCGCTCGCGATGCTCGGCAGCCTGCAGCGCGCGCTCGGCGACCTCGACCGCATCACGGCCTGGACGCGCGTCTTCGGCATGGTCGCCTCGGCGCCGGGCTTCGACCGGCAGCCCGCGGTCATCAACGGCTTCTCGGACCTGATCCTCGAGCTCTTCGGCCCCGAGGTCGGCGCGCATGCGCGCAGCGCGGTCGGCATGGCCGAGCTGCCGTTCAACATCCCGGTCGAGATCGAAGGCGAAGTGGCGTTCGACGCCTGAGCCGCAGGCCAGGCCCGCGTCCTCAGGCCGCCGCGCCGAACGCGATGCTCACGCGCAGGCCCGAGGGCTCCGCCGCTTCGAGCCGCAGTTCCGCACCCAGCAGCTCCGCATAGCGCGCCACGATCGAGAGCCCCAGCCCCGCGCCCTGCCCCAGCTTCTGCCCCGCGGGGCCCTGGGCCCAGCGCTGCATCAGGTCGCGCTGCGCCTCGAGCGGAATGCCGGGGCCGTCGTCGATCACGCTCAGCGTGCGGCCCGCGAGCTCGACCGTGATGGTGCGACCGCCGTAGCGCAGCGCGTTGTCGATCAGGTTGTCGAGGATGCCCTCGACCAGCGCTTCGTTCGCGAGCACCGTCACGCCCTCGTCGAGGCCGCGCGCGCCGAGGTCCACGCCGAGCGCATCGGCGCGCGAGAGATGCCGCAGCACGGTCTGCTCCGCGAGCACGTCGAGCCGCACCGGTTCGCGCTCGAGTCCGGTGCGCGCCTCGTCCGCGAGCGCCAGCGCCAGCAGCTGGTCGATCAGGTGGCTCGCGCGCCCCTGCCGCTCGGCCACGCGCGCGAGCTGCTCGCGCCAGACCGCAGCGTCGGTCCGCGCGAGCCCGTATTCGGCCAGCGCGCGGATGCCCGCGAGCGGCGTGCGCAGTTCGTGCGCCACGTTGCCGACGAATTCGCGCTGCGCGCGCACGCTGTGGTCGAGACGCTCGAACAGCGCATTCACCGCATCGCCGAGCCGCTGGATCTCGCGCGAGGTGCGCGCCACTGCGACCGGCGAGAGATCGTGCACGTCGCGCCGGTCGAGCGCCTGCTGCAGCTCGCCCAGCGGTCGCAGGTCGCTGCGGATGCCGTGCCAGAGCCAGGCCGCGAGCAGCATCAGCAGCAGCACCTGCGGCGCGAGCGCGTAGCCGAGCAGCCTGCGCACGAGCGCGGTGCGCGTGAGCGTGGTCTGCGCGACGATGATCCGGTAGGGCGCCGCGGCCGCCGCGTCGACGCCCGGCTCGAGCACCACCGCGCGCAGCGCATGGCCCTCGTAGCGGATGTCGGAGAAGCGGTAGCGCGCGCCCTGCGCCGGCAGCGCCGCCTCCAGGCCCTGGTGGCCCGAGATCAGCGTGCCGTCGAAGCGCTGCACCGCGAAGTACACCTTGTCGACCTGGTCGAACAGCACCGTCGCCACCTCGCGCGGCGACAGCAGCAGCTCGACGCCGCGCTCGCCGGCCTGCACGTTGGCCGCGATCGCGTAGGCGTCGTCGAGCATCGCGCGGTCGAAGGCCTGCTCGGAGAAGTAGTTCGCGATCACGAGCGCGATCAGCGCGCCCACCATCCAGGTGAACGCGAGCGGCACCAGCACGTGGCGCAGCACGCGCCGCGTGAGCGACGGCACGGCCTGCGCAGGCGCCGCCGCGCTGCGGTCGCTCGCGCTCACACCTCGGCTTCGAGCAGGTAGCCGATGCCGCGCAGCGTGCGGATGCCCGCGCCCGATCCCACGAGCTTCTTGCGCAGCCGCGAGATGAAGGCCTCGAGCGCGTTGTCGCCGAGCGATTCGTCGAAGCTCGAGAGCTTGTCCGACAGCGCCCGCTTGCTCACCGTGCGGCCCGGCGGACTCATCAGCTCCCAGAGCACCTCGAACTCGCGCGCCGGCAGGTCGAGCGGTCCGTTCGCTGTCGAGAAGCGGCGGGCCTTGCGGTCGAGCTTGAGGTGGCCGAGCAGCACGATGTCCTCGGTGCCCTTGGCGCGCCGCACCAGCGCGCGCAGCCGGGCCTCGACCTCGGCGAGGTCGAAGGGCTTGCCGAGGTAGTCGTCGGCGCCGGCATCGAGGCCCGCGATGCGCTCCTCGGTGCGGCCGCGCGCGGTCAGCACCAGCACCGGCGTGCGGTCGCCGCGCGCACGCGCCTGCCGCAGCGCATGGAGCCCGCTCGCGAGGCCGCTGGTGGGGCTCGCCGTGGCCGGCAGGTTGAGGTCGAGCAGCACGGCATCGAAAGGCTGCACGCGCCAGAGGTGATCGGCGTCCTCGACATTGGTCGACACGTCGACGCGGTGGCCGGCATCGGCGAGGCTGCGCAGCATCACGTCGCGCAGCACGGCATCGTCTTCGACAAGGAGGATTCGCATGGTCTGTGTGTGAAGGTTGGAAGTGCCTGTTCTTGCGCGATGGGAGGGTCAGCAGCCGGTCAGCACGCCCCGGCGATAAACGCGCCATGAGCATACGACAGCAACCCGCGGCGCGGGCCCTCCCGCAGCCTGCGGCCACGCGATGAGCGCACGCGATCCTTCCGGCCTGCTGAGCATGGTGCACCCCGCGGTGCGCCACACGGCCATCGTGCTGCTGCATGGTTTATGCAGCACACCTGACGAGCTGCTGACCGTGCGCACTGCGCTCGAGGCGCACGGCTATCCGGTGCGCCCGCTGCAGCTGCACGGCTACTCCTTCGATGCCGCCGCGCCGCTCGCCCGGGCCACGCCGTACGAGCAGTGGCTCGAGGACATCGCGGCCGAGGTGCGCCGCCTGCGGCTGCGGCACGAGCGCGTGGTGCTCGTGGGCCTCTCGGCCGGCGCTTCGCTCGCGCTCGGTGCGGCGCTGCGCTGCACGGCCGGCGAGGTCGACGCGCTGGTGCTGATGTCGACCACGCTGCGCTTCGACGGCTGGGCCGTGCCGCGCACGCGCATGCTGCTGCCGCTCGCCTTCCACACGCCGCTCGGCCGGCTCTGGCAGTACCGCGAGCGCCCACCCTACGGCGTGAAGAACGAACGCGTGCGCGCCTGGATCGCGCGCGAGCTGCGCCACCGCCAGATCTCGAGCGCCGGCAGCGCGGTGATCGGCATCGGTCACCTGCGCGAGCACGACCGCCTGATGCGCCACGTGCGGCGCAACCTGCACCGCGTGCCATGCGCGCGCGTGCTCGCGCTGCATGCCCGCGAGGACGAGGTCGCCGGCCTCGCGAACCTCGACCTGCTCGCGCGCGGCCTGCGCGGCTGCCGCGACTTCCGCAGCGTGGTGCTCGCCGACAGCTACCACATGGTGACGATCGACAACGACCGCCGCCGGGTCGCACGCGAGACCCTCGCCTTCATCGACGGCGTGGCCCACGGCCTGCCGCCCGCCCCCGTTCCCGCCGCCTGAAAGACACACCCGCCATGTCCTCTTCCCTGTCCTCGCCGATCTTCAACAGCATCGCCGCGATCCTCGTGAACCAGTTCGAGGTCGCGCCCGACGTCATCACGCCCGACACCGCGCTCACCGAGCTCGGGCTCGATTCGCTCGGCCTGATGGAATTCGTGTTCGCCGTCGAGGATGCCTTCCACCTGCGCCTGCCCGAGGACCGGCTCGACCCGCGCGAGGCGGGCATCACGCTGCAGCGCCTGTGCGAGGCGATCGACACCGAGATCCGCCTGGAGGTCGAGCCGCCGCTGCCGGCCCACGCGTGAGCACCGGCACCCATGCCGCGGCGCACGCGGTGCAGGTCGGCGGCGTCGGCTTCGTCACGCCGATCGGCCGCACGGTCGAGGCCTTCGACGACGCGCTGTTCCACGGACGCTCCGCAGTGCGCGCGCAGCCGCTCGCGATCGACGGCCTCGAGACCACCGAGCTCGCGGTCGCGGCCTGCGGCGACTTCGCATCGGAGGCCGTGCGCAGCCGCTCGCGCCTGCCGCTCGACCGCGGCACCGCGATGGCGCTCGCGGCGGCGCAGGATGCCGTCGCGCGGGCCGGGCTGGACCGCGGCCGCATCGATCCGGCGCGGCTCGGCGTCTTCTGGGGCAGCGGCCTCGGGGGCGCCGCGGCCTTCGACGACAGCTGCCGCGCGCTCTACGCGGGGCAGCGCCGCCTGCGGCCGACCACGGTGCTCACCGTGATGCCGAACGCCGCCGTGGCGGAGCTCGCGCTGGAATTCGGCGCGCAGGGCGCGGCGATCGCCTATGCCTGTGCCTGCGCCTCCTCGGCGGTCGCGATCGGCGAGGCGATGCGCGCGATCCGCGGCGGCTGGATCGACGTCGCGATCGCGGGCGGCCACGACGCGATGCTCACGCCCGGCGTGATGGCGAGCTGGCATGCGATGCGCGTCATGGCGCCGCCGCCGCCGGGCGCGCCGGAGCGCGCCTGCAGGCCCTTCTCCTTCGACCGCGCCGGCTTCGCGCTCGGCGAGGGCGCAGCGGCGCTGGTGCTCGAATCGCGCGCGCATGCACGCGCGCGCAACGCGCAGCCCGCGGCGCCGCTCGCGCTCACCGGCTATGCGACCTGCTGCGATGCCACGCACCTCACCCACCCCGATGCCGCGGGACAGGTGCGCGCCATGGGCGCCGCCCTGCGCGATGCCGGCCTGGACGCCGCGCAGATCGGCCACCTCAATGCGCACGGCACCGCCACCGGCGCCGGCGACGCGGCCGAAGCGGCGTCGGTCCGCGCGGTGTTCGGCCGCGCCACGCCCGTGAGCGCGACCAAGGCGATCCATGGCCACGTGCTCGGCGGCGGCGGCGCGATCGAACTGGTGGCGGCACTGCGCACGCTCACGCGCGGACTGCTTCCGCCGACGGCGCACCTCGCGCGGCCGGATGCGGACTTCGACCTCGACTTCGTGCGCGACGGCGACGCGCGCGAGGCCGCCGGGCTGCGCCACGTGATGTCGAATTCCTTCGCGTTCGGCGGGACCAATGCCGTGCTCGTCGCGAGCCGGCTCGACGCCGGCTGAGCCCGGGGGGCCTTGTATGCTGCGTTCTTCCGCAGCTTTCTTCCACACGTCATGCGCAGGCTCGCCGCACCGCAGGACCTCGAAGCGGTCTTCGCCATCTACATGCACGAACGCGTCGTGCCCTTCCTCGGCTACGACCCGATGCCGCTCGCGGACTTTCGGCCGATCTTCGAGGAGCTGGTCGCGAGCCGCAGCTTCCACGTCTACGAGGTCGACGGCCGCGTCGCGGGCTTCTACCGCGCAACGCGCTATCCGGGGCGCGTGAGGCACGTGGCCTGCCTCGCCACGCTCGCGGTGGATCCGGCGCTGCACGGCCGCGGCATCGCGCGGGCCATGGTGCTCGACGCGATCGAGCGGCTGCGCGCGGAGGGCGTGAAACGCATCGAGCTCTATGCCGAGGCCGACAATGCGGCGGGGCTGCGCTTCTACGAGAAGCTGGGCTTCGAGCGCGAGGGCGTGCTGCGCCGGTTCTACAAGCGCGCGGGCGAAGCCGACTACGTCGACGATCACCTGCTCGCGCTGCTGATCGACTGACAAGGTGTGAATAAACCTACTGCGCACCCCGAGGTCGCTACGGTTTCTTCACATCTTGTGAAGGCGCGGCCTTCCTAGGGCTTCCAGCGCCGCAGCAGCAGGGCGTTGGCCATCACGCTCACGCTCGAGAGCGCCATCGCCGCGCCCGCCACCACCGGGCTCAGCCAGCCGAGCGCCGCGAGCGGAATGCCGGCCACGTTGTAGGCGAAGGCCCAGAACAGGTTCTGCCGGATCTTCGCGACGGTGCGGCCGGAGAGTTCGAGCGCCTCGGCCACCAGCGCGAGGTCGCCGCGCATCAGCGTGATGCCCGCGGCCTCCATCGCCACGTCGGTGCCGCCGCCCGAAGGCGCCATCGCCATGCCCACGTCGGCCGCGGCGAGCGCCGGCGCATCGTTGGCGCCGTCGCCCACCATCGCGACCACGTGGCCGTCGCGCTTCAAGGCCGCGACCTGGGCCGCCTTGTCGCCCGGCAGCACCTCCGCGCGCACGTCGCCCGCGACGATGCCCAGGCGCGCGGCCATGGCCTCGGCGGCGCGCCGGTTGTCGCCCGAGATCATCACCACCCGCAGGCCGCGCGCGCGCAGCGTGCGCACCGCCTCGGCGGCCTCGGGCTTGGGCTCGTCGGCGAAGGCGAGCAGCGCCTCGACCGTCGCGCGCTCTGCATCGGCCTCGAAGCGCAGCAGCGCCGACACGGTGGCGCCCTGCGCATGCAGCGCCTCGACCTGCGCGGCATCGGGCTGCACGCCGAGCTCCGCGCACCAGCGCAGGCTCGCGATGGCCCAGCGCCGGCCGTCGACCTCGCCGCGCACGCCGCGGCCCGGCATCGCCTGCATCGCGCCGAGCGGCGGCGGCTGCACGCCGCGTTCCACCGCGGCGGCGATCACCGCGCGCGCGAGCGGATGTTCGCTGCCGCCCTGCAGGCTCGCGGCGACGGCCAGCAGTGCCTCCTCGGGCGCCGCGGCATCCGGGGCCGGCACCAGCGCCGTGAGCACCGGCCGGCCCACCGTGAGCGTGCCGGTCTTGTCGAAGGCCACGGTGTCGACGCGGTGCGCGAGCTCCAGCGCACGGGCGTCCTTCACGAGAATGCCGCGCCGCGCCGCCACCCCGGTGCCGGCCATCACGGCCACCGGCGTCGCGAGCCCGAGCGCGCAGGGGCAGGCGATCACGAGCACGGCCACCGCGTGGATCAGCGCGGCCTCGAGCGTCGCGCCCGCGATCAGCCAGCCCGCCAGCGTGGCGAGCGCGATCAGCAGCACCGCCGGCACGAACACCGCCGCGACCCGGTCGACCAGCCGCTGGATCGGCGCCTTCGCGGCCTGCGCGTCCTCGACCAGCCGGATGATGCGCGCGAGCACGCTCTCGGCGCCGGTCGCCGTGACCTCCGCCACCAGGCGGCCGTCGCCGTTGACCGAGCCGCCCGTGAGCATCTGGCCCGGCCCCTTGGGCACCGGCAGCGGCTCGCCCGTGAGCATCGATTCGTCGAGCTCGGAATGGCCCTCCACCACGCGCGCGTCGGCAGGCACGCGTTCGCCGGGCCGCACCGCGAGCCGGTCGCCGATCATCAGCTCCGCGAGCGGCACGTCGCTTTCGTTGCCGCGCGCGCCCACGAGGTGGGCCACCTCGGGCCGCAGTTGCTGCAGCGCGCGGATCGCCGACGTGGCCTGGCGCTTCGCGCGCGCCTCGAGCCACTTGCCGAGCAGCACCAGCGTGATCACCACCGCCGAAGCCTCGAAGTAGAGGTGCGGGGCCGCGCCATGGTCCGCATGCCCGCCCGTCGCGGCACGCCACCAGAGCCAGAGCGACAGGCCGAAAGCCGCGCTGGTGCCGAGCGCGACGAGCAGGTCCATGTTGCCCGTGCCCGCGCGCGCGGCATGCCAGCCCGCGCGGTAGAAGCGCGCGCCGAGCCAGAACTGCACCGGCGCCGCGAGCAGCAGCTGCACCCAGGGCGGCAGCATCCAGTCCTGCCCCCAGAGGCTGCCGAGCATCGGCGCCATCAGCGGCATCGACAGCGCCAGCCCGGCGGCGACGGGACCGAAACCCTGCCAGGGCGAAGGCGCGCGCCCTGCCTCGTCGGCGGCGCCGGCGGCGCGCGGCTCGTAGCCCGCAGTGCGGATCGCGCGGCGCAGGCGGGCGTCGAGATCCTCGCCTTCGCCGGCTGCCACGATGCGGGCCGATTCGGTCGCGAGGTTGACGCTGACCTCCTGCACGCCGGGCACGCCCTGGAGCGCGCGCTCGACGCGCCGCACGCACGATGCGCAGGTCATGCCGCCGACGGAAAGATCGAGTGTGGTGCTGGTGCTGCTGCTCATGGCGCGGCGAAGGTGTTGCAGTGATTGTCCATGCGCCGAGGCTAAAGTCTCACATCATGGCAAGGTCAAGCCGCGGCCGCAGTGCCCCTGCGCTGGACATTGACATCATGGAAAGGTTCAGACTGGCGCTTCCCTCGTTTCATTCATTCATTTCACAGGAGCACGACGATGAGTCAGAAATTCCAAGTCTCGGGCATGAGCTGCGGCCATTGCGTGAGCGCGGTGCAGAACGCGGTGCAGACCGTCGACCCCAAGGCCCAGGTCACGGTGGACCTCGAGACCGGCCATGTGGACGTGCTGAGCGAGCAGCCGCGCAAGGACATCGTGGCCGCGATCGAGAACGCCGGCTACACCGTGCAATGAGCGCGGCGGCGAACGTCCCGATCGGCGAGGCCGCGCGGCGCTCGGGGGTCTCGGCGCGCATGGTGCGCCACTACGAAGGCCTGGGCCTGCTGCCCGCGGTGGCGCGCACCGAGAGCGGCTACCGCCAGTACGGCGAGGCCGACATCCACACGCTGCGCTTCATCAAGCGCTCGCGCGACCTCGGCTTCTCGATGGAGGAGATCGCCGAGCTCGTCGGCCTGTGGCACAACCGGCGCCGGGCGAGCGCGAGCGTCAAGCGCATCGCGCAGAAGCACCTGGGCGAACTCGAGCAGCGCATCGCCGACATGCAGGCGATGCGCAACACGCTCGCGCACCTGGTGCACTGCTGCCACGGAGACACGCGCCCCGAGTGCCCGATCCTGGACGACCTGGAGAGTGGGACGCCCCTCAAAGCGGCTCACTTCGTGTAGCCGCCTCCCCCCACTGGGGGGCGCACCCGGTGGCCTGGCGGAGCCAGTTCCACGGGTGCACTGGGCTGGGCCCTGCCGTGCTTTGCCCCGCGGCGGAAGTCTCAGCGCCCGCGGACCATCGCCAGCACCTTCGCGGTGTCCAGCGTGCGGGCCTTTTCCTGGATCGCGGGCAGGTACTGGGTCTGCAGGCTCTTGCCTTCCTGCACCACGCTCGAGAAGCTGTCCTTGAGCATCTGGGTCGAGAGCGTGCGGCCGCCGGCGTAGTAGCGCTTGGCGACGTGGCCGAGCGCATAGGTGGAGGCGAAGCTCATGCCCGAGCTGACGGCCTGGTTGCCGAGGCCGCGCAGCATGCCGCCGCCGACCTTGCCGAGCAGGCCGCCGAGCAGCTTGCGGCCGGCCTGCTCGAGGTACTGCGAGGTCAGGCCGACGCCGACAGTGGCGAGGAAGTCCTTGACGTGGCCGCTGTCGAGCTCGTAGCCGTAGGCCTTGCCGATGCCGTAGACCAGCTTCATCTGCAGCGGAATGATCGCCATGGTCGAGAGCGTCTCGGGCAGCAGCTCGAGCGCGCCGTTGAGGATCGACGCGTTGAGGATCGACTTGTCGAGCGCAGCGGTGTCGACGGCCGCGGCGGCTACGGCACCGGCTGCAGCCGCCGCGGGCGGCACCGCGACCACGGCCGCCGCACCGGCCGCGACCGGCACGGCGGCGATTTCCTCGGCCTGCTGAGAGAACTGCGCCGCCGAGGCGTCGAGGCCGAGCGAGGTGCGCAGGTCGGCGAGGAACATCCGTTCGGGCTCGGACTGGGTGCCGTCGGCGTCGCAGACGCAGACCGCCATCTCGTAGGCCAGGTGCTTCGCCTCGCTGCTCCGGAGCTCGGCCGCGGCCGAGGCGAGCGAGACGCGCTTCATCAGCACGTCCTGGTAGAGCGTCGGCAGGTTCACGCCGTCGGCCTGCGACAGGCCCTCGGCGATGCGCTTGATCTCGGCACGCTCGCGCTCGTGTTTGTCGCCGTCGACGAAGGCGGCCAGCAGGCTCAGGGTCAGGATGGCCCGGGTTTCGGAAGTGGTCACGTTCGGATTCCGCAGATTGGAAGGACAAGGTTCGTTCGGCAGGGCCCTCGAAGGTTCCGCCGTGCTTTCTCCCCACAAAGTTTGGGCAACTCTGTGGATAAGCTTCGCACTACTTTGTAAGAGCGTTGCAAGTCGTTGATTTGAAAGGCGAATCTACAGTCTGCCTAAATAAACGGCAATGGATGACCTGAGACGAAAGTTGTCTTTCGCAGATTCCGAAGACCCTGTCAAAGGACAACTCTGGGGAGATTTCTGGCACAAGCGGGTGGATATCCACAGGCCGGCGGCGCGCGCCGGGGTTGTCCCTGTCGGCGCGACAGCACGGAAGCGCAGCTGCGCACAATGACAGCGCGATGACAAGTCCCTGTCGGGCAAGGAAAAAAACGGCATGTCCACAGCGGGGTGCCGCCCTTACCTACTACTACTAATTTGAATAAGAGAATCAAGGAATGAATACGGGGCCAGCGCCGTGCCGCGAAAAAAAGCCGCGACAGGCCGCGCCGTGTTCGTGGCGCCACGCACGGTGGCGGGGCTGCCGGAGCGCGCCGCTTGGCTAACATCCGGGGATGAGCTTCAAACCGCGGATCCTGATCGCCGAAGACGAATCGGGCATTGCCGACACGCTGCAGTACGTGCTCAGGAGCGACGGGTTCACGCCAGTCTGGTGCGCGACGGCCGAGGACACGATCGCGGAATTCGCCAAGGAGCCGCCCGCGCTCGCGATCCTCGACGTCGGGCTGCCCGACCTCAACGGCTTCGAGCTCTTCAAGCGGCTGCGCGCGCTGAACCAGTCCCAGGGCGGCGCCGAGGTGCCGATGCTGTTCCTCACGGCCCGCAGCGACGAGATCGACCGCGTGGTGGGCCTCGAGCTCGGCGCGGACGACTACGTCGCCAAGCCCTTCTCGCCGCGCGAACTCGTGGCCCGGGTCCGGACCATCCTGCGGCGCAGCGCACGAGCGGGCGCAGGCGCGCCTCCGGCGGCCGCGGGCGGGGTCCCCCACGGGGGCGGCGGCGCGGGCGCGCCAGCGGGCTCCCAGCCCCCTGCGCTGCCCTTCGCGCTCGACACCGAGCGCATGCAGATCCGCTACTACGGTCGGCTGCTCGAACTCTCGCGCTACGAGTACGGCGTGCTGCGCCTACTGGTGCAGCGGCCGGGCCGGGTCTTCACGCGCGACGAGCTGCTGCAGATGGTCTGGGACGACGCGAGCGAGAGTTTCGACCGCACGGTCGATGCCCACGTCAAGACGCTGCGCGCCAAGCTCAAGGCGATCGCGCCCGAGGTCGAGCCGATCCGCACGCTGCGCGGCACCGGCTACGCCCTGAACGAAGAACTGCCCCCCGTGCCGTGACCCGCCGCACGCGGATCTTCATCGGCATCCTGCTGATCTACACGGCGGGCATCGCCTTCCTGCTGTACCGCGTGATGTCGGATATCGACCCGCGCTACCGCGAGTCGGCCGAGGAGTCGCTGGTCGAGACCTCGCAGCTGCTCGCGAGCCTGGTCGAGCAGGACGTGATCGCGGGCGCGATCAACACCGCGCGGCTCGAGCCGCTGTTCCGCAGCGTCTACGGGCGCGCGTTCTCGGCCCAGATCTACAACCTGCACAAGAACCGCGTCGAGCTGCGCGTCTACGTCACCGACCGCAGCGGCCGCGTGATGTTCGACTCGCTCGGGCGCCATCTCGGCGAGGACTATTCGCAGTGGAGCGACGTGCGGCGCACGCTCGCGGGGGTCTACGGCGCGCGCACCACGCGCGACGTCGAGACCGATCCGCGCACTTCGGTGATGTACGTGGGCGCGCCGATCCGCTGGAACAACGAGATCGTGGGCATGGTCAGCGTCGGCAAGCCGGTGCAGAGCTTCGGCCAGTTCGTCGAGGACGCGCGGGCGCGCACGCTCTGGGTCGGCGTGGGCTCGGGCCTCGCGCTGCTGCTGCTCGCGGTGATCGTCTCGGTGTGGCTGGTGCGGCCCTTCGGGCTGATCTCGGACTACTGGGCCTGGGTGCGCACGCAGCGCAGCCTCAGCATCGGCCGCATGGCGCGGCGCGCGGTCGACGCGGTGCGCACCGGCTTCAGCGAGATGCGCGACACCCTGACCGGGCGCAACTACGTCGCGGACTACGTCCAGACCTTCACGCACGAGGTGAAGAGCCCGCTGTCGGCGATCCGCGGCGCGGCCGAGCTGCT
>CBHTTS010000060.1:0-21985 GCA_966095775.1 uncultured Variovorax sp. | reverse complement strand
CGGCCTTCGGCGAGGCGATCGCCACGCCCGTCGAGGGCCTGGACCGGCTGTTCCCCACGCCGGCCGCACTGGCCGGGGCGGACGGCGACGCGCTCGGCCGGCTCGGCATCGTGCGCCAGCGCCAGGCCGCGCTGCAGGCCGTCGCGCGCGAGGTCGCGGCCGGCCGGCTCGCGCTGCATGCGGGGGCCGACGTGCCCTCGACCATCGCGGCGCTGCAGCAGCTGCCGGGCATCGGCGACTGGACCGCGCAGTACATCGCGATGCGCGCGCTGCGCTGGCCCGACGCCTTTCCGGCCGGCGACGTCGCGCTGCAGAAGGCGCTCGGCGTGACGACCGCGCGCGCGGCCGCCGAAGCCTCGCAGGCCTGGCGCCCCTGGCGCAGCTACGCGGTGCTGCGCGCCTGGCATGCGCCCACGGCGCCGCCGGCCGCGGCGCCGGCATCCCTTCAACGCCCCACGGCAGGCCTCGCGGCCTGAAACGCCATGAAGTTCAAGACCCGGACCATCTACACCTCGCACATCGACACGCCGCTCGGCGGCATCACGATGGCGGCCACCGACCAGGGCCTCGCCGGCGTCTGGTTCGACCAGCAGCGCCACTGGCCCGACACCACGGGCTGGCAGACGCGCGACGACCATCCGGTGCTGGTGGAGGCCGGCACGCAACTGCGCGACTACTTCGCGGGCCGCCGCAAGGCCTTCGACGTGCCGCTCGACCTGTCGCACGGCACCGCCTTCCAGCAGAGCGTGTGGCAGGCGCTGCGCGCGATCCCCGCGGGCCGGACCCTGACCTACGGCGCGCTGAGCGCGAGCCTGGGCCATCCGGCCGCGGTGCGCGCCGTGGGCGCGGCCGTGGGCCGCAACCCGATCAGCGTGATCGTGCCCTGCCACCGCGTGCTCGGCGCCGACGGCTCGCTGACCGGCTACGCGGGCGGGCTCGAGCGCAAGACCGCGCTGCTCGAGCTCGAGCAGGCCGAGCGCCCCGCACGCGCGGGCGCGCCGCGTGCGATATTCGAGGACGTATGAGCACGACAACGGACAACAACACGGCCTCGCCCTCCTCCTCCCCCCGCCCCAAGGCCTGGGTGCTCGACCTGGTGCTGCTCGGCGCGCTCTGGGGCGCCTCGTTCCTGTTCATGCGCATCGGCGCCGCGGAGTTCGGCGCACTGCCGGCCGCGGCCGTGCGCGTGGGCGTGGCGACGCTGTTCCTGCTGCCGCTGCTGTTCATGCGCGGCCACGCCGCCGCGCTCGGCACGCACTGGAAGGCCTCGATGGCGATCGGCGTGCTCAATTCGGGCATCCCGTTCGCGCTGTTCTGCTTCGCGCTGCTCACCATCAACAGCGGCCTGGCCGCAGTGATCAACGCCACCGTGCCGATGTTCGGCGCGCTCGTGGCCTGGGCCTGGTTCCGCGACCGGCCCGACGGCTCGCGCATCGTCGGCCTGGTGATCGGCTTCGCGGGCGTCGCGATGCTCGCGAGCCGCAGCGCCGGCCTGCACGCCAACGCCGAGGGCCATGCGGCGCTCTGGGCCGTGCTGGCCTGCCTCGGCGCCTGCGCGAGCTACGGCGTGGCCGCGAGCGCCACGCGGCGCTACCTCGGCGGCGTGCCGGCGCTGGCCACCGCGACCGGCAGCCAGATCGGCGCGACGCTGTTCCTCGCGCTGCCCGCCCTGTGGTTCTGGCCCGCCCAGATGCCGAGCCTGCGCGCCTGGCTCGCGCTGCTGGCGCTCGGCATCGCCTGCACCGGCCTGGCCTACATCCTGTTCTTCCGCCTGATCGCCAACGCGGGGCCCGCGCGCGCGCTGACCGTGACCTTCCTGGTGCCCGTGTTCGCGGTGTTCTACGGCGCGGTGTTCCTCGGCGAGCACATCACGCAGTGGATGCTGATCTGCGCGGCCGTCATCGTCTGCGGCGTGGCGCTGTCGACCGGCCTCGTGAAGCTCTGGCCGGGCGCGGGCGCCGCCGCTACATCGCCCCCGCCACCACGTTGACCGACAGCGCGAGCACGAGCATGTTGAAGGCGAAGGCCAGCACGCCGTGCACCAGCGTCAGGCGCCGCATCTCGCGCGAGGTGGCCTGCACGTCGGACACCTGCGAGGTCATGCCGACCACGTAGGCGTAGTAGAGGAAGTCGAAGTAGTCCGGGTCCTCGCGGCCGGGAAAATCGAGCCCGCCGTCGACGCTGCCCTCGCGCCGGTCGATGTAGTAGCGGTGCGCGTAGTGGAAGGCGTAGATGGTGTGCATCGTGAGCCACGATCCGACCAGCGCCACCAGTCCGAGCACGATGTGGGCGGCGCGCGAGAAGCCGCTCATCAGCTTCACTTCCTGCAGCAGCATCGCGATCGCGACCACGCTCGCGACGATCGCCACCAGCACCGTGACCAGGATCACCACGTTCGGCTGGTCGAGCGACTGCGCGCGCTCGCGCGTGCGCTGGGCGTCGAAGGTGTCGGCCAGCCACCAGCTGAGCACCTGGTAGACCGCGACCGCCGCGCACCAGCCCGCGAGGCCGCGCGCCATGGGGTCGAGCGGCCAGGCCAGGGCCGCGGCGGCGAGGCCCGTGACGCCGCCGTAGAAAAGACGCTGCGGACCGGTGGTGGCGGAGAGGTGTTTGCGCATGCGCGGAGCTTACGCCGGCCGTCCTAGAACTTTCTCGCTCCTGCCCGAGGGCCGATCGGCAACGTCCTACAAGCACAGCGGCAATCCGCGCATGGGTCATGCTGCACTGCGGGAGTACCCTGGGGTCCCACAAAGGGGAGCGAACGCCCGGAAGCATCGCGTGCCTGGAACAGCACGCGAGCCCGAGGCATTTTTTTTGCCTACGACCACGTCGACTTGAAGGACCCATTCATGCAGCTGCTCCGCTCCCGCCCGCTCGCCAGTCCCGCACGGCTGACGACCCTGGGCGCCCTGGCCAGTGTCGGTTTTCTCTTCGCGCCGGCCTTCGCATGGGCCGACCCCTCGCCCGCGCTCGACCGCTTCAGCTTCTCGGTCGGTGCGTACAACGCCGATCCGAAGTTCAGCGCCTCGATCAGCTCGCCCTACAGCGGCACGCTGCGCACGCGCGACCTCGAGCCCGGGCGCGTGACCATGCCGCGCATCACGGCCGACATGCTGCTGGGCGACAGCCACGGCATCTCGTTCGACTACTACCGCTACAAGCGCGACTACTTCGGCTCGGCCGCGGGCAGCGAGTCCTTCGGCGGCTTCGGCACGGTGAGCGCGCTGGGCAACGCCAACATCAACACCAAACTCGAGTTCGCCAAGCTCTCGTACAAGTGGTGGCTCGGCTCGGGCAACACGGTGTTCGGCCTCGGCGCGGGCGCGGCCTACTACCGCATCGAAAGCAGCGCGAACGCGCTGGTGGCGGTCAACGGCCGCATCGGCACGGTCAACGAGGGCGGCAGCGACGACGCGATCGCGCCGATGCTCGAGGTCGGCGTGCGGCATGCGATCACCCCCGACCTGCGGCTGTTCGCCGACCTCTCGGGCGTGCGCAAGGGCGGCGGCCGGCTCAGCGGCAACATCTACAACGCGAGCGCGGGCGTGGAGTGGTTCCCGGTCAAGAACGTCGGCGTGGTGCTGGCCTACGGCGCGACCGAGATCGACCTCGAGCGCCAGAACCGCACCACCGAGACCCGGCTCAAGGTCAAGATGCACGGGCCTTCGGCCTTCATCAAGGCGCGCTTCTAAGCAAGCCGGGCCGCGCGCCCTCGCCGCATCGGCCTACACTGGCTTCGCCGCACCCTCCGCCGGGGTCGAAGCCGCGCCGATGCGCCGGCTCGCATCCGGTCCGCAGCGGGGGTGGCGCGGCGCCTTCATCCGCCATCCATCCCATGCCATGACCGATCTCTCGAGCTTTCCCATCACCCGCAAATGGCCCGTGCGCCAACCCGAACGGCTGCAGCTCTATTCGCTGCCCACGCCCAACGGCGTCAAGGTCTCGATCATGCTCGAGGAAACCGGGCTGCCCTACGAGCCGCACCTCGTCAGCTTCGACACCGAGGACCAGTTCTCGCCCGAGTTCCTCTCGCTGAACCCGAACAACAAGATCCCCGCGATCCTCGATCCCGACGGGCCGGGCGGCAAGCCGCTCGCGCTGTTCGAGTCGGGCGCGATCCTGCTCTACCTCGCCGACAAGACGGGCCGCTTCATCCCGGTCGATGCCGCGCGCCGCTACGAGACCATCCAGTGGGTGATGTTCCAGATGGGCGGCATCGGACCGATGTTCGGCCAGCTCGGCTTCTTCCACCGCTTCGCGGGCAAGGCCTACGAGGACAAGCGCCCGCGCGACCGCTACGTCGCCGAATCGAAGCGCCTGCTCGGCGTGCTCGAGCGCCATCTGGCGGGCCGCGCCTGGATGATGGGCGAGGACTACACCATCGCCGACATCGCGATCTTCCCCTGGGTGCGCAACCTGATCGGCTTCTACGAGGCGCGCGACCTCGTGGGCTTCGACGACTTCCCGAACGTGGCGCGCGTGCTCGAGGCGTTCGTCGCGCGGCCCGCGGTCGTCAAGGGCCTGGGCATCCCCCAGCGCGGCTGAGGCCGGCCGGGCCTCAGGGCCGCAGCACCGTGCGCACCAGCGACGGGTCGCGCGCGATGTCCTCCTCGCGGAACGGGAAGCGCAGCCAGTCCTTGCGCGCATAGCGGGCCACCGGCGCGAGGCCGCTGCCGTTCGTCACCGCGGTCTCGCGCTCGCCGTGCGCGAGCAGCGTGCGCGCCTGCACGCCGCGGCGGTCGAAGTAGACGACCTGCAGATAGCTGTTGCCATGGGCGCGCTCGTCCATGGCGTCCTCGCCCGCGTCGGCGCAGGCGATGGCGAAGTAGCCCTCGGCATCGCAGCCGCCGAAGAGCGGGACCTCGCGCCCTTCGCTGCGCGCGAAGCGGTGCGCGGCGACCGGCGCGTCCGGCGCCCGGCCCTTGCGCCGCAGGTCGTCGAGCGCGCCGGCGAGCGCGCGCGCCACGCGCGGGTCGGCGGCATGCACGCCCGGCACCTGCAGCGGCCGCTGCGCCGAGAACGCCTCGGTGTAGAGCTCCGCGGCCGGGATCTGCTGCAGGCGCGCCCAGAAGGCGTCCCAGAGCCATGCGCCGCGGTCCTGCGCATCGGCGCGGTTCGGCCAGCGGCGGAGCACCGCGCAGGCCTGCTGCACGTCGGCCTCGCTCGATGCGCAGGCGCCGTCGAGCAGCGGCTGCTTGAACTGGTCCGCGGTGTAGGCGCGCGCTTCGAGCGTCGTGCGCATCAGCCGCTCGGCCAGGGCCCTGGCCGAGCTCGCGCCCGCGCGCGCGAGTTCGCCCGCGATGCGGTGCCCTTCCCTGCCGCGCATCGAGAGCGGCCGGCCCTCGCCGCCGAGGATCGAGGCGAAGCCGGTCAGCGGCTGCGCGGGGTTGGTGAGCCAGTAGCTGTCGTTCATGTTCGCGACGTAGTCCTCGCGCAGCAGGCTCGGCAGCTGGTCGGCGGGCATGCTGCCGGGCTGGGCCGCGGCCGTTCCGGCCGGCGCCGTCTGCCACTCGCATGCCGAACGGCTGCCGTCGAGCAGCGGCGTGGCCGGATCGATCGCGGCGAAGGCCTGGGACAGCGGCGTCGCGCAGGCCGCGCGCAGCGCATCCGTCACCCCCGGCACGGCGCCGATGTCGGCATACCAGACGCGGCCGTCGCTGCGGCCGATGGCGACGGTGTTGACCCACGGCATGCCCGCTTCCTGCTTCTGGATCGCGATGAACGCGTCGAGCGATTGCGCCCGGCCCCAGCGCAGGAAGTTGCCGAAGATGCGCAGGTTGTCGGCATTGATGTCGCGGATGGCGAGCGCCCTGGCGGCGCTCCAGCCCAGCGCCGCATGGCGCGCACCGAGGTCGACCACCGGACCGAAGCGCGTGCGGTAGAGCGTGCGGCGCACCACGTCGATCGTGCCGTCGGCGCCGCGCACCTGCACGGCCAGCGGCTGCGCGCGCATCGGCTCGGACACGCCGTCCACGAGGTAGCGCGTGGGGTCGGCCGGGTCGAGCGCGAGCTCGAACAGCCCGAAGCGCCGCGCGGCCGACACCGTGTGGCTCCAGGCCACGTCGTTGTTGAAGCCGATCATGATCACCGGGATGCCGAGGAAGGACACGCCCGCCACGTCCAGCCGGCCCGGCAGGCTCAGGTGCGCCTGGTAGAAGCGGTCCGGCCCGCCCCAGTACCAGTGCGGGTTGCCGAACAGCACGCTGCCGCCGCGCTCCCCGGTGGCCGCCTGGCCGAAGGCCAGCACGTTGCTGCCGATGCCGGGCGCATCGCCCACGCGGACGGCGAGCCGGGACGACAGCGGGCGGGGGTCCGCGGAGGCGGCCGGCGAAGCGGCGGCGGGCCGCGCGTTCACGATCTCGGCGACGAACTGCGCGTAGCCGCCCGCCAGTCCGGCCGCGATCATGCGGCGGTAGATGTCGTCGGGGTCGATGGGCCGCACCCAGGCCGCGCCGGCGCAGGCATGCGAGGCCCGGCCGCCGTGCGAGCGCAGATGGCGGTTGTAGCCCTCCGCGTAGCCGGCGACGAGCGCGCCGAGCTCGGCCGGCTGCGCCTGCTTCAGCGCCTCCACCGCCTGCGCACCGGCGAAGGCCTTGAAGAAGAAGTCGAGCTCGAGGTTGGCAGGCGTGCCGAAGGTCGAACGCGTGGCCGGCCTCGCGTCGGCGCCGAAATACAGCGACCGCTCGCCGCGGTAGGTGACGAAGGCGTCGGCGAGCGTGCACAGCGCATCCTCGGCCTGCGCATGGCCGTAGCCGATGCCGAGCCCGCGCCAGCTGGTGGCGCGCACATGGGGAATGCCGTCGGCGGTGCGGCGGATCTCGATCGACGCGATCGCCGCCGCATCGCGCCGCGCCCATGCGGCGGCGGGACCGAGCAGCGCGCCCGCGACGGCGGCGAGGAAGAAGAAGGCGCCGAGGCGGCGCCCCGGCGCGCGGGCACCGGCCCGGGGGAATGTTGCGGTCACGTGGTCCTCGAACGGTAGGGGATCGGCGGTCGCGGCGCGGCTATTGCAGATCGGGCCGGCGGCAGCGCGCCTCGTCCAGCGCCGGCTTGAGCAGCGCGGCGCCCGCCAGCGCCCAGAGCGTGAGCGCCTCGTCGAAGGCGCGCACATGCCGCGGGTCCTGGCCGAGCCAGTGCACGAGCTGCTCCGCATGCAGGCGCGACGGCGCGTCGTGCAGGTTGCAGAAAAGGGCCCAGGCCGTGTCGACGGCAGTCTCTGAGGAAACGGGAGTTCGGGTGACCATCGTCGACTGCGTCGGATCTGCGCCGGGGGTTGGCTTCGTCTTCCGTATTGACGCGGCACCGGTGCGGATGTTCATGGCGTGGACTGGTGCGCCAGCGCGCGTTCAGCCGCCGTCGCGCGCGAGCACCGCGCCGTCATCGCGCCAGCCGCCGCCCAGCGCGCGGTACAGCGCGACGCGCGCCTGCAGCCGCGCCTGCCGCAGCTGGACGTGCTGGTCCTGCGCGGCATACAGCACGCGCTGCGCGTCGAGCAGCACCAGCAGCGTCTCGGCGCCGGCGCGGTAGCGCGACTCCGACAGCGCCGCGGCACGCTGCGCCTGCCGCAGTTCCTCGGCCTGCGCGGCGGCCTGCGCATCCGCGCCCGCGATCGCCTGCAGCGCCGTCTCGGTATCGGCGAAGGCGCCGATGATCGCGGCGCGGTAGGCGCCGAGCAGTTCCTCGCGCCGCGCCTCGGCCAGCGCGCGTTCGCCCGCGAGCCGCCCGCCGTCGAAGACGGGCGCCGCCAGGCCCGCCGCGAGGCTGTAGAGCGGGTTGTCGAACAGCCCGCCCGCGGCCTGTCCCTGCAGGCCGAGGGATGCGCTCAATGTGACGCGCGGCAGCAGCGCGGCGCGCGCGGCCTGCACGTTCGCGTCGGCCGCGGCGAGACGCGCCTCGGCCTGGGCGAGGTCGGGGCGGCGCACCAGCAGCTGCGAGGGCAGTCCGGCCGAGATCGCCGGAATGCGCAGCGCCTCGAGCCGCACCGGCCCCGCGCCCTCGCCGGCCGGCGCCGGCGGCGCGGGCAGGCCGAGCAGCACGGCGAGCGCGGTCTCGGCGTGGCGCGCCTGCTGCCGCAGTTGCGCGAGCTCGCGCTCCCGCGCCGCCACCAGGCCGCGCTGCTGGGCAAGTTCCAGCGCGGCCGCCGCACCGGCGTCGTGGCGCGACGCCACCAGCCGCAGCACCCGGCGCGCGTTCTCCAGGCTGCCGTCCGCGATCGCAGCGCGCTCGCGCAGGCCCAGCCATTGCAGCCACGAGGACGCGACTTCGGCGGCCACGCTGAGCTGCACCGCATCGTGCTCGAACACGCTGGCCCGCAGGCCCTGCCGCGCCTCGCGCTGCAGCGCAGCCTGGCGGCCCCAGAGGTCGAGCTCGTAGCGGGCCGCGAAGCCGACCGAATGCGCCTGGCCGTCGACCGCTGCATGTCCGCCCAGGCGCCCCTGGCGGCTCGCGTCGGCCTGGGCCGTGAGCTCGGGCAGCCGCTGCGCACCCGCGATGCGGGCCTGCGCGCGGGCGCTGCCGACGCGCGCCAGCGCCATCGCGAGGTCCTGGTTCTGCGCGAGCGCCTGCGCGACGAGCGCGTCGAGTTCGCTGCTGCCGAGCTGGCGCCACCAGTGCGCGTCGACCGGGGCGCCCTCGGCGTCGGCGGGCGCGCCCTGCCAGGCGGCGGGTGCGGCGACCGCGGGCGGCGGCAGGTCCGCGGGTGCGGCGCAGCCGGCGAGCCACAGCGCGCCGGCGCACAAGGCGGGCCCGAGCGACGAACGAGAGAACTTTCCTGTCTGCATGGTGCGGCGCCCCTGTCTATTGCGAGGCCAGCGCGACGACCGGGTCCAGCCGGGCCGCGTTGCGCGCGGGCATGAAGCCGAAGACCAGGCCGGTCAGCACGGCGCAGCCGAAGGCGCCGAGCGTCGCCAGCAGCGAGAACACCACCGACACGCCGGCCAGCATCAGCACGGCCACGATCGCGAGCCCGACGGCCACGCCCACGGTGCCGCCCACCGAGGTCACGAGCACGGCCTCGGTCATGAACTGGCGCAGGATGTCGGTCTGCCGCGCGCCGGTCGCCATGCGGATGCCCACCTCGCGGGTGCGCTCGCGCACCGTCATGAGCATCACGTTCATCACGCCGATGCCGCCCACCACCAGCGAGATGGTGGCGATCAGCCCGAGCATCATGGTCATCGCATGCGCGGTGGCCGACTGCACGCGGATCGCCTCGATGCGGTTCCAGACCTTCACGTCGCGCACGCGCCGCTGCTCGGCCAGGCGGGTCTCGATCTCCTCGGCCGTGGCGAGCGCCTGGTCGAGGTGGCGCACCTTGACGCCGATCCAGGTCGGGTTGCGATGGCCGAACAGCCGCGCGGCGGCGGCGGAGAACGGCACGATGACGCGGTCGTCCTGGTCGGTGCCGTCGGCCGTTCCCTTGGCCGCGAGCACGCCGACGACCTGGAACGGCACCTTGTCCACCAGGATGTCCTGCCCGACCGGATCGCTGCCGTCCGCGAACAGCGTCTTGCGCACCGTCTGGCCGATCACGGCCACCTTGGCCGCGGCCGCCTCGTCGGCCTCGTCGAACATGCGGCCCTCGGCGGTCGGCCAGCCGAGCACCTCCGCGAAGCCGACGGTGGTGCCGCCGCCCTCGGACGCGTGGTCGACGCTGCCGCGGCGCACCACCACCCGGTCCTCGATGTAGGGCACCACGGCCTCCACCTCGGGCAGGCTGCGGATGGCCTCGGCGTCCTCGAGCGCGAGCGGCGCGACGGGCGCGCGCACGCTGCCCTCGCGCGCGGCGACGAACATGGTGCGCACGCCGAAGGTCTCGAACTGCGCGAGCACCTGGCGCTGCGAACCGGCGCCCACCGCGAGCATGGCGATCACGGAAGCCACGCCGATGACGATGCCCAGCAGCGTGAGCGCGGTGCGGAAGCGGTTGCTCCACATCACGCGCCAGGCGGCGCGCGCGGCCTCGCGCAGGTCGGCGGCGAGCGACGCGTGGCCGTGGCGGCCCGCCGCCGCCGCGAGCGGCGTGCCGGGCGCGCGCGCCTGCCCCTCGCCCGAATCGGCCACGACCTGCCCGTCGCGGATCTCCACCACGCGCCGCGCCTGCGCGGCCACCTGGCGGTCGTGCGTGATGAGGATCACCGTGTGGCCCGCGTCGGCCAGCTCGTGGAGCAGCGCCATGACCTCGGCGCCGCTGCGGCTGTCCAGCGCGCCGGTGGGCTCGTCGGCGAGGATGATGCGCCCGCCGTTCATCAGCGCGCGCGCGATCGCCACGCGCTGCTGCTGGCCGCCGGAGAGCTGCGCGGGCCGGTGGTCCAGCCGCGCGCCCATCGACAGCCGCTCGAGCAGCGCGACGGCGCGCTCGCGGCGCGCGGCCTCGGGCATGCCGGCATAGAGCGCCGGGATCTCGACGTTCTCGCGCGCCGATTCGGTCGGCACGAGGTGGTAGCCCTGGAAGACGTAGCCGAAGGCCTCGCGGCGCAGCCAGGCCAGCGCGTCGGCGTCGAGCGCCGCGACGTCCCGGCCTTCGAACAGGTAGCGCCCGCCGCTCGGGCGGTCGAGGCAGCCGAGGATGTGCATCAGCGTGGACTTGCCCGAACCCGAGGCGCCGACGATCGCGACGAACTCGCCGGCATGGATGCGCAGCGAGATGCCGCGCAGCACCTGCGCGGCCGGCACGCCCTCGGCGCCGCCCTCGCCGCCGGTTCCGTAGGACTTGCGGATGTCCTGCAGCTCGATCAGCGGCACGGCCGGGGCCGGCGGTGCGCTCGCCGCGCCGGCGCCGCCCGTCATGGCTTCGCGCCGCCGCCGGTGACGATGCGCTCGCCCACCTCGACGCCTTCGAGCACCTGCGCCATCACGCGGTTGCGCACGCCGATGCGCACCGGCCGGGTCTCCACCGTGCCGTCGGCGCGCAGCACCCGCGCGCTGAAGCGGTCGCCGGCGCCGCCGGCCACCGGCACCAGCGCCGCGGCGGGCACCACGGCCGCGTCCCTGGCGGCCGCCTCGACGAAGGCGACCTGCGCCGTCATCTGCGGCATCAGCGCGCCGTCGGCGTTGTCCACGTCGAACAGCGCCGTGTAGACCACGACCTTGCTGCCCGAGGCGGCCGGCGTGGTGCCGCTCTCGCTGCCGCCGGCCTTGGGCGCCGGCGTCGGCGGCGCGGGCAGCAGCTGGCGCACCCGCCCCTCCCAGCGGCGCTGGTCGGCGCCGAGCGTCGTGAAGTAGACGGGCATGCCGGCCTTCACGCGCCGCACGTCGGCCTCCGACACCTCGGACCACACGGTCATCGACGACAGGTCGGCGATGCGCAGCACGTTCGGCGTCTGGTAGGTCGCGTTGAGGGTCTGCCCCTCGCGCGCCTCGACCGAGACCACGGTGCCGGCCATCGGCGCATAGATGCGCGTGTAGCCCAGGCGCGCCTCGTCGGCCTTGAGCGTGGCCTGGGTCTGCGCGATCTGGGCCTGCAGGTTGTCGATGCGCGCCGCGGCCGAGGCGAGCGCGGCCACGGCCGCCTGCACGTCCTCCTCGCGCGTCGCGCCGTCGGCCGCCATGCGCTGCTGCCGCGCATGCTGCTGGCCGGCCAGGCGGTGCTGGGCGCGCTGCTCGGCGAGCTGCGCGCGCAGGCCCGCGAGCGAGGCGCGGCCGGCGTCCACGGTGGCGCGCTGCACGCTCGGGTCGATCTCCACCAGCAGCTGCCCCCTGTCCACCACGTCGCCGGGCTGCACCGCGAGCCGCAGGATCTGCCCCGACACCTGCGCGCCCACGTCGACGTAGCGCCGCGGCTGCAGCGTGCCGAGCGCGGTGACGCGCGACTCGATGTCCGCGCGCGACACCGTCACGGTGTCGACCGGGGCCGCGGGGCGGCCCGCCCAGAGAAGGCCCGCGCCGGCGGCGGCCGCGAGAAGAACGAGCAGGAGAGGAACGATTCGGCGCATGTCGAGCGAGCAGGGCATTCGGGCGAGCCGCCGCCGAGGCGCCCCGGGAACGCCTCGCGACGGGAGGAGAGAAGGCCCGCGACCGGGCCCGGATCAGATCTGGACGGCCTGCGCCTGCGAGGCGTCGCGCACGGCGCTGCGCGCGCGCGGATGCGCGGCGAGCAGCGCGTTGCCGATCTCGCCGGTGCGCACCGAGGTGATGGACAGCAGCGTGTCGCTCAGGCCGTGGCTGCCTTCGCAGGCGCCCTGCAGGTAGATGCCCGGATGGAAGTCCGGCGTGGTCTTCAGCCGGTAGTAGCGGTCGACGTCGTGGTCGCCCAGGTACGGCGCGAGCGGCGCCAGCAGGTCCTTGTGCTGGTCGCGCGCATAGCCGGTGGCGAGCACCACGGCGTCGTAGCGCACCGTGCTCTCGCGCTGCACGTCGCGGTCCAGCAGCGTCAGGTGGACGCCGTCCTGCGCGGCGCGCGCCGAGCGCACCTCGTGCTGGCGCAGCATGCGCAGCCGCGTGCCGCGCGCCACCTTCTGGTCGTAGAAGAGCTTGTAGATCTGCTGGATCAGGTCCAGGTCGACCACCGCGTAGTTGGTCTGCGAGAACTCGTCGAGCAGCGCGGCGCGCACCTCGCTCGCCTGGCTGAACATGTAGTCGGTGAAGTCGGCGTTGAAGACTTCGTTGACGAAGGGGCTGTCGTCCGAGGGCCGCATCGCGCGCGCGCGCATCACCAGGTCCACCTGCGGCGCGCCCGGGCGGCCCTGCAGGTCCATGAAGATCTCCGCCGCGCTCTGGCCCGCGCCGACGACCGCGACGCGGCGCGCCTGCGGATGCCGCGCCATGTCGCGCAGGTAGCTGCTCGAGTGGAACACGCGCCCATCGTCGCGCAGGCCGCGGAAGCATTCCGGAACGTTCGGCACCCCGCCGATGCCCACCACCAGGTTGCGTGCCAGGCGCTCCTGCACGCGCCCGTCGGCCGTGCGCGAGCGCACGCGCAGCAGCGGCACTTCGCCGCCCTGCCGCTCGGGCTGCACCTCGAACACCTCTTCGCCGTAGCGGCAGTGCGCCTGGAACTGCGATGCGGCCCATGCGAGGTAGTCGTTGAACTCGTGGCGGCTCGGGAAGAAGCTCTTCAGGTTGATGAAGTCCGTCAGGCGACCCTTCTCGTAGAGGTAGTTCACGAAAGTGAAGCGGCTGGTCGGGTTGCGCAGCGTCGCCAGGTCCTTGAGGAACGAGATCTGCATGTTCGCCTGGTCCAGCAGCATGTGCGGATGCCAGGCGAAGCTCGGCTGCCGCTCGATGAAGAGCGCGTCCAGCGGCTTGCCGCCGTGGCGCTTCTCGTCCAGCGCGATGGCCAGCGCGACGTTCGACGGCCCGAAGCCGATTCCGATCAGGTCATGGATGTGCTGCATGGGTTCTAACTCCTGGTTGTTGTGGGCGTACGTCGCTGTCGGCCTCAGGCGGCAAGGCTTCCGGGCGTGCGCGAGCGGTCTTCCTCGATGCGGCCCGCGCGCATCGTGATGACGCGGTCGGCCACGTGGAAATAGCGGTCGTCGTGCGAGATGACCACCAGCATGTGGCCCTTGGCGCGCAGCTCCGGCAGCAGCTCGGTGTAGAAGAGGTGGCGGAACGCCGGGTCCTGGTCGGCGGCCCACTCGTCGAACACCAGCACCGGCCGCCCCTCGAGGTAGGCGTGCACCAGCGCCAGCCGCTTGCGCTGGCCGGTCGAGAGGTCGACGGTGCTGAAGGAGCCGTCCTTGATGCTGACCTTGTGGTCGATCTCCAGCCGCTGCAGGTAGGGCAGCGCCGCCTGCGGCAGCCCGTGCGTGCCGGCTTCGCCCTTCTCGCGCGCCACCAGGTCCTCGAACAGGTAGAAGTCGGAGAACACGGTGGTGAAGAGCTGGCGGTAGTCGTCGCGCGTCTCGGGCGTCACCGCGGCGCCGTCGATCAGCACCTCGCCCTGCTGCGGCGCGTAGAGGCCCAGCAGCAGCTTGATGAGCGTGGTCTTGCCCGAGCCGTTGTCGCCGACGATGAACACCATCTCGCCGCGGCGCAGCGTCAGGTCGATCGGGCCGAGCACGAAGGCCTCGCCGCCTTCGGGCGCCTCGAAGGCGTAGCGCACGCCGCGCATGCCGATGCCCTCCTTCAGGGTCGCGCCGCCCGCGGGGCGCTCGAGGTGCAGGTGCGGCTCGGGCGTGGCGAAGCGCGCCGACAGGTCGGCGATGCGCTTGAACGCGACCTTGGCCCGCCCCACGTTGGGCAGCGTGCCCGCGATGGTGTCGATCGGCCCCTTGATGAACAGCAGCACCAGCACGAAGCCGCTGAGCACCGCGGGCTCGGTGGCGCGGAACGCGGCCCAGCCCAGGATCAGCGCGATCAGCAGGAAGAACAGCGCCGAGCCGAAGGCCGTGGCCATCACGTAGGTGTTGATCGCGCGGCCGTTGACGGTGCGGATGTCGTCCACGATGCGCTCGATCTGGCCGCCGAACATGCGGGTGCGGCGCTCGCGGTGCATGCGCAGCTCCTTGGCACCCTCGCTGATCTGGCGGTAGGCCTTGTGCAGCTGGTCCTCGTGCTCGCGCGCCTTCCAGAAGCCGGCTTCGGCGCGGGTCTGGGCCATGATCTGCACGGTCGCCCCGAGCACGAGCGCGACCATCAGCAGGCAGAAGAGCGGGAACGACAGCAGCGCGAGGTATGCCAGGCAGCCGAGCGCGACCGCCAGCGCGATCAGCGTGCTCGAGAGCACGAAGGCCGCGTCGCTGATCATGTCCACGTCCTGCGACAGCACGGGCATGAGCCGGTGGGTGCGGTAGCGCTCCAGCGCGTCGATGGGCGCCGAGAGGATCTTCTGCGCGAGGCTCTTGCGCACCTGCGCGACCAGACGCTGGCCGACGAAGTTGGTCGAGACGTCCGAGGTCATGCGGCCGAACAGCGCGACCAGGCACAGCGCGATGAAGGTCAGCAGCAGCCCGCCGGCCATGCCGCCCTCCTGGTTCAGCACCAGGTTGATGGTGCGCAGCAGCGCCACCGTGGCGGCGCCCGCGCAAATGCCCGTGACCGAGGACAGCACGATCCACGGGAGGAAGGGTTTCAGAAGCCGGCCGATCTCTCCGCCGTTGCCGCCGCCGCTGTTGGTTGTCATTGCAAACGCTCTTTCCGCCCCGGGGGCGACTGCGGCCCGCCCGCGGGGTCCGCGGTCAGGCCGGGAATGGCCAGGGAAGACCGCCCCACGAACGATCTCCGGGCGGCGCGATGCCGCCCTCCTGCAAGACGCGCGGGCGCCGCCGATGTTCACCGGCGGGCCGGCCGCGGCCGTGCGCATGAACATTGCGCGCGCCGCCGCGTCCTTGTTCAGATGCCCTTCCCTGCTTCGACCCCGCTCGCGCGCGCATGGCCGTGATCCCGCTGCTCGCACCGATCTTCCGCGGCGAACTCGCGCCGATGGGCGAGAAGCTCCAGTGCGCGCCGGCGCCGCCCGCGGGCGCCGTGCAGGTCGCCGAGCTGCTGCAGCCGCAGGCGCTGGCCGGGGTGATGCGGCGGCATGCGCGCTGGCGCCGCAGCGACGGCGTCGACCTGCGGCCGATCGCCTCCGCCTGGGCGCTGGACTACCTCGCGGCGTTGCTGCCGCCCGTGGTGGCGGGGGGCAGCCTGCTGCAGCACGTGTTCCCGGTCGCCGCCGCGCAGATATGGGTGCGTCTCGATGCGCACGGCAGCGCGCTGGACTTCCATCTCCGCGCGCTCGGCGAAGCACGCCAGGGCGCGGACACGGCGGAGCGCTACGCGCCGCTCCTGCACGCGCACCTCGCGCCGCTCTTCGCGGCGCTCGGCGAGCTGACGCGGGTGGCGCCGAAGATCCTCTGGGGCAGCGTCGCGCGCCACCTCGAGCCGATCTTCGCGCAGGCGCTGGCGCTCACCGGCGGCGCCGCGCACGTCGCGCAGGACGCCGCCTGGCTGCTCGAACGCGCCGAGTGGGCGCCGGGCGAGCCGAACCCGATGCATGCGACGCCGCGCGTCGTGCCGGTGCTGCGCGAGGGGCGGATGCAGCCGCTGCGGCTGCACCGGCAGTGCTGCCTCTACCACCTGCTGCCGGGCGAGGACTACTGCGGCGCCTGCCCGCTCGCGCCCTGCCATGCGAAGCAGCGGGGACGCGACGAGGCCGAAGTACCGGCCGCGTGAACAGATCGCGTCGCGCCGCGTCTCTTCCTGGAGGCCCGCGATGTCGCGCGCCGCGGCACCGGCGTGACGCCCGTGCGCATTCCGCAACCCACTCCCACCATGTCCAAGGCAAAGCTCGTCTACATCCTGTCCCTGCGCAACGCCGCCGCCGACAACGCCGGCCAGTACATCGACTACAAGGGAGAGCCGCGGTACATGAAATCGCCGCTCGAATACCTGGCGGAGGCGCTCGACACCACGCCGCTGGGCGACCTCTATTCGCTCGAAGGCATCGTCTACGACGACGATGCGCACTCGCCGCGCGACCAGGCGGCCCTGCAGGCCTACGGCTTCGCCTGGCATCCCGAGCGCCGATGGATCTTCCCGGCCGGGCTGCACACGCAGGGACGGCGGCTGCGCGACATGCTGCACCCGGTGCCCTCGGGCTACCGGCGGCTGCCGATGGACGCGCCCGGGCGCGCGGCCGGCAAGAGCGACTTCGAGCGCGCGCTGCTCGACAAGCTGCTGACCCTGGAGGCGGACCTCGTGCTGCTCGACGGCCTGCTCGTGATCCTCGATCAACTGGTGCGGCCGGACAGCCCGCTGTACCGCCGCATCGTCAACATCCACCCTGGCATCACCCGGCTGGAATCGCCCTACCAGCGCCGCGGCGCCTGGGCCACGCTCGACGCGCTGCACGGCGCGCGGGGCCGCAAGGTGGTCGACTGGAAGACGATGGAAGCCGTTCCGGTGAAGCCGCTCCACAAGACCGGCGCCTCGCTGCACTACGTCGACAACGGCATCGACTCGGGCGAAGTGATCTTCGACGTGCTCGACACGCCGATCGACCCCGACGACACGATCCTCGAACTGCGCTGGAACAACTTCAACCGAAGCCTCTTCCCCGCGCTCCACCAGGGCCTGACCCTGCTGGCCCCCCATCTCTGATCCGTCCGGCGCGGCACCCCTGAAGGAAAACCATGACGCTCGCCACTCCCCGCCTCTCGATCTCCTATGCCGACGGCACCCCGCACCACGTCACGATCGAGGGCGGCACCCTGATGGTCCGCAACGCGAACACCGGCTCGCAGTCGCAGTGGGCGCTCGGCGCCCAGGCCGGCGAACTGGTGCTGCGCCAGGTCGAGGGCGATGCCTCCTGCGCGACCACGCACCTGCTCGCGGCGCTCGAGGTCGCGTTCTCGCACCATCCGAAGCACATGGCACTCAGGCTCGAAGGCGCGAGCCGCTTCGAGGCGCTCGCGCAGGCCGGCGTGCTGCGGCCCGAAGCCGGCACCGACCGCGCGATCGCCATGGCCGACATGCTGTGGCAGCAGCCGCGGCTGTGGCTGCCCGAGGTCCATCCGCCGATGTCGCAGCAGTTCGCGCTGACCCACGGCAAGTACCACCCGCGCCGCCCGCCCAAGCCGCGCGGCGTGCTCTACCAGCGCTTCATTCCGTGGCTGGGCAAGACCTTCTCGTACCGCGCCATCGACTTCGAGCGCGACCTGCCGCGCTTCAACCGCTGGATGAACGACCCCGACGTGGCCAAGATCTGGGAGGAGGAAGGCGACCTCGACAAGCACCGCGCGTACCTCGCGGCGATCGACCGCGATCCGCACATGTACTCGATGATCGCGAGCTTCGACGACGAACCCTTCGCCTACTTCGAGACGTACTGGGCCAAGGAGAGCCGCATCGCGCCCTTCTACGACGTGCACGACTACGACCGCGGCTGGCACGTGCTGGTCGGCGAGCCGTCGTTCCGCGGCAAGGCCTACGCCACCGCGTGGCTCACCTCGATCTCGCACTACATCTTCCTCTGCGATCCGCGCACCCAGCGCGCGGTCGGCGAGCCGCGCATCGACCACGTGCAGCAGATCCGCAACCTCGACAGGTCGGGCTACGCGAAGGTGAAGGAGTTCGACCTGCCGCACAAGCGCGCGCAGCTCGTGGTGATGCTGCGCGAGCACTACTTCTGCGACGCGCTCTGGCTGCCGCGCGAGACGCCGTCGCCGGCGGCCTGAGGCGGCACCCTGCGGCCGGAAGTGTCGCTTTTCGGATCAAAAAGCAACCGAATGTGCTGCTTGACGTAGGTAAATAAGAACCATTCGTATTAGACTGCGCCTGCTTCCATCACCACCACTCCCCTTCCATGTCCACTCTTCGCCTACCTCGACGCCGCCTGTTGAACGCTTCGCTCGCGGCCGCCTTCGGAACCGCCGCCACGCTGCTGGCCCCCGCCGCCTTCGCCCAGACCACGGGCGGCACCACCACCGGCACGGCCGCCGGCAGCGCCACGCTGCCGCCCGTGACGGTGTCGGCGGACGGCGAGGAGTCGGCCACCGGCCATGTGCAGGGCTACGTCGCCAAGCGCAGCGCGACCGGCACGAAGACAGACTCGGCCATCATCGAGACGCCGCAGTCGATCTCGGTCGTGACCGCCGACCGCATCCAGGCCATCGGCGCCACCACGCTCAAGGACACGATGAGCTACACGCCCGGCGTCGGCATCTCGCCGTACGGCAGCGACTCGCGCTACGACTGGATCACGGTGCGCGGCTTCGACGCCTACAGCCCCGGCTTCTACATGGACGGCCTGCCGCTGCGCAACAACGGCAACTTCGGCCTCTGGAAGACCGACAACTACGGCCTCGAACGCGTCGAGATCCTGCGCGGTCCCTCGTCGGTGCTCTACGGCCTCGGCAACCCCGGCGGCGTCGTCAACCTGGTCAGCAAGCGGCCCACGGCCGAGCCGGTGCGCGAGCTGCAGGTGCAGCTGGGCAACAACAAGCGCCGGCAGATCGCGGGCGACTTCTCGGGCCAGCTCGACGCCGAGGGCAAGGTGCTCTACCGCATCACCGGCGTGCTGCGCGATGCCGAGCTCCCCGCCGAGGGCATGAAGGACGACCTGCGCTTCATCGCGCCCTCGCTGACCTGGAAGCCCTCGAGCGACACCTCGTTCACGCTGCTGTCGCAGTTCAGCCGCACCCGCGCGGGCGTCTACACGCGCGTGCGCCCGGCCTACGGCTCGCTGCTGCCCACCGACATCGGCACGCGCATCCCGAGCTCGCTGTTCGTCGGCGATCCCAACTTCGAGCGCTTCAACCACGATCAGGACATGATCGGCTACCAGTTCGAGCACCGCTTCAACGACACCGTGACCGTGCGCCAGAACGCGCGCTACGGCCGGCTGAAGATCGACTACCAGCAGCTGAACGCGCCGCGCTTCTTCACGCAGAACGAGGACAACCCACTCGACCCGGCGAACTTCACGCAGCTGTCGCGCAGCCCGTTCGGGAGCAAGGAGGAGATGCGCTCCGTCGCGATCGACAACCAGGTGCAGTTCGACCTGCGCGCGGGCGACTGGCAGCACAAGCTGCTCGTCGGCCTGGACCACCAGCGCACCCGCATCGACCAGGTCGGCCGCAGTGGCGGCACCGCGCCGCTGCTCAACATCTACGCGCCGGTCTACGGCGGTGCCTTCGAGATCGCCGATCCCTACACCGACGGCGTGAGCCGCGTGACGCAGACCGGCATCTACATCCAGGACCAGATCAAGTGGCGCGACAACTGGCTGTTCACGCTCGGCGGCCGCTACGACGACGCGGAAAGCACCGTGTTCGACCGCCTGAGCGGCGACTTCTCGCGCATCCGGGACCACAAGTTCACGAGCCGCGCGGGCGTCGTGTACCTGGCGCCGAACGGCCTCGCGCCGTACTTCAGCTACTCGCAGTCGTTCGCGCCCACGGGCACGATCAATCCCGCCACGGGCACGCCGTTCAAGCCCGAGACCGGGCGCCAGTACGAGCTCGGCATCCGCTACCAGCCGGTGGGCCGCAAGCAGATGTACAGCGCCGCGATCTTCGACCTGCGCCGCCAGAACTACCTGACCTACACGCCGGACTTCGAGCCGCGGCAGACCGGCGAGGTGTCGGTGCGCGGCCTGGAGCTCGAGGCCACCGCCGAGATCACGCCGCGCTTCAACGTCACGGCCTCGTACAGCTACACGCCGCGCGCCATCGTCACCGCGAGCGCCAACCCCGAGGAGATCGGCAAGCAGGCCACGGCCGTGCCGCGCAGCCGCCTGTCGGTGTGGGCCGACTACCGCTTCGAGAACGGCGTCAAGGTCGGCCTCGGCGCGCGCTACAACAGCACCACCTGGGGCGAGAGCGAGACCGCGCCGGCCAAGGTGCCCGCGGTCACGCTGTACGACGCGATGATCGGCTACGACATGGACCGCTGGAGCCTCGCGCTCAACCTGCGCAACCTCACCAACAAGACCTACGTCGCCAACTGCGGCTTCGGCACCTGCTACTACGGCACGCCACGCTCGGTGGTGGCGACCGCCACCTACCGCTTCTGAGGCACGGGGCGGCCCGCCGCCCCAGCGAAAAAAAGGCCGATGCGCTGCGCATCGGCCTTTTTTTCGTCCGGCGCCTGCGCGCCGCTCAGCCCGGCGCGAGATCGGCTTCCTGCCGCGCGCCCGCGCGCGGCGCCCCGCGGGCCGCGTCGGCCGCGCGCAGCCGCGCCTTGACCGACGCGCACAACTGCGGGTGGTGGATGATCCCGAGGTGGTCGGCGTCCGGCACCACCTCGGTCGCCACCACGCGCGCATGGTCCGGCCAGTGCCGCAGCGTGCCCATGCCGCCGAGCGAGCGGCCGGCCTGGAACACGTGCAGCGGCAGCGACGTGCGCGCGGAGGCGTGCTTCGCCTGCTGCACCCGGCTGTCCAGCGTGGCCCAGAGCAGGTACTCCTCGGCTTCGTCGCCGCTGCCGTCGAGCGGGAACGACTGCGCCGGATCGAGCATCTGCTGCGCCACCCAGGCGCGCTCCCCGGCGTCCATGCGGCCGATCAGCGCGCGCCACTGCGCCGCCATCTCGGAGCGCGCGAGCCAGCCTTCGAGCGCCTCGTCGGCGCGCGCGCGTTCGGCCGCCGAGAGCGCGCGCGATGCGCGCAGCGGCGCGATCTCGAACACGTCGACCATGCCGCAGAACACGACCTCGATGCGCCCCTGCAGTTGCTGCGCGACCTCGAACGCCAGGTCGCCGCCGAGCGACCAGCCCAGGAGCGCGCAGCGCCCGCCCGTGGCGGTCGCGAGGATGTGCTCGGCGTACTCGGCCGCCAGCGCGCGCACCGCGAAGCCGCGCCAGCGCCTGCGGGTGTAGACGTGGCTCACGAAGCCGTGCACCGGCCGGTCGCCGCGCAGCGCGTCGGCCAGCGTGCAGAACTCGCGGGTGTTCACGATCAGGCCCGGCAGGCAGAAGAGCGGCGTGCCCGTGCCTTCGGCATGCAGGCACACCGCGTCGTGCACCGGGCCGGCGCGCCGGCCCAGGCGCGACGCCAGGTCCTGCAGGTCGCCCGCCTGCATCAGGTCGGGCAGGCCGAGCCTTTCGCCGCCGGGCAGCGCCTGGCGGATCCGCGCGAGCAGCTTGAGGCAGAGGATCGAATCGCCGCCGAGCTCGAAGAAGTTGTCGCGCAGGCCCACGTCGCCTGCGTCGATCTGCAGCACCTCGGCCCAGAGCGCGGCCAGCGCGCGCGCCGCCGGGTCCTGCGGCGCCTCGTAGGCGCGGCTGCGCAGCAGCGCGCCCGGCTCGGGCAGCGCCTGGCGGTCGACCTTGCCGTTGGCGTTGAGCGGCAGCGCCGGCAAGGCGACGATGGCGCGCGGCACCATGTAGTCGGGCAGCGCGGCCCGCAGCGTTTCGCGCAGCGACTCGGCGCCGGCCGCGTCCTCGTCATCGAGCGCGACGTAAGCCACGAGCGATGCGGACGACGCGCCGTCCGCGCCCTGCCTGGCCACGACCACGGCCTGCCGCACCCCGGGCTGCGCGAGCAGCTGCGCCTCGATCTCGCCCAGCTCGATGCGGAAGCCCCGCACCTTCACCTGGTGGTCGATGCGGCCCAGGTACT
>CBHTTS010000059.1:0-22146 GCA_966095775.1 uncultured Variovorax sp. | reverse complement strand
GCGATGGACCGCTACGCGGGGGGCGCCGCCCGCCCGGCGCGCGCACGCCCCGCCGCTGCGGCGGCCTGCGGCCGCGCAGCGGCCTTCAGGCCGCCTTCGCCTCGATCGCCACCATGCCGCGGTGGACCTCGGCCTCGCCGTGGCGCGCGAGCAGCTGCATCAGGTGCTTGCGGATCAGCATGCCGGGCCGGTCCGATTCCATCGAGTACTCGACGCCGCGGCGGCGCGTGTCGACCACCGCGTCGGGGTCGGTCGATTCGAGGATGTCCTTGTCCTCGCGCGTGATCTCCTCGTCGAAGTCGATCAGCATCTGCGCCGCGCAGTCGGCCTCGGTGTCGTTGCGGAACAGCCACTGGCACAGCTGCATGCGCGTGTCGTCGATCGGCGTGAAGCAGTTGATGATGATGTGGCGCACGCCGCTCGGGTACTCGATGTCGAGCCGGCGCGAGAACGGCAGGAAGTAGGCGTTGCGCATGTGGCGCGTGGTGATCGGGTCGGTCACGCCGCTGATCGCGTGGAACTTCACCGGGTTGGTCGCTTCGATCACCGTCTCGGCGTAGAAGCCGTTGGCATTCTCCACCAGCTCGTACTTGCTCGGCTTCGGGCTCGCGGCCACGCCGAAGGTCGCGCGGTGCACGAAGCTGAAGTGCGAGTTGTCGAACGAGTTCTCGAGCGCGCGCAGCGGGCTGGTCTGCCACTCCTCGTAGAACTGGAAGATCGTGCGGTAGCCCGGGTCGTCGAACTCGGGGATCTCGGGGATCTCGGCGATCGGCTCCTCGAGCGCAACCCAGGCATAGCCGTAGCGCGCGGCGCAGCGGTAGGCGGTGGTGCGGTAGTCGGGCGAGATCGGCCGCTCGGGCTCGTACTGCGGGATGCGGATCACCTGGCCGCTGCGGTCGTAGGTCCAGCCGTGGTAGCCGCACTGGATCGCGCCCTGGCCGCAGGCCTGGCCTTCGGCATTCACGCACCAGCCCTTCGAGAGCTTCGCGGTGCGGTGGCAGCAGCGGTCGCGCAGCGCCGCGGGCTGGCCGTCGGCATCGAGGAAGAGGACGATGTCCTCGCCGAGCAGCTTGAAGGGCTTCGGGCCCCGCGCGAGCGCGGCGAGCGGCATGACGGCATGCCAGAACTTGCGGAAGACGGGTTGACGGGTGACGAGCATGCGGGACTCCTTCTGTTGCGCGTGTGGGGTACGTACGAACCTGAAAGAGCAATTTCCCGCCGCGAGGGCTGAACGCTTCTACTCTGCGCCGCCTGCCATGCAAGTTGCGCGCCCGCATTGTGCCCCAGGATGCCGCCGCGCTGGCGCTGGCATGCGTCGTGCATCAGCCCGGGCAAGAGTAGAAGCGTTCAGCAGCGCACGCACCAACCCTGTGCGCCCGCCCGGAAATTGCTCTTGAGGCAGCTCCCGCCGCGGCGGGAGAGATCAAGACCACCGATTCCTCCGAGGCCCCACGATGCAACGCCGCTCCTTCCTTGCCGCAGCCGCCACCCTCGCCGCCCCTGCCGTGTTCGCGCAGGGCGGCGCCAAGCTCACGCCGCTCAAGTTCACGCTCGACTTCCGCATCAACGGACAGACCGCGCCCTTCTTCCTCGCGCAGAGCAAGGGCTACTACCGGGACGAGGGCCTCGACGTGGCCATCGACACCGGCGCCGGCTCGGTCGCCTCGATCACGCGCATCGCGAGCGGCGTCTACCAGATGGGCCTCGGCGACATCAGCTCGCTGGTCGAGTTCAACGCACAGAACCCGGGCACCCCGGTGGTGCAGGCGGTGTACCAGTACTACAACCGCGCACCGTTCGTGATCATCGGCCGCAAGGACCGCGGCATCACGAGCGACTTCAAGAGCCTCGCGGGCAAGAAGGTGGCGGCCGCGGCCGTCGAGTCGACGCGCCGCGCCTGGCCCATGGTGGCGCGCAAGCAGGGCATGCGCCCCGACGCCTTCCAGTGGCAGACCACCGACTTCAGCGCGCGCGACAACGTGATGGTGCGCGGCGACGTCGATGCCGCGACCTACTTCCACGATTCCGCGATCTCGCTGTTCGCGCGCATGAAGCCCGAGACGCTCTCGGTGCTGCGCTACGCGGACGCGGGCGTGGACCTCTACGGCAACGCGATCCTCGCGGGCAGCAACCTGATCGCGCAGAACCCCGCCGTGGTCGCGGCCTTCCTGCGCGCCACCAACCGCGCGATCGTCGAGACCTTCGCCGATCCCGCGCCGAGCATCGCGGCGATGCGGCAGCGCGAACCCATCCTCGACGAGAAGATCGAGCTCGAGCGCTGGGGCGTCACGGCGCAGTACGTGGGCGCGGCCGACGCGCGCAGCCACGGGCTCGGCGGCATCCGCAAGCTCACGCTCGAGCAGCAGGTCGACCAGGTCGTCGACGTCTTCGGCCTCAAGGTCAAGCCCGCGTCCGACGCCATCTTCAATTCGTCGATGCTGCCATCGCGCAATCAACGCGAACTTCCCAAGGCATGAACCCCGCCATGAACCCCATTGCCACCACCCTTCCCGAGGAAACCACGCTCGACGAACGCGACGAACGCTACCTGCGCAAGGCCATCGTCTGGTCGCATGCGGCGCGCCGCCGCGGCAACCGGCCCTTCGGCTCGGTGATCGTCTCGGCCGACGGCGAGGTGCTCGCCGAGGCCGCCAACAGCAACCACGAGACCGGCGACTGCACCGCGCACGCCGAGGTCAACGCGCTGCGCGCGCTCGCGGGCCGCGGCCTGACGCGCGAGGCGCTCGCGGGCGCCACCCTCTACGCCTCGGGCGAGCCCTGCGTGATGTGCGCAGGGGCGATCTTCTGGTCGAACATCGGCCGCGTGGTGTTCGGCATCGACGCCGAGCGGCTGCGCGTGTTCCGCGGCGAGCGGCAGGACCAGCGCGACGCCGAGCTGTCGTGCCGCGACGTGTTCCGCGCCTCGCCGCATCCGATCGAATGCATCGGGCCGGCGCTGCTCGACGAGGCCAGCGCCGCGCACGACGGCGCCTGGAAGTAGCAGGCCGGCCGCATAGACTCGCCGGATGCCCTGGCACGCCCATCTCGATCTCGCCTACACCCACGAAGCCGGCCGCAGCGTCGCGCGCTTCCGCCACGACGGCCCGCTGCGCATCCTGCAGAGTCTCTATCCCGAGGGCGACGCGGTCTGCCACAACGTGCTCGTGCATCCGCCCGGCGGGCTCGTGGGCGGCGACACGCTCGACATCGGCATCGCCGCCGCGGGCGGCAGCCACGGCCTGCTCACGACGCCGGGCGCCTCGCGCTTCTACCGCTCCGAGGGCGAGCTCGCGCTGCAGCGCACGCACATCCGGCTCGCGCGCGGCGCGCGGCTCGAATGGCTGCCGCTCGAGGCCATCTGCTACAGCGGCTGCCGCGCCGAGAACCGGCTCACGATCGAGGCGGAGCCCGGCGCCGAGCTGATCGGCTGGGACGTCACGGCGCTCGGCCTGCCCAATGCGGGCCAGCCCTTCGAGCGCGGCAGCTACCTGCAGCACATCGAGGTGCCGGGCGTCTGGCTCGAACGCGGCCGCATCGACGCGGCCGACCGGCGGCTGCTGCAGAGCCCCGTGGGCCTCGGCGGGCACCGCTGCCTGGCCTCGCTGTTCTTCGTGGCGGGCACGCCGGCCGAGCGCGCGCGGCGCGAGGCGCTGCTCGCGCTCGCGCGCGAGGCGATCGATGCGCACGCGCTGCGCGAGAGCGCGGGCGCGACCAGCCCACATGCCGAGGTGGTGGTGCTGCGCGTGCTCGCGCCCGTGGTCGAGCCCGCGATGCAGCTGCTGCGCCAGGTCTGGCAGGCCTGGCGCGCCGAGCTCTGGCGCCTCGCGCCGAGCACGCCGCGCATCTGGAGCACTTGAAGACGCCCCCCGAAGCGGCTCACTGCGTGTAGCCGCCTCCCCCCACTGGGGGGCGCACCCGGTGGCCCGGCAAAGCCGGTTCCACGGGTGCCCTGGGCTGTACCTGGTCAGGCTGCCTTGGGCTCGGGCAGGATCGCGGTCAGCGCGAAATCGACCAGGTGCAGCCAGGTGGGCTCGAGCCGCATGATGCTGTGGTGGTCGGAGCCCGGCACCGTCTGCACGCTGATCGGCGTGGGCCAGGCCGCGATGAGCTTGTCGGAGCGCTCGGGCAGCACCACGTCGTCGCGCTCGGCCAGCAGCACCTGGGTCTTGGCGGCCACTTCCTTGCAGTGCGCCAGCGAATTGAAGCGGTTGCGCAGCAGCAGCGACAACGGCACGAGCGGGAAGCGCCGCTTCGCCACCTCGAGGATCGAGTCGTAGGGCGTGACCAGCTGCAGGCTCGCGAAGTCCTGCCGCGCCACGAGCTGGATCGCCACGCCCGTGCCGAGGCTGCGCCCCACCACGTGCAGCCGCGCATGCGGGAAGGCCTTGCGCAGGTGGTTGGCGAACTGCATCGCGTCGGCCACCGAGGCGATCTCCGACGGATGGCCCTCGGAATCGGCGACGCCGCGGTAGTTGATCGCCGCGAAGCCGAAGCCCTCGGGCAGCCAGTGCAGCGCCTGCGCGGTGGCGCGCACGTCCTCGCCGCGGCCCGCGAAGTAGACGAACAGGTCCTGCAGCGCGGCCTCGCCCTGCGGGTGGTAGACGTAGCCGCGCACCATGCCGCCCGGCACGGTGTGCGAGTAGGTCGAGAAGTCGTCCGAAAGATGCACCACCGGCAGCCGCCGCGCATCGAACAGGATGTGGCCCTGCCGCGCGGCGAGCAGGGTCCAGTAGGCGGCGAGGCCGCCGAGCGCGGCGGCGGAGGCGGAGAGTGCGATGCGGAAGGCTTTGTTGCGCGACAAGATGGGCTCCAGGCGGTGCGGTGCTGCGGTGGGTGATGCCTACTTCCGGCAATCGCCGCCGAGGGACACCGTGCCGTCCTTGCACTCGGTGAGGATCGGTTCTTCGCCGGCCGCGGCCGGGCGCGCCGCGCCGGCAGCGCCGGGCGCCGCGCCTTCGCGCTGGTAGACGATCTTCCGGCTGCCCAGCTCGCAGCTGCCGACCACCTGGCCCTCGGCGGGCGCATTCGCGTCGACGGTGAGGACGGCGAAGCGCGCGACGCCGGCCGCGGCGATCTTCGCCTCGATCTGGGCGCGCAGCGACTCGCAGTTGCCGACGCCGCCGGTCGCGGGGGTCTGGGTGGTGGTGTCCGCGCCATGGGCGGCGCCCGCGCATGCGGCCGCGAGCGCGACGAGGAACGACGGGAACGACGGCCAGGCTTTCATGCCCCCAGTCTAGCCCGCCCTCGGCACGCGGCCGTGACGGACACATCCCCACACACCTGCGGGAGCGTGCGGCGCTCAGCCGCAGGCGTCGAGCCCGGCGGGCGACTGGCGCAGCCGGTTCAGGAAGGTGAGCTGCACCTTCGCGGTGTCGCTGCCCTGCGAGGCCGCGCGCAGCATCCACTGCCGGGCCTCGCAGCGGTTCGCCTTGACGGCCGGCCCGTAGAGCGTGGGGCCGGCGAGCAGCACCATGCCGAGCATCTCCTGCGCCTCGGCATGGCCTTCGTCGGCCGCGAGGCGCAGCTGCTCGAGCATCGCGCGGTAGTCGCGCGCCGCCTGCGCTTCGAGCGCGAGCTGGAAGCGCTGCTCGGCATGCAGCAGCACCGGCCGGTCGGCCGGCCCGGCCACCGACAGCGCCGCCGCGAGGCACAGCGCGCCCGCGAGCGCCACGCGCCAGCGGATGACTTGAGTGAGTTCGGATGCCATCGGCGTTCTCCACCATGTGTTCGACCGCATGCATGGTGGCAGCGCGCCGCCGCGGATGGAAACTGGATTTCGCGCAGGCGGCCTCAGCCCGCGCCTGAGGCCGGCGCGTGCCTTGCGCTAACATCGCGCCCGCGGTGCAAGCCGCACCCGGGCCCGCGGGAAGGGTGGAACCCACTTGCATTCATCTGCCTGCTGACCTGTCAGCGTCCTTTGTGCAGCCGGATTTGCGGGCCGTCGGCGCTTCATGCACGGAGGTTCATGTGAAACGCATTCCCGCACGGCCCGATCCCGACCACCTCAGGAAGCAGGCCAAGCAATTGCTGGCCGCCCTGCGCCGGGGCGATCCCGACGCCTTCGCCCGCTTCCGCGCCGCCCGGCCCGCCGCCGCCCGCGAGGACGATGCGGCGATCGCCGCGCTCGGCCTGCGCCTGCACGATGCGCAGTCGTGCGTGGCGCGCGAGCACGGCTTCGCGTCGTGGGCGGACCTGCAGCGCTTCGTGCTCGCGCGCATCGCGCAGGCGAACGATCCGGCGCGCGCGGTGCTGCCGTGGCTGCGCGCGGTCTATGCCGGCGAGATCGCGGGCGGCAACAACCTGGCGCGCCCGGCCGTGGCCGCGCGGCTGCTCGAGGAAAGCCCCGGCCTGCGCGGCGACGATCCCTGGCTCGCCTGCGCGGTCGGCGACGTGCAGGCGGTGCGCGCGGCGATCGCGCGCAACCCGGACTGGGTGCGGCGCGCGGGCGGTCCGCTCGCGCTGCCGCCGCTCCATGCCGTGGTGTTCTCCAGCCTCGCGCAGTTGCCGGCCTTCCGCGACGGCCTGCGCGACTGCGCGCGGCTGCTGCTCGGGGCCGGCGCCGATCCGGGCCAGGCCATCGGCAGCCGCTGGCCGCCCGCCTCGCTCGAGGCGCCCGCCGAAGACGCGCGGCTGTCCGCGCTGTACGGCGCGGCCGGACTGAACCGCGACGCGGAGACGACGCGGCTGCTGCTCGACGCGGGCGCCGATCCGAACGACGGCGAGTCGCTCTACCACTCGCTCGAGGAGCCGGCCTGCACGCGCCTGCTGCTGCAGGCCGGCGCGCGCGTGGCCGGCACGCATGCGCTCTACCGCGTGCTCGACCTCGACCGGCTCGAATCGCTACGGCTGCTGCTCGCCCACGGCGCCGATCCGAACGAAACCGCGCCGGGCGCGCCCACCAGCGACTGGGGGCGGCCGCTGCTGTGGGCGATCCGGCGCCGGCGCTCGGCCGCGCACGTCGAGGCGCTGCTCGATGCGGGCGCCGACCCCGCTGCGCGCACGCCCGACGGCACCGACGCGCGGACGCTCGCGCTGCGCTTCGGGCTCGCGGAGGTGGCGCAGCTGCTCGCGCAGCGCACCGGCGGGGCCGCGCCGCTGCCGCCGGCCGAACGGTTCGTCGCCGCCTGCGCGCGCGGCAACGAGGCCGCCGCGCGGCGCATCCGCGCGGAACATCCGCAGGTGCTCTCCGCGCTCTCGCCCGCGCAGCTGCGGCTGCTGCCCGAGCTCGCCGCCCAGCCGGGCTGCGACGCGGCCGTGCGCTGCATGGTCGCGCTCGGCTGGCCGATCGCCACCCCCGGCGGCGACTGGGAGGCCTCGGCGCTGAACCAGGCGGTGTTCCGCGGCGATGCGGCGCTCACGCGCTTCCTTCTCGAACACGGCGCCCGTTGGACCGAGCGGCACGGCTTCGGCGACGACGCGAGCGGCTCGCTGTCATGGGCCTCGCTCAACCGGCCCACCGACGACGGCGACTGGCTCGGCTGCGCCGAGGCGCTGGTCGCGCACGGCATGCCGATGGCGCGGCCCGACCCCGGCGGCTCCGACGGCGTGGTCGTCGGCGATCAGCTCAAGTGGTTCTCGGACGACGTGACCGAGTTCCTGCTGGGCTAGGGCCTGTTGACGGGCCCTAGCAGCAGCGCCCCTTGCCCGCGCCGTAGCGCGCCTCGAGCCGTTCGCGGAAGAACGCCTCGTAGCTCATCGGCGCCTGGTCCGGGTGGGTGGCCGCCATGTGGCTCAGGTAGGCGTCGTAGTCGGGCAGCCCGACCATGAGCCGCAGCGACTGCTTGAGCGAGCGCGCGAAGTAGCGTCCCGCTTCCGGCAAGGCCAGGGCCATGGCGTTGCCCTTCAGCGCGCCGCCGATGCGGCGAAGGGCTCGAACGGCGTCTCCTGCGCGGTCGGCCGGTTGGCCGCGCGCGCCGCGAGGCAGGCCTTGATGCTGTAGACCAGCACGCTGAGCACCACGAACATGAAGAGCGCGCACAGCGCCGCGTCGAGCCGGTCGTTGAAGACGATGCGCGCCATCGCCTCGGGCGTCTTCGCGGGCGCCACCAGCACGCCGTTGGCGAGGCCTTCGGTGTACTTCGCCGCATGCGAGAGGAAGCCGATCTTCGGGTCGGGCGAGAAGATCTTCTGCCAGCCCGCCGTGAGCGTGCAGGCCAGCAGCCACGCGGCCGGCGCGATCGCGACCCAGGCGTAGCGCTCGCGCTTCATGCGGAACAGCACCACCACGCCGAGCAGCAGCGCCACCGCGGCCAGCATCTGGTTCGAGATGCCGAACAGCGGCCACAGCGTGTTGATGCCGCCGAGCGGATCGACCACGCCCTGGTAGAGGAAGTAGCCCCAGGCCGCCACGCACAGCGCAGTCGCGAACAGGTTGGCCGGCAGCGAGTCGGTGCGCTTGAGCGCGGGCACGAAGCTGCCGAGCAGGTCCTGCAGCATGAAGCGGCCCGCGCGCGTGCCGGCGTCGACCGCGGTGAGGATGAAGAGCGCCTCGAACAGGATCGCGAAGTGGTACCAGAAGGCCATCATCGCGGGGCCGCCGATGACCTGGTGCAGGATGTGGGCCATGCCCACGGCCAAGGTCGGCGCGCCGCCCGCGCGGCCGAGGATCGTGGTCTCGCCCACGTCCTTCGCGGTCTGCATCAGCATCTCGGGCGTGACCACGAAGCCCCAGCTCGAGATGGTCTGCGCGGCCTGCTGCGCGGTGCTGCCGACCAGCGCCGCGGGGCTGTTCATCGCGAAGTAGATGCCGGGCTCGATGCACGAGGCCGCGACCAGCGCCATCACCGCGACGAAGGACTCGGCCAGCATGCCGCCGTAGCCGATGAAGCGCGCATGGCGCTCGTTGTCCAGCATCTTCGGCGTGGTGCCCGAGGAGATCAGCGCATGGAAGCCCGAGACCGCCCCGCAGGCGATGGTGATGAAGAGGAAGGGAAAGAGGTTGCCCGACCACACCGGCCCGTTGCCCTGCGCGAACTGCGTCACCGCCGGCATCTGCAGCGTGGGCGCGACGAACACGATGCCGATCGCGAGCGCGATGATGGTGCCGATCTTCAGGAAGGTCGAGAGGTAGTCGCGCGGCGCGAGCAGCAGCCACACCGGCAGGCTGGCGGCGACGAAGCCGTAGCCCACGAGCATCCAGGTCAGGGCCTTGCCGTCGAAGGTGAACAGCGGCGCCCACTCGGGGTTCTGGCTCACGGCCTGGCCGCCGAAGATCGCGAGCATCAGCAGCACGAAGCCGATCAGCGAGACCTCGCCGATGCGCCCGGGCCGCAGGTAGCGCAGGTACACGCCCATGAAGAGCGCCACCGGCACGGTGGCCGCGACGGTGAAGGTGCCCCACGGCGATTCGGCCAGGGCCTTCACCACGATCAGCGCCAGCACCGCGAGGATGATGATCATGATCATGAAGGTGCCGAACAGCGCGATCATGCCGGGCACCGCGCCCATCTCCTGCTTGACGAGGTCGCCGAGCGAGCGGCCGTCGCGGCGCGTGGAGATGAACAGCACGATGAAGTCCTGCACCGCGCCCGCGAACACCACGCCCGCGAGCACCCACAGCAGCCCCGGCAGGTAGCCCATCTGCGCCGCGAGCACCGGGCCCACGAGCGGACCGGCGCCCGCGATGGCCGCGAAGTGGTGGCCGAACAGCACGTTCTTGTCGGTGGGCACGTAGTCGAGCCCGTCGTTGTGGCGATGCGCCGGCGTCTTGCGGCTCGCGTCGAGGCCGAGCACCTTGTCGGCGATGAAGAGGCTGTAGTAGCGGTAGGCGATCAGGTAGGTGCAGATCGCGGCCGTCACCACCCAGAGGGCGTTGACGCTTTCGCCACGCGTCAGGGCGACGGTGGCGAGCGCGAACGCGCCGACCACGGCCACCACGAGCCACACCAGGTGGCGGCGGATGCTGTGCATGCGGATGTCTCCAGATTGAACCCGCCGAGTGTTCCCGGCCGGGCGTGCGCTGCCATCCGTCGGACCGCGCGGGCCGCTTGCGTGGCATTGCGTAATGGAAAACCCGGAGACGCCGCGCGCGCGCACCCTGTGCAATCGGGCTCGAGCCGCATGCATGCGCCATGCCCGCACCGCCCTGCCCCGCGATGAACACGCCCGCCGACCCTGCCGCCTCGTCCGGCGCCGCCGCACCGCCGGCGCCGGTCGCCACGCCGCGCTGCTGCATCGCGGGCGGCGGCCCGGCCGGCATCATGCTGGGCCTGCTGCTCGCGCGGGCCGGCGTGCGCGTGCTGGTGCTCGAGAAGCACCTGGACTTCCTGCGCGACTTCCGCGGCGACACGGTGCATCCCTCGACGCTGGAGATCCTGCACGAGCTCGACCTGCTCGACGCCTTCCTGCAGCGGCCGCACGAGCGCATCGACGAACTGCGCGTCTCGATCGGCGGCCGGAGCCTGCCGGTCGCCGACTTCAGCCGCCTGTCATCGCACAGCAGGTTCGTGGTGCTGATGCCGCAGTGGGACTTCCTCGACTTCCTGTGCGGGGCGGCGCGCCGCTACCCGGGCTTCGAGCTCTGGACCGACGCCGAGGCCATCGGGCTGCGGCAGGAGCACGGCCGCGTCACGGGCGTGAAGGTGCGGCGCGGCGCGCGCGCGGGCGCGCCGCGCGAGCTCGCGGTCGACGCCTCGCTGGTGGTCGCGGCCGACGGGCGGCACTCCGCGCTGCGCGATGCGGCGGCGCTGCCGCGCATCCGCCACGGCGCGCCCATCGACGTGCTGTGGATGCGCATTCCCAAGGCGCCGGGCGACCCCGAGGCCACCGGCGGCCACGTCGGGCGCGGGCACTTCTTCATCACCCTGAATCGCGGCGACTACTGGCAGTGCGCCTTCGTGATCCCCAAGGGCGGCCATGCGGACCTGCAGGGCCGCGGCCTCGCGGCCTTCCATGCCGAGATCGCGCGCATCGCGCCCTTTCTCGCGACGCGGCTGCTGCCCGCGCTGCCGGACTGGGACGCGGTGAAGCTGCTCGAAGTCGAGGTCGACCGGCTCGAATCGTGGTCGTGCCCGGGGCTGCTGTGCATCGGCGATGCCGCGCATGCGATGTCGCCCGTGGGCGGCGTCGGCATCAACCTCGCGGTGCAGGACGCGGTGGCGGCGGCCAACCTGCTCGCCGCCGCGCTCGCCGGCAGCGCGAGCGAGAAGGAGATCGACGCGCTGCTGCCGCAGTTGCAGCGGCGCCGCGAATGGCCGGTGCGCGCGACGCAGGCCGTGCAGCGGCTGGTGCAGGACCGGGCGCTGAAGCCGATGCTCGACGGCCGCGCGGGCCGCGGGCGCGAGCCCGCGCCGGTGCCCTGGCCGCTGCGCCTGCTCGCGCGCTGGCCGCCGTTGCGGCGGTGGCCCGCGCGCGCGGTCGGCATCGGCCTGCGGCCCGAGCACGTGCGCTCGCCGCAGGCGCGCTGAACGGCGCGCCGCTCAGCGCACGGTCGACATCACCGTCGCACGGCAGCGCGGCTGGTCGCGCGGCGCGAGCAGGTTGCAGTTGTCGAGCGCGCGCTGCTGCATGTCGCTGAGCCGCGGCGGTTCGCCGCGCGGGCCGTCGTCCCACTGGCGGTAGGCCGGCGGCGGCGGCGCGGCCCAGCGCTCGCGCCGTTCGTGGTCGCGCCACTGCTCGCGCTCGTAGGCGCGCTGCTCCCTTTCGTAGGCGCGCTGCTCGCGGCGCTCCTGGCGCCGCTCCTCGCGGTCGCGCTGCACGCGCCACATGCAGGTGTTGAAGTCCACGCCCGAGCGGCCGCTCGCGCAGTAGTGGCGGTCGCGTTCGTAGGCGTCGTAGTCGCGCTGCGCGAAGGCCGGCAGGCTGCTCGCGAGTCCCAGGATGGCAAGTACAAACAATTTCTTCATGGCAGCTCCTTCGCGAAGGTTCGGTCGCATCCGCACAGCATGCCATACGGCTGCACGCGCTCAGAGCCTGCGCACCTGCAGCGGCTGACGCGACCAGTAGACGCCGTCGAGCCGGTCGAGCCGCACTTCGCCGCCCGTGGAAGGCGCATGCACGAACTGCCCGTCGCCCACATAGATGCCAGCGTGCGAGGGGGTGGCCGCGCCGAACAGCACCAGATCGCCCGAGCGGATGTCGGACGCCGCCACCGGCCGGCCGAAGCCCGCGAGCCGCGCCACCGTGCGCGGCATCGCCTGCCCCGCGCTCTGGCGGTAGACGTAGCCGATCAGGCCGCTGCAGTCGAAGCCGCCCTCGGGCGTGTTGCCGCCGTAGCGGTACGGCGTGCCGACGAGGCCGAGCGCATGGATCGCGACGCCGTTGGACTGCTCGGCGGACAGGGGCGACGGCGGGTACGACGCCGTCGAGGAGGACGGCAGCCGAGGGCTCGCGCAACCGAGGACCAGCAGGCAGGCGGCGACGACCGCCAGGCGGGGTATCCAGAAGAGCATGGTGGTGCGGGGCTTGTGGACGTGGGCCCGACTGTAATGGAGACCCGGCCTATCCAATCCGGTCGATGGCGTCGCGCGGACACGCCCGGCAGACTCGCCGGCATGGAAATCGTCATCGCACCGCCGCCCTTCCCCAAGCCGACCCAGGCCTTCGACACGCCCGAAGAAGCCGCGCGCGCCGCGCTGCAGGCCCTGCTGCGGCGATCGATCGCCAACCGCAACGAGTTCGGCGGCATGATCTGCAAGCTCGGCACCAAGTTCTACGTGTCGCACTTCAACATCGGCGAGCGCAACAAGGTCTACCCCGGCCACCGGGACGAGAACAAGGGGTGCACGCCGGTCGGCGCCAAGGCCGTCGCGGTGGCCTACTTCCACACCCATCCCAACGTTGCCGGCGCCGACATGACGATGAAGCCCGACGAGTTCTCGAGCGACGACACCGACGTGGCGAAGTCGGCCGGCATCGATGCCTACATTGGCAGCGTCTCGGGGCTGTTCCTCAAGTACGACCGCGCGAGCGGCAAGACCTACATCGCGGGCGAGTGCCTGCGGAACGCCGACAGCGGGCCGGTGCCCGACTGGAAGACGGTGAAGCAGGCGCTCGAGCTGGAGTACGAGTTCCTTTCCCCGTCGGCGCCCAAGGCGAAGGCGAAGGCGAAGCCCAACCCCCATCCGAAGCCCAAGCCGAAGGCGCCCGGGCAGCAGCAGCGGCCCCTCACGATGCCGCCGCTGCGCTGAGGCCGAACACCAGCAGCAGGTTGTTCGCGGGCATCGCGTGCCGCTCGCGCAGCGCGAGGCCCGCGCGGTCCGCCTCGGCCGCCACGTCCTCGAGCCGGCGCAGGCCCCAGGCGGGATCGCGTGCGCGCAGGTCGGCGTCGAACGCGAGGTTGCTCGGCGCGGTCGGCACCGCGTCCTCGAGGTAGGGCCCGTAGGTCACGAGCAGGCCGCCCCCGCGCAGATGCCGCGCCGCGCCGCGCATCAGCCCCGCGCAGGCCACCCACGGCGCGATGTGCAGCATGTTGGCGCAATAGACCGCATCGAAGGCGCGTTCGGCCAGCGGCCACCGGGAAGCGGTCGCGTCGAGCCCGAGCGGCGCGCGCAGGTTCGGCAGCGCCGCCGCCTCGACGCGTGCCGCGAGCGCGGGCAGCGCGCGCGCGTCGGCCTCGGTCGGCTGCCAGGTCCAGCCCGGCAGCGCGGCCGCGAACCACGCCGCATGCTGGCCCGTGCCCGCGGCGACCTCGAGCGCATCGCCGCGCGCGCCCAGCAGGCGCGACAGCACCTCGAGGATCGGCTGCTTGTTGCGTTCGGCGGCCGGGCTGGAGGGAATGGGCGAAGGCGTCATCGCGTCATTCTCCCGCCCCGAACTCGCGCGCGTGCTCCACCGCGTACTTGATGAGCTCGGCCTGGCCCTCGATGCCGAGCCGGCGCTTGATGCTCTGGCGGTGCGCCTCGACGGTGCGCACGCTCAGGCCGAGGTCGCGCGCGATCTGCTTGCTCGACGCGCCGCGGCCCAGCGCGCTCAGGATCTCGCTCTCGCGCGGCGTGAGCAGCGGCCGCGGCGCCTGGTTGCGGAACAGCTTCTTCGAGACCGCGGGGCTCAGGAAGGTGCCGCCGGCCGACACCGCCTCGATCGCGGCCACGATCTCGGTGGCGGGCGCGTCCTTGAGCACGTAGCCGCGCGCGCCCGCCTGCAGCGCCTTCTGCACGTACTCGGGGTTGTCGTACATGCTCAGCATCACGACGTGCGGCGCGGGCTCGCAGCGCGCGAGCAGCAGCGCGGCGAGGTCGATGCCGTTCATGCCCTTCATGCCGACGTCCATCAGCACCAGGTCGGGCGCCAGCGTCGCGATCAGCGCGAGCGCCTCGTCGGCGCCGCCCGCCTCGCCCACGATCTCGAGGCCGGGCATCGCGCCGAGCCGCGCGCGCAGGCCGTCGCGCACCAGGGGATGGTCGTCGACCAGGAACAGGCGGATCGAGGCGTTGCTCGTCATGGGGTCGCGGCCCTCGCGCTGGCGGCCGGCACCTCGGCCACGATGGTGGTGCTGCCGCGCTGCGACCGCACGCGCAGCGTGCCGCCGATCGACTCCATGCGCTCGCGCATGTTGCGCAGGCCGATGCCGTGGCGCGGGTCGAGCTGCACGGCATCGACATCGAAGCCCGCGCCGTCGTCGCCGATCTCGAGCCGCACGCCCTCCTCGGAGAAGCCGAGCGCGACGTGCACCTGCTGCGCCTGGCCCGCATGCTTGCGCACGTTCGTGAGCGCCTCCTGCGTGACGCGGAACAGCGCGGTCTTGGCTTCCGGCGCGAGCTCGAAGGCCTCGCCCTCGATCATGATCGAGGCGCCGATCGCCCCCTCCTCGGCGAACTCGTCGACCTGCCGCTCGAGCGCGGCCGGCAGGCCCAGCGTGTCGAGCAGCGCGGGCCGCAGCCGGTGCGAGATGCGGCGCACCTCGAGCAGCGAATCGTTGAGCCGCTGCAGCGCCTTGCCGAGCGCGGGCGGCGTGGGCTGGCTGCCGCGGTCGAGCGCATCGACGGCCGACTCGATCAGCAGCTTGGCCGAGACCAGCGTCTGGCTCGTGCCGTCGTGCAGCTCGCGCGCGAGGTGGCCGCGCTCCTCCTCCTGCGACTGGACCACGCGGCGCGCGAGCAGCCGCAGCTTGGCCTCGGCCACGCGGTGCTCGCTGAGGTTCAGCAGCAGGCCCGCGGCGCTCACCACGCCGAGGCACAGCGCCGCGATGCCCGCGATCCACAGCAGCGTCGTCGTGACGTTGGCGCTCATCTGGCGGTCGAGCGCGCGCATGGTGGCCTCGATGTCGTCGAGGTAGAGGCCGGTGCCGACCATCCAGTTCCAGCGCGGCAGCGCGGTGACGTAGCCGAGCTTGGGCGTCATCTGCTCGCTCGAGGGCTTGCGCCATTCGTACTCGACGTAGCCGCCGCCGGGGGCGCGCGCGCCCGCGATCAGGTCCTGGATCGTGAAGCGGCCGTGCGAGTCGCGCATCTCCCAGAGGTTCTGCCCCACCAGCTCGGGCTGGCGCGAATGCATCAGCGAGCGGCCCTGCATGTCGTAGACGAAGAAGTAGCCGTCATCGCCGTAGTCGAGCGCGGCGAGCCGGCGCAGCGCCTCGTTGCGCGTGTCCTCGTCGTCCATGCCGGCGTCGTAGAGCGGGCGCACGATGCTCACGGCCAGGTCCACGTAGCTGCGCAGCTCGCTGCGCCGCTGGTCCATGTAGCTCTTCTCGATCAGCGCCCGCTCGCGGCGCGCGAGGTCGTGCTCCTGGTGGCGCACGGCCAGCGCCACCAGCACCAGCGCCACCAGCAGCGGTGCGACGGCCAGCGCGACGATCTTGGTGCGGAGCTTCATCGGAGCAAAAGACTACCACCGCGCCGCCGGCCGGCGCCGCCGCTCAGTGCAGGCTGGTCGGATGGCCCGAGGCGACCCAGGCATCGAGCCCGCCCGTGAGCGGCAGCGCGCGCCGCGCGCCGCGCGCGAGCAGCACCCGCGCGGCCAGGGCGGCGGTGACCTCGTTCGGGCAGTTGCAGTACAGCACCACGTCGCGCGCGCCGTCGAGCGGCAGGTCGAGGCGGCGCTGCTGCAGCGCCTTGAGCGTGTACGGCAGCGCGCCGGGGATGCGGCGCGGGTCGACCTTCACGCCGGCCTCGCCGCGCACGTCGATCACGAGCGGCGGCGCATCGGTCGCCAGCAGCCGGTGCAGCTCGTCGACCGTGATGCGCGGCATGCCCGTGAGCCGCATGAAGGCCCGGCGGCGCCAGTAGCGCACCGCGAGCATCACGAGCAGCACCACCGCGACCGCCGCGGTCGCGATGCCGCCGGCCTGCGCCAGCATCGCGAGCACCTCCTGGATCTGGTCGCGGAACACCCAGCCGAGCCCGAGGAACACGCCGGTCCAGATCAGCGCCGCGCCGGTGTCGTAGCCGATGAAGCGCGGCACCGACATGCCGAGCGCGCCGGCCATCGGCGGGGCGACCACCGAGACGCCGGGCACGAACTTGGCCGCCACGAGCGACAGGCCGCCCCAGCGCGAGATCAGCGATTCGCCGCGGCGCACGCAGGAATCGGGCGACAGCGAGATGCGGCACAAGAGCCGCATGAAGCGGTAGCCGAAGCGCCGCCCGGCGTAGAACCAGGCGCCGTCGCCGAGCAGGTTGGCGACCACGGCCGCGAGCACCAGGCCCGGCACCGAAACGTTGCCCGCCGCGAGCAGCGCGCCCGAGACCACGAGCACCGCGGCCGCGGGCACGGGCAGGCCGAGGCGCGCGGCGAAGCTCGCCGCGAAGACGATCGCGATCGCGTTCTGCACCAAGAGCGACATCAGCTGTGCCATGGCCGCCCCTCCCCCGTCGCGCCGCCTACCGCGGCGCGTCGCCCTTGCGGTACTCGGCGGTGAGCTCGTCGAGCTTCTGCTTGAGCGCGGGATCGAGACGGTAGCCCGCCGCGGCCAGCGTGGCGTCGAGCTGCTCGGGGCGGCTCGCACCGAGCAGCGGCGCCGTCACGAGCGGGTTCGCCATCACCCAGGCCACGGCCAGCGTGGCGAGCGGCACGCCCGCCTCGTCGGCGAGCGCGTGCAGCTGCGCCACGGTGTGGAAGCTGCGCTCGTTCCAGTAGCGGTCCTGGTACATGCCGCCGGCGGTGCCGAGCGTGAAGCGGGTGTTCTGCTCGGGCGCCGAGCCGGGCTTGTACTTGCCGGTCAGCAGGCCGCCCGCGAGCGGGTTGTACGGGATCACGCCCAGGCCCTCCTCGGCCGCGAGCGGCAGCAGCTCGCGCTCGATCTCGCGGAACAGCAGGCTGTAGCGCGGCTGCACCGAGACGTAGCGCGTGAGCCGCAGCAAGTCGGCCTTGCCGAGCGCGCGCGCGAGCCGGTAGGCGAGGAAGTTGGACACGCCCACGTAGCGCGCCCGGCCCGACTTGACGATCACGTCGAGCGCCTCGAGGCTTTCCTCGAGCGGCGTCTCGCGGTCGTCGCTGTGCAGCTGGTAGAGGTCGACGTGGTCGGTCTGCAGCCGCGCGAGCGAGGCGTCGATCGCGTCGAGCAGGTGCTTGCGCGAGGCGCCCTGGTCCCAGGCATGGGGCCCGACCTTGCCGACGGCCTTGGTCGCGATCACGAAGCGGCGCCGGCCCGAGAGGCCCTGCTTCTGCAGCCAGCGGCCGATGATCTCCTCGGTGCGGCCGGTGGTCTCGACCGTGCCGCCGAGCGGGTACACGTCGGCCGTGTCGAGGAAATTGATGCCGCCTTCGGCCGCCTTGTCGAGGATGCGGTGCGAGGTCGGCTCGTCGGTCTGCAGGCCGAAGGTCATGGTGCCGAGCGCGAGGCGCGAGACGGTCAGGCCGGTGCGGCCCAGGCGGGTGGTGGGAAGGGTCATGGGCGGGAGCCTCGTACGCTGGATGGGTGGGGCGCGGATGGCGCCCGGGCATCTTAGTCACTGGCGCAAAACCGCGCAGGCGCGGGCCCAACGACATGACACGGCGGAAGGGGCAGTGATAATCGCGCCGCACTTCAGGCTCCTGCGAATGTTCCTGCGCATCACCCTCCGCCTCGCGGCCTCGCTCGCGCTGCTGCTGTCGGCGCTCTGGGCCTGCCTGGCACTTTGGTATCAATTGCCGGTCGGGCTCGCGGGGAAGATCGCGGCCGCCGTGCTCTGGGCCGGCTTCGCGCTGGCCGCGATCGCCCTGCTCTGGCGCGGCCGGGCCGCCCGGGCGCTGCTGTCCTATGCGGCGGGCTTCGCGCTGCTCGTGGGCTGGTGGAACACCATCGCGCCCTCGCAGGACCGCGCCTGGGCCGACGACGTCGCGCGCCAGCTTTCGGCGCGGGTCGACGGCAGCGTGGCGACGCTCGAGAACGTGCGCGCCTTCGACTGGCGCAGCGAGACCGACTACACGCCGCGCTGGGAGACCCGGCGCTACGACCTCGACCGGCTGCGCTCGGTCGACGTCTCGGTGTCGTACTGGATGGGTCCGGCGATCGCGCACACGCTGGTGTCCTTCGGCTTCGACGACGGCCGCTTCCTGACCTTCTCGATCGAGATCCGCAAGGAGCGCGGCGAGAGCTTCTCGTCGCTCGGCGGCTTCTTCAAGCGCTTCGAGCTCGGCCTGGTCGCGGCGGAGGAGCGCGACGTGCTGCGCGTGCGCACCAACGTGCGCGGCGAGGACGTCCACATGTACCGCGTGCGGCTGCCGCGCGCGGAGATGCGATCGCTGTTCCTCGCCTACCTCGACGAGGCGGCGGCGCTGCGCCGCGCGCCGAGCTTCTACAACACGCTCACGGCCAACTGCACCACCATCGTCTACGACCTCGCGAAGCGCATCGTGCCGGGGCTGCCGATGGACTGGCGGCTGCTCGCCTCGGGCTACCTGCCCGACTACCTGTTCGACGTGGGCGGCCTGACGCCGGGCTACGGCCTGGCGGCGCTGCGCGCGGCCGGCCGCATCACCGACCGCGCGATCGCGAGCGACGCCACGCCCGGCATCGACTTCTCGCAGGCGATCCGGCGCGGCCTGCCGGGCGCCGACGCCGCGGGGGCGACGCCGTGACGGCGGGCGCGCGCCGCGTCCGGCCGTGGCTGCCGGCGCTGCTGTGCGCGGCGGCGCTGCTCGCGGGCTGCGCGGGCGTGAAGGTCGGCTCGATCTCGCCGGCCGAGTACCTCGCGCAGCGCCGCGGCGACGTGCTCACCACCGGCCGCCTCAGCACCTCGGCCGAGGAGGTGCTGCGGGTGATCGGCTCCGACGCCGACCAGTGCCGCAAGGACGGCCAGGCCTGCCGCGACGCGCTGGCCCGCTCCGCGGGACTGAACGACGAGCAGCGCCTGTCCGCGATGTCGGAGGTGTGGCTGCAGGTCGCGCTCGCGGCCGACAAGGGCGCGGCCGCGGACCGCGCCGCGATCGAGGCCTGGCTCGAAAGCGCGCGCCATGCCTATGCCTACCTGTTCTTCACCGCGCGCAAGCCGCGCGACCGCGCCTTCGAGGACCGGCAGACGCAGGTGCGCGACTACTACAACTACGCGGTGCAGCAGGCCATCACCGGCATGTACCGCGGCTTCCAGCGCGCCGGGGCGCCGGCGCAGCCGCCGCGCCTGGGCGACTGGCGCATCGAGACCGACCTGTCGGACCTGCGCCTGCCCGCGGACACGCCGCCGCCCGACGAGCTGATCCCCGCCGCCTCGCTGACCTTCTCGGGCCTGCGCAACACCTACCGGCGCGACGGTTTCGGCGCCGAGCTGGTGGCCGCCGACGCGCGCCGCACCGACGAGCACGCGCCGCGCGCCGACGCGGCCGGCGCGCGCGTGCCCTACCGCGAGATGCCCTTTCCGGTCGTCACCGCGCTGCTGCTCTTCGAGGGCGCGGACCTCGGCGAGGTGCTGGCGACGCGCACCCTGCGCATCGCGGCCTACGACCCGTACCGCACGGCCAACGTCCAGCTCGCCGGGCAGGAGGTGCCGCTGGCGGCCAACTTCACCTCGGGCTACGGCCTCTGGCTCGCGCGCTCGGACTTCGCGCTGCAGGCGCTGCGCAGCCTGTTCGGCGGACCCGACGGACTCACCGAGCCGCGCATCTACCTGATGCAGCCCTACGACCCGGAGCGCCGCACGATCATCATGCTGCACGGCCTGGCGAGCAGCCCCGAGGCCTGGATCAACGTCGCCAACGAGGTGCTCGGCGACGAGACGCTGCGCCGCCGCTACCAGATCTGGCAGGTCTACTACCCGACCAACGCGCCGCTGCCGCTCAACAACGCCGCGATCCGCGAGGCCGTCACCCGCACGCTCGCGCACTTCGACCCCGGCGGCCGCGCCACGGCCTCGAACGACATCACGCTGATCGGCCACAGCATGGGCGGGGTGCTCGCGCGGCTCATGGTGTCTTCGTCGGAAGACCGGCTCTGGGAGGCGCTGCTCGACAACTACCCGATGCAGGGCGCGCAGCAGCGGCGCGTCGAGCGCAGGCTCGCGCCCTACGTGCGCTTCGAGCCGCTGCCGCAGGTCAGCGACGCGATCTTCATCGCCGCGCCGCACCGCGGCACCGACTTCGCCAACAACCGGCTCTCGCGCTGGGTGGCGAACCTGATCACGCTGCCGGTGGCGATGCTGGGCCAGCTCGGCGACATCTCGCGCGAGCTCGTGCGCATCGCGCCGGGCAAGGCGGACGCCGCGCCGCTGCGCATTCCCAACAGCATCGACAACCTCAGCGACCGCGACCCCTTCGTGCGCGTGGCCTCGGCGCTGCCGATGAATCCGCGCGTGCGCTTCCATTCGATCATCGGCAACGACACGCCGGGCGCGGCGCAGGCGCTGTCGAGCGACGGCATCGTGCCCTACGCGAGCGCGCACCTCGACGGCGCCGCGTCGGAGCTCGTGATCCCCTCGGCCCACAGCGTGCAGGAGAACCCGCTCGCGATCCTGGAGATCCGCCGCATCCTGCGCGAGCAACTGGCCCGGCGCGCGGGCGCCCGCTGAGCGCCGGACCACCCTCAGGCGAACTGCGCGAGCCCGCCGCCGACCGACCAGTTCTCGGCCGGCGCGTCGGCCACGCTCACGAACACGTCCTCGGGCCGGACGCCGGGGCGCTCGCCGAGCAGCTGCGCGACGCGGCGGTAGAGCGCCTTCTTCTGCGCCGCGGTGCGGGTGGCGAACACCGTGATGCGGATGTAGAGCAGGTCGTCGCTGCGCGCGACGCCGTAGGCGTTGCCGCGGCGGAAATTGGCGGGCTCGTGCTCGGAGATGGTCATGAACTGGTCGTCCTCGGGCACGTCGAGCGTATCGCGCAGCGCCTGGTAGAGGCTGTCGAAGACGGCCTGCCGGTAGGCCTCGGGCTTGCCGGCGCGCATCGCGATGTGGATCAGCGGCATGGGGGGGTTCCTGCGTCGTTTCGAAGGCCCCGACCTTAGGCCGCGGCCCGCGCGGCGGGAAGCCGCCTTCGCTGATATCAGCAACAATGCTTCGAAATGATGGAACGCCCGCTCGACCTGGATGCCGTGCAGGCATTCGTGCGCATCGCCGAACTCGGCAGCTTCACGCGCGCCGCCGACGTGCTGGGCACGACCCAGGCCGCCGTGAGCCAGAAATTGCGCCGACTGGAAGACCGGCTCGGCTGGCGGCTGCTGGAGCGCACGCCGCGCTACGTGCAGCTTTCGGCGCGCGGCGCGGCCTTCCTCGAGCATGCGCGCGCGCTCATGGCGCTGCACGACCGCACCCTGGCCGAATTCGCCGGCGCGCGGCAGCGGCTCGCGATCGGCATCAGCGACCACGTCGCGGGGCCGGAGCTGCCGGCGCTGATCGCGCGCATGAACGCGCACGATCCGGCGCTGCTGATCGAGATCCGCATCGGCTCCTCGGGCGATCTGCTGCAGGCCTTCGACCGGCGCGAGCTCGACACGGTGATCGTGCGCCTGCATGCGGGCCGCGGCGACGGCGAGCAGCTGGCCGAGGAGCGCTTCGGCTGGTTCGCGGCGCCGGGCTGGCAGCACCGCGCGGGCGAGCCGCTGCCGATCGCCACCATGGCCGAACCCTGCGGCGTGCGCGCGCTGGCCGCGCAGCTGCTCGACGCGGCCGGCGAGCCCTGGACCGAGACCTTCGTCGGCGGCGGCGTCGCGGCGGTGGCCGCGGCCGTGATGGCCGGCCTCGGCATCGCCGCGCTGGCCCCGCGCATGCTGCCGCCCGAGGCGGTGGACGTCGGGGCGCGGCTCGGGCTGCCGCCGCTGCCGCGCCTGCCGGTGCTGCTGCACACGCGGGTGCGCGACGGCCGGCC
>CBHTTS010000058.1:0-22323 GCA_966095775.1 uncultured Variovorax sp. | reverse complement strand
GACCGGCGGCTTCACCTCGGCCGCGCTGGCCGCAGGCGTGACCCCAGCGGCCGTGAGCCGCTCGATCTCGCGGCTCGAGAAGCGGCTCGGGCTGCGGCTGTTCGTGCGCACCACGCGCAGCGTGCGGCTCACCGAGGCCGGCCGCGCCTACTTCGCGCAGTGCCGCCAGGCGCTCGCCCAGCTGGCCGAGGCCGAGCGCGAGGTCATGGGCCAGCAGGCGCGGCCCTCGGGCACGCTGCGCATCAGCGTGCCCACCACCTACGGCCACCACCGCATCCTGCCGATGCTGCCCGCGTTCCGCGAGCGCTTTCCCGACATCCGGCTGCACGTGCACCTGAGCAACCGCAACATCGACTTCGTCGAGGAGGGCTACGACATGGCGGTGCGCGTGCGCGCCCAGCCCGATTCCACGCTGATCGCGCGCCATCTCGAGGACGCCTCACTCGTCGTCGTCGCCGCGCGGCGCTACCTGCGCAAGGCCGGCACGCCGCGCACGCTGGCCGACCTCGCGGCGCACGAATGCATCCAGTTCGAGCTGCCCAGCAGCGGCCGGCGCATCTCGTGGCTGTTCAAGGAGAACGGCGTCGACCGCGAAGTGTTCGCCGACAGCGCCTACAGCTGCTCCGACGACGTGCTCGGCGGCGTCACGCTCGCCAAAAGCGGCGCCGGGCTGTTCCAGACCTACCGCTTCGTGGTCGAGAAGGAGCTCGCCGACGGCACGCTCGTCGAGGTGCTCAAGCCGTTCGCGGGCCGCTCGCGGCCCTACACGCTGCTGTACCCCGACGGGCGGCATGTGCCGCTGCGGATGCGGGTGTTCATCGATTTCCTGATGGGACGGCGCGGCGGGTGAGCCTCAAACCCCCAGCAGCTCCTCCAGCACCCGCGGCTCTGCCAGCAGCTCCGCCGAGGCCCCGTGCCGCACGATCTGCCCCTTCTCCATCACCACAGCGAGGTCGGTGTGCGCGAGCACCTTGCGGTAGTCGCGGTCGACGATCAGCGTGGCGATGCCGGTGGCGCGGATCTCGCCGATCACGCGCCAGATCTCGGCCACGATCAGCGGCGCGAGCCCCTCGGTGGCCTCGTCGAGGATCAGCAGGCGCGGGTTGGTCATCAGCGCGCGGCCGATCGAGAGCATCTGCTGCTCGCCGCCCGAGAGCTGCTGGCCGCCGTGCGAGAGCCGCTCGGCCAGGCGCGGGAAGGTGGCCATGACGCGGTCGAAGGTCCAGGCGCGGCTGCCGTCGATGCCGGCGCGCTCGCTCATCACGAGGTTCTCCCGCACCGAGAGGTTCGGGAAGATGCCGCGGCCCTCGGGCACGTAGCCGATGCCGAGGCGCGCCATCTTCTCGGGCGGCAGGCCGGTGACGGTGCGGCCGTCGACCTGCACCTCGCCCGAGGCCGGGCGCACGTAGCCCATGATGGTGCGGATCAGCGTGGTCTTGCCCATGCCGTTGCGGCCGAGCAGGCCCACCGAGGTGGCGGTGGGGATGCCGGCATGCACGCCGCGCAGGATGTGGCTGTTGCCGTAGTAGGTGTTGAGATCGCGGACGACGAGCATTTGTCAGTGTTCCTCACCGAGGTAGGCCGTGCGCACCTCGGGGTTCTCGCGGATCGAGGCCGGGTCGCCGGTGGCGATGACGGTGCCGTTCACCATCACGGTGATGCGGTCGGCGATGCGGAACACCGCGTCCATGTCGTGCTCCACGAGCAGGATCGCGTGCGTGGCCTTGAGCCGTGCGAGCAGCGTGAGCATGCGGTCGGTCTCCTCGGCGCCCATGCCCGCGAGCGGCTCGTCGAGCAGCAGCACGCGCGGCCTGGTGGCGAGGCACATCGCGACCTCGAGCTGGCGCTGCGCGCCGTGGCTCAGCGTGCCCGCGGTGCGCGCGGCCACGTCGGCGAGGCCCGCGGCCTCGAGCGCGGCCTCGGCCGCGGCATTGCTCGCGGCGCAGCGCGCCGACGATTCCCACAGCATCCACGGCCGCGCGGTCGCGGCCTGGGCGGCGAGGCGGCAGTTCTCGTGCACGCTGAACTCGGGGAAGATGGTCGTGCGCTGGTAGCTGCGGCCCACGCCGGCGCGCGCGCGGCGCCATTGCGCGCGCCGCGTGACGTCGACGCCGTCGAGCGCGATGCGGCCCTCGGAGGCCTCGAGCTCGCCCGAGAGCATGTTGATCAGCGTCGACTTGCCGGCGCCGTTGGTGCCGATCACGGCATGGACCTCGCCGACGTGCAGGTCGAGCGTGACGGCATTGACGGCCGTGAGGCCGCCGAAGCGGCGTGTGAGCTTGTCGACGGAAAGCAGGGCGGTCGTGGTCATGCGGCCCCCTTCGGCGACAGGCGCTGCACCAGGCCCATCAGGCCCTTGGGCAGGAGCGCCACGAACACGATGATCGCGAGACCCAGCGTCAGCTGCCAGTGGTCCGCGAGCGGACCCATCACCGCGTGCGTGGAGAAGATCTCCTTGAGCAGCGTGAACGCCACCGCGCCGATCACGGCGCCGCGCAGGTGGCCGAGGCCGCCGAGGATCACCATCAGCAGCACCTCGCCCGAGTTGTGCCATGCGAGCAGCTCGGGGTTGACCACGCCGTCGCGCGAGGCGAGCAGGAAGCCCGCGAGCCCCGCGAGCGCGCCCGCGAGCACGAAGGCCGCGAGCTTGTAGCCGTAGACCGGGAAGCCCGCCGCGCGCATGCGCTGCTCGTTGACGCGGATGCCCGCGAGCGCCGCGCCGAAGCGCGAGCGCCGCACGAGCGCGAGCAGCGCGTAGGTGAACACCAGCGCCGCGAGCACCACGTAGAACAGCACCGTGCGGTTCTCCATGTCGAGCAGCTTGCCGAGGGCCGGCCGCACGTAGAGGTAGATGCCGTCGCTGCCGCCGCCGACCTTGGTGTCGTGGAACACGAAGAAGGCCATCTGCGCGAACGCGAGCGTCACCATGATGAAGTAGACGCCGCGCGTGCGCAGGCTCAGGGCGCCCACGAACAGCGCGTACAGCGCCGCCGCGCCCATCGCGGCCGGCAGCAGCAGCGCGAGGTTGCCGCCCTCGTTGCCCGAGGCCAGCACCGTGACGTAGGCGCCGATGCCGTAGAAGGCCGCGTGGCCCAGGCTCACGAGGCCGGTCGTGCCCACGAGCAGCTCCAGGCTCAGCGCGAAGATCGAGAGGATCATCACCTTGACGATGAAGTCCGAGGCGTAGTTGCCCAGCATCGGCCCGGCCACGCCGAGCACGACCGCGCAGGCCGCGGGCACGAGCCAGCCCAGCTTGTGGGGGCGCCCGCTCATGGCCGCCTCCCCATCAGCCCCTCGGGCTTCCAGATCAGCACGATCGCCATCAGCAGGTAGATGCCGATGCCCGCGAGGTCGGCGAAGAACACCTTGCCGAAGGTGTCGACGAAGCCCACCAGCAGCGAGGCCACCAGCGCGCCCGTGATCGAGCCGATGCCGCCGATCACCACCAGCACGAAGCAGATGATCAGCACGCTCGCGCCCATGTTCGGGTAGACCGAGGACATCGGCGCGGCGATCATGCCCGCGAGCGCCGCGAGCGCCACGCCGGCCGCGAACACGATGCGGTAGAGCCGCTTCACGTCGATGCCCAGGCCGCGCACCATGTCGCGGTTGCTCGCGCCGGCGCGGATCATCATGCCCAGGCGCGTGCGGTTGACGACCCAGTACAGCCCCACCGCGAGCACGATGCAGGCGGCCGAGGCGAAGAGGCGGTACCACGGGTAGCTCATCACGTCGCCGAGCGCGAAGCTGCCGTCGAGCCAGGCCGGCACCTTCACGCCGTGCACGTCGTTGCCCACCAGCAGCGAACGCAGCTCCTCGAAGACCAGGATCAGGCCGTAGGTCATCAGCACCTGCTGCAGGTGGTCGCGCTGGTACAGGTAGCTGAAGAAGGCCCATTCGAGCACGTAGCCGAACACCGCGGCCAGCACCACCCCGGCCACCAGCATCAGCAGGAACTGGTCGCCGAACAGCGGCGCGAGCGTGAACGCCATGTACGCGCCGATCATGTAGAAGCTCCCGTGCGCGAGGTTGATGACGCCCATGATCCCGAAGATCAGCGTCAGCCCCGAGGCGACGAGGAAGAGAAGAAGTCCGTACTGAACCGAGTTCAGGCACTGGACCAGAAAGGTGCCGAAATCCACGTTGAAGCAATCCCAAAAGGGCTAGAAGAGGAGCGTGGCGCGAAGCGCCCGCGATGTTCGCAAGACACCGCGGAACCGGCTCTGCCGGGCCGCAGGTGTCGCCCCCTCGAGGGGGAGGCGGCTACACGAAGTGGGCCGCTTCGGCGGTGGGCCTCACATCCTGCAGCCGCGGGCAGGGTCGGCCAGGCCCTTGATCGCGGTGCTGACCAGCCGGTTCTCCTTGCCCTCGACCTTGCGCAGGTAGATGTCCTGCACCGGGTTGTGCGCCTTGCTCACGGTGAAGGTGCCGCGCGGGCTGTCGATCCTGGCCTTCTCGACCGCGGCCGCGAAGTCGGCCTTCTTCGAGATGTCGCCCTTGGTCGCCGCGAGGCCGACGCCGAGCATCTGCGCCGCGTCGTAGCCCTGCACCGCGTACACGTCGGGCTGCAGCTTGAACGACTTGGCGTAGGCCACGCGGAAGGCGTTGTCGCGCGGCGTGTTCAGGCCGTCCGCGTAGTGCAGCGTGGTCAGCATGCCCTGCGCCGCGTCGCCCTGCGCCTCGAGCGTGCCGTCGGTCAGGAAGCCCGGGCCGTAGAGCGGGATCGTCTTGTTGAGGCCGGCTGCCTGGTAGTCCTTGACGAACTTCACGGCGCCGCCGCCCGCGAAGAAGGCATAGACCGCATCGGGCTTGGCCGCCGCGATCTCGGTCAGGAGCGCCTGGAACTCCACGTTCGGGAACGGCAGCGTGAGCTGCTTTTCGATCTTGCCGCCGTTCTTCTCGAAGCCTTCCTTGAAGCCGTTGACCGACTCGTCGCCGGCCGCGTACTTCCAGGTGATGGTCATCGCCTTCTTCTTGCCCTGCTGCTTGGCCGCGACCTCGCCCATCGCGTAGGCCGGCTGCCAGTTGCTGAACGAGCTGCGGAAGATGTTGGGCGCGCACATCGGGCCGGTCACGGCGTCGGCGCCGGCGTTCGGCACGATCAGCACGGTGCCGCTTTCCTTCGCGGCCTTGGCCATCGCCATCGCCACGCCCGAGTGCACGGTGCCGACGATCACGTCGACGTTGTCGCGCTTGATCAGCTTGTTGACGTTGTCGGTGGCCTTGGCCGGATCGGATTCGTCGTCGACCTTGAAGTACTCGATCTCGCGGCCGCCGAGCTTGCCGCCCTGCTCCTCGACGTAGAGCTTGAAGCCGTTCTCGATCGCGACGCCGAGCGCGGTGTAGGTACCGCTGTAGGGCAGCATCAGGCCGACCTTGAGCTTGGCCGTGCCCTGGGCGCCGGCGGCCGACGCGAGGGCGGCGAGGGCGATCGCGCTGAACGCGAGGCGGGCGATGCGAATGGTCATGGGGACTGTCTCCGGTGGTTGCTGGTGATGAAATGGGTGGCCGCGACGATGACACGATCCGGCTGATCGCGATGCGGGGAATGCCCGCATTCCGGGATCTCAAGCAATTCGCATGCCCCGCCGACGCGCGCCGCGATGCCGCGGATCTGCGCCAGCGTGCCGTACTCGTCGTCCCGTCCCTGCACCGCGAGCACGGGGCAGCGGATCGCGCCGAGCTCGGCCTCGATGTTCCAGTCGCGGAACGGCGGATGCAGCCAGATGCGGTTCCAGCCCCAGAAGGCCGAGTCGGCACTGTCGTGGTAGCGGCCGAGCTTTTGGGGCAGGTCGGTCGAGAGGTAGGCGCTGCGCGCCTGCTCGATGTTGGCGATGGTCACGTCCTCGACGAAGATGTGCGGCGCGAGCACCACGAGCCCCGCCACGCGCTCGGGAAAGCGCGCGGCGTACAGCAGGCTGATCGAGCCGCCGTCGCTGTGGCCGAAGAGCCAGGGCTTGTCCCTGCCCAGATCCAGTGCGTCGAACAGGGCCGGCAGCACCTCGTGCGCCTGGCGGTGCATGAAGTCGACGTCCCAGGCCTCGTCCTCGGCGCGCGGCGTCGAGCGGCCGTAGCCGGGGCGCGAGAACACCAGCCCGCGCACCTGCGCGGCCTCGCACAGCCGGGCGGGGAAGTCCTTCCACATCGCGACCGAGCCCAGGCCCTCGTGCAGGAACACGACCAGCGGGGCGTCGGTGCGCTCGGGCGCGATCCAGGCGCATTCGATGCGCACGGCGCGGCCGCGCCAGTCGATGGCCGCGAAGTCCGGCCTCATGCCTGGCGTTCCTTCTCGCGCAGGCGGAAGCGCTGGATCTTCCCGGTCGCGGTCTTCGGCAGCTCCTGCACGAACTCGAGGAAGCGCGGGTACTTGTAGGGCGCGAGGCGCTCCTTCACGAAGGACTTGAGTTCGTCCTCGGTCGCGCTGCGGCCTTCCTTGAGCACCACGAAGGCCTTGGTCTTCGTGAGGCCGTCGCTGTCCTCCTTGCCGATCACCGCGGCCTCGAGCACCGCCGGGTGCTGCATCAGCGTGGCCTCGACCTCGAAGGGCGAGACGTAGATGCCGCTGACCTTGAGCATGTCGTCGCTGCGGCCCGCATAGGTGTAGTAGCCGTCGGTGTCGCGCGTGTACTTGTCGCCGCTCTTGGTCCAGCCGCCCTGGAAGGTCTCGCGCGACTTCTCGCGGTTGGCCCAGTACATCAGCGCCGCGCTCGGGCCGCGGATGTAGAGGTCGCCGACCTCGCCGTCGGCGACCGGGCGGCCGTCCTCGCCGCGCAGCTCGACCTCGTAGCCCTCGACCGGCCGGCCCGTGGTGCCGTAGCGCACGTCGCCGGGGCGGTTCGAGATGAAGATGTGCAGCATCTCGGTGGAGCCGATGCCGTCGATGATGTCGCAGCCGAAATGCGCCTTGAAGCGCTGCGCGATCTCGCCCGGCAGCGCCTCGCCGGCGGAAGAACACATGCGCAGCGCCACCGCGTCGCGCGGCGGCAGCTTGGGCGAGGCCAGCATGCCGGCGAAGCCGGTGGGGGCGCCGAAGAAGACCGTGGGTTTGTGTTCCACCCAGCGGCGGAAGGTCGCGTCGGGGGTGGGGCGCTCGGCCATCAGCACCACCGTGGCGCCGACCGAGAGCGGGAAGGTCAGCGCGTTGCCCAGGCCGTAGGCGAAGTACATCTTGGCGGCCGAGAAGCAGATGTCGTGCTCCGTGAGCCCGAGCACCGGCTTGCCGTAGAGCTCGGCGGTCCACCAGAGATTGGCGTGCGTGTGCACCGTGCCCTTGGGCTTGCCGGTGGAGCCCGACGAATAGAGCCAGAAGCCCGGGTCGTCGGCGGCGGTGGCCGCGGGCGCCGGCATCGGCTCGGCCGCCGCGAGCGCGGCCTCGAACGCCTGCGCGCCCGCAGGCAGCGCGCCCGTGGGCTGCGAGACGACCAGCGTGTGCACCTCGTGCGCGCCGCGGGCCATTGCGTCCTGCAGCGCCGGCAGCAGCGCGCCCGAGACCAGCGCGGCCTGGGCGCGGCTGTGCTCGAGCATGTAGGCGTAGTCGTCGGCCGTGAGCAGCGTGTTCACCGCGACGGGCACCACGCCCGCGTAGAGGCAGCCGAGGAAGCTCACGGGCCAGTCGCTGCCGTCGAGCATCAGCAGCAGCACGCGCTCCTCGCGCCGCACGCCCGCGGCGCGCAGCGCCGCGGCGAGCCGCCGCGCGCGGTCCTCGAGCTGGCCGTAGCTCAGGCGGCCGTGGTCGTCGATGTAGGCGGTGCGCGCCGCGCGGCCCCGGTTGAGGTTGAACAGGTGGTCGGCGAAATTGAATCGTGGGGGCAGGGTCATGGTCGTCTCCTTGGGGCCGCGGGCGTTGTCGTTGTTGTTGTTGTTCTTCTTCCGTTCCTAGAGTCCCAGCGCGGCCAGCACGCCGGGGCTCGCCTGCACGGCGCTGCGGCGGTGATAGAAGTCGAGCGCGCGCAGGCCGCCGAGCTCGGCGCCGCCGCCCGCGCGGCCCGGGCCGCCGTGCAGCGACATCGGCATCACGTTGCCGTGGCCGGTGTGCGCCTGTGCGACCTCGGGCGTCACCACGTGCACGCGGCCGTGGCTCGGCGCCACCGCGAGCGCCGCCTGCGCCAGCGCGGCTTCGTCGCTGCCGTAGAGCGAGGTCACGAGCGAGCCCTGGCCGCGGTGCGCGAGCGCGATGCCGTGCGCGAGGTCGCGGTAGGGCAAGAGCGTGGCGACGGGGCCGAACACTTCCACCTCGTGCACGCGCGCGGCCGCGTCGGCGTCGCGCGCGCCGAACAGCACCGGGCCGATGCAGGCGGCCACGGCCGGGTCCGCGTCGACCAGCGGCGCATGGCGGCCGTCGTGCAGCACCTCGGCCTGCGCGGCCAGCGCCTCGATGCCCTGGCGCACCGCGTCGAGCTGCGCGCGGCTCACGAGCGCGCCCATGCGCACGGCCGCGTTGCGCGGATTGCCGACCGCGACGCCCGCGAGCTTCGCGCCGATCGCCTCGGCCGCGGCGTCGTAGACCGCTTGCGGCACGAGGATGCGGCGGATCGCGGTGCATTTCTGGCCCGACTTGACCGTCATCTCGCGCACCACCTCCCGCACGAGCAGCTGGAAGGCCTCGCTGCCGGGCGCGGCGCCGGGCAGCAGCAGCGCGCTGTTGAGGCTGTCGGCCTCGATGTTGGCGCGCACCGAATGCGCGGCGACCGCGGGATGCGAGCGGATCAGCGCCGCGGTCTCGGCCGAGCCGGTGAACGAGACCACGTCGAAAGGCTGGAGCGCGTCCATCAGACCGGCCGAGCTGCCGCAGACCACCGAGAGCGCGCCCGCGGGCAGCACGCCCGCCTCGACCACGTCGCGCACCATGCGCTGCGTGAGCCAGGCGGTGGCCGTCGCGGGCTTGACGATCACCGGCACGCCCGACAGCAGCGCGGGCGCGGCCTTCTCCCACAGCCCCCAGGCCGGGAAGTTGAAGGCGTTGATGAACAGCGCCACGCCCGGCGTGGGCAGCTGCAGGTGCTGCGACTGGAACACCGGCTCGCGGCCCAGCTTCGCGGGCTCGCCGTCGCGCAGCGCGCGCGCCTCGCCGAGCGCGTCGCCCCACTTCGCGTACTGGCCGAGCGTGAAGATCGCGCCGTCGATGTCCACGGCCGAATCGCTCTTCACCGTGCCCGAGTTCGCGGTGGCGATCTCGTCGTACGCCTCGCGGTTCGCCTGCAGCACCTTGACCACGGCCGCCAGCAGCCCCGCGCGCTCGCGGTAGTTCAACGCGCGCAGCGCGCCGCCGCCCTGTTCGCGCGCGAAGGCGAAGGCGCGGGGCAGGTCGAGGCCGGTCGCGTCGACGCGCGCGAGCTCGGTGCCCAGCACCGGATCGAACAGGGGCGTGCCGGCGCCGGTGCCGCGCTGCCAGCGGCCGGCCACGTGGTTGGGAAGAAGCTCGGTCATCGGGTGAACTGGATCTGCCCTTCGGGCAACAGGTAGAGGACGAGCGCGCGGCCTTGCGCGACGGTCGGGCGATGGGCGGTGCCGGGGCCGTAGACGCACCAGCCCGCAGGCCGCCCGTCGAAGGTGGCGGCGCCGCCGTCGAGCGGCATGATCAGGTCGATCTCGCCGTTCGGATGCGTGTGGTGCGGTCCCGCGATGTCCTGCATGTCGACCACGTCGACCGAGAAGCGGTGCAGCGCGTCCTCGGCCTTGAACACGCGGCCGTACTTGATGCCGCCGCCCTCGCGCTCGCAGAGCCAGCCCTCGGCCACGCCGCCGATGCAGGCCGTGCGCAACTGCTCGAAGGTGGCACTGCCCGCGCCATGGCGGGCGTTGAGCCACTGGTCGAGCGCATCGTCGAGCGGCCGGCCGGCGATCTCGGCGGTGAGTCCGGCGATCAGCCGGTGAAATGCTTCCTTGCTGGACATTGGCGGGCTTCCTTCGGGGGAGGCTGGCTGGAGGGTGATGCCAGGGTGAACTCAGAACTACCTTGCGTGATCGGTGCGCGTGCAGTATCTTGCTTGTGGCCGAACAATAAGCACCGCACCCATAGGTGTCAAGCAATATAGTGCATCCATGGTGTTTACCCTAGGGGCGCACAATCGAGGCCGAGAACGAGGACTTGCATGAACGAGCATGTAGACGCGGTGCTGGCCGCCGCGCCCGATGGCACCCCCGCCAAATCCGACGCCGCGCCTGCCGGCGAGGCGAAGCACCCGCTGCTGGCGGCCCTGGGCGAGCGCGTGCGCAACCTGCGCGCGCGCCGCGGCCTGACGCGCAAGGCGGTGGCGGTCGCGGCCGAGGTGTCGGAGCGGCATCTCGCCAACCTCGAATACGGCATCGGCAACGCCTCGATCCTGGTGCTGCAGCAGGTGGCCGGCGCGCTGCACTGCTCGCTCGCCGAGCTGGTTGGCGACGTGACCACGAGCTCGCCCGAGTGGCTGCTGATCCGCGAGCTGCTCGAGAACCGCAGCGAGGCCGACCTGCGCCGCGCGCGCATCGCGCTCGGCGAGCTGCTCGGCACCGCTTCGGTCGACCCGTCGCGGCAGCGCCGCATCGCGCTCGTGGGCCTGCGCGGCGCGGGCAAGTCCACGCTCGGCCAGATGCTGGCCGAGGACCTCGAGCTGCCCTTCATCGAGCTGAGCCGCGAGATCGAGAAGCTCGCGGGCTGCAGCGTGCGCGAGATCCACGACCTCTACGGCACCAACGCCTACCGCCGCTACGAGCGCCGCGCGCTCGAGGAGGCGGTGCAGATCTACAGCGAGGTGGTCATCGCCACGCCGGGCGGCATCGTGTCGGACCCCGCCACCTTCAACGAGCTGCTCGCGCACTGCACCACGATCTGGCTGCAGGCCTCGCCCGAGGAGCACATGGGCCGCGTGGCCGCGCAGGGCGACACGCGCCCGATGGCCGCGAGCCGCGAAGCCATGGAGGACCTGCGGCGCATCCTCGACGGCCGGGCGGCGTTCTATTCGAAGGCGGATCTTTCCGTGGACACCAGCGGCAAGAGCCTGGCCCAGAGCTTCCAGGACCTGCGCGCTGCGGCGCGCCAGGCCATGGGCCTGGTCTGACGCCCGGGGCGGGGCGCCGCTTTTTCTGAAAAAAAGCACAACAGGCATTGACTTGCCTGTGTGCATGCAGCATGATGCATGTCATCGGCGCCGGCTAATGCATTATTGTTCCGGTGCGCCTCTGCCCCCACAGGAGACCTTCGCATGACCGAGACCACCACCCGCCAGGCGCCGCCGCGCGTCGACTACCGCATCGAACCCTCGCAGTACAAGCACTGGAAGCTCAGCGTCGAGGGGCCCGTGGCGCGGCTGGTGCTCGACATCGCCGAGGACGGCGGCATCCGCCCGGGCTACAAGCTCAAGCTCAACAGCTACGACCTCGGCGTGGACATCGAGCTCGCCGACGCGCTCAACCGCGTGCGCTTCGAGCATCCCGAGGTGCGCAGTGTGATCGTCACGAGCGGCAAGGACCGGATCTTCTGCTCCGGCGCGAACATCTTCATGCTCGGTGTCTCGAGCCACGCCTGGAAGGTGAACTTCTGCAAGTTCACCAACGAGACGCGCAACGGCATCGAGGACTCGTCGACGCACTCGGGCCTCAAGTTCCTCGCGGCCGTCAACGGCGCCTGCGCGGGCGGCGGCTACGAACTCGCGCTCGCCTGCGACGAGATCCTGCTGGTGGACGACCGCTCCTCGGCCGTCTCGCTGCCCGAGGTGCCGCTGCTCGGCGTGCTGCCCGGCACCGGCGGCCTCACGCGCGTGACCGACAAGCGCCACGTGCGCCACGACCTCGCCGACATCTTCTGCACCAGCGTCGAGGGCGTGCGCGGCCAGCGCGCGGTCGAGTGGCGCCTGGTCGACGCGATCGCCAAGCCCGCGCAGTTCGCCGCCGCGGTGCAGGAGCGCGCCGCCCAGCTCGCCGCCGCCAGCGACCGCCCCGCGGGCGCCAAGGGCGTGAAGCTCACGCGCATCGAGCGCACCGACAGCGCCGACGGCGTCGCCTATGCGCACGTCGACGTGAAGATCGACCGCAGCAAGCGCACCGCGACCCTGACCGTCAAGGCACCGGCGGGCGCGCAGCCGGCCGACGCCGCCGCCATCGAAGCCGCGGGCGCCGCCTGGTGGCCGCTCGCGATGTGCCGCGAGCTCGACGACGCGATCCTCCACCTGCGCACCAACGAGCTCGACATCGGCACCTGGCTGCTCAAGACCGAGGGCGACGCGCAGGCGGTGCTCGCCTCGGACGCGGTGATGCTCGCAAACAAGGACCACTGGCTGGTGCGCGAGACCATCGGCGCGCTGCGCCGCACGCTGGCGCGGCTGGACGTGTCCTCGCGCAGCCTGTTCGCGCTGGTCGAGGCCGGCTCCTGCTTCGCGGGCACGCTCGCCGAGCTCGCCTTCGCGGCCGACCGCACCTACATGCTCGCGCTGCCCGACGATGCCGGGCGCGCGCCCCGGCTGGTGCTCGACGAATTCAACTTCGGCTTCTTCCCGATGGTCAACGGCCAGGGCCGCCTGCAGCGCCGCTTCTACGAGGAGGCCGCGCCGCTCGAGGCCGCGCGTGCGGCCGCGGGCAGGCCGCTCGACGCCGACGAGGCGCTCAAGCTCGGCCTCGTGACCGCCGCGCCCGACGACATCGACTGGGACGACGAGATCCGCATCGCGATCGAGGAGCGCGCCGCCATGTCGCCCGACGCGCTCACCGGCCTCGAGGCCAACCTGCGCTTCGCCAGCCGCGAGAACATGCTGACCCGCATCTTCGGCCGTCTCTCGGCCTGGCAGAACTGGATCTTCAACCGCCCCAACGCCGTCGGCGAGAAGGGCGCGCTGAAGGTCTACGGCACCGGCGAGAAGGCCGGCTTCGATCTCCACCGCGTCTGACCCGGCAGTCCGCCCGCACAACCCAAGGAACAACGATGAGCACGATCAACTACAGCGAGAAGATCCCCAACAACGTCAACCTCGGCGAAGACCGCACGCTGCAGCGCGCGCTCGAGGGCTGGCAGCCGAACTTCATCAACTGGTGGGACGACGTCGGCCCCGAGGGATCGACCAACCACGAGGTCTACCTGCGCACCGCCGTGAGCGTCGACCCCCAGGGCTGGGCCCAGTTCGGCCACGTGAAGATGCGCGACTACCGCTGGGGCATCTTCCTGAACCCCGGCGACGCCGAGCGCAAGATCCACTTCGGCGACCACCTCGGCGAAAAGGCCTGGCAGGACGTGCCCGGCGAGCACCGCGCGAACCTGCGCCGCATCATCGTCACGCAGGGCGACACCGAGCCCGCCTCGGTCGAGCAGCAGCGCCACCTGGGCCTGACCGCGCCGTCGATGTACGACCTGCGCAACCTGTTCCAGATCAACGTCGAGGAGGGCCGCCACCTCTGGGCCATGGTCTACCTGCTGCACAAGCACTTCGGCCGCGACGGCCGCGAGGAGGCCGAGGCCCTGCTGCAGCGCCAGTCGGGCGACGAGAACAACCCGCGCATCCTGGGCGCCTTCAACGAGAAGACGCCGGACTGGCTGGCCTTCTTCATGTTCACCTACTTCACCGACCGCGACGGCAAGTTCCAGCTGTCGGCGCTGGCCGAGAGCGCCTTCGACCCGCTCGCGCGCACCACCAAGTTCATGCTGACGGAGGAGGCGCACCACATGTTCGTGGGCGAGAGCGGCGTCTCGCGCGTGCTCGCGCGCACCGCGCAGGTGATGAACGAGCTCAAGACCGACGATCCGCAGAAGGTGCGCGCCGCCGGCGCCATCGACCTGGGCACGATCCAGCGCTACCTGAACTTCCACTACAGCGTCACCATCGACCTGTTCGGCGCCGACCAGTCGAGCAACGCCGCCACCTTCTACAGCTCGGGCCTGAAGGGCCGCTACGAGGAAGGCAAGCGCACCGACGACCACGTGCTCAAGGGCCAGACCTACAAGGTGCTCGAGGTCAAGGACGGCCAGCTGGTCGAGAAGGACGTGCCGATGCTCAATGCGCTCAACGAAGTGCTGCGCGACGACTTCATCAAGGACTCGGTCGCCGGCGTCGGCCGCTGGAACAAGGTGCTCGAGAAGGCCGGCATCCCGACGCGCCTGGTCGTGCCGCACAAGGCCTTCAACCGCCAGATCGGCGCGCTCGCGGGCATCAAGATGTCGCCCGAGGGCCGTGTCGTCAACGAAGCCGAATGGGCCGCCCGCCGCGACGAGTGGCTGCCGAGCGCCGAGGACTTCGCTTTCGTGGCATCGTTGATGGGCCGCGTGGTCGAGCCGGGCAAGTTCGCCAACTGGATCGCGCCGCCGGTGATGGGCATCAACCGCCAGCCGGTCGATTTCGAATACGTCCGCTTCGGTTGACGCCCAACCCTCCCCCCCAGAGGGGGAGGGCTTCAGGAGAACTACATGGACATGGCCGTAGAAGCCGGGATCATCAAGCAGCACCTGATCGACCCCGAGATCTGCATCCGCTGCAACACCTGCGAGGCCACCTGCCCCGTCAACGCGATCACGCACGACGACAACAACTACGTGGTGCGCGCCGACGTCTGCAACGGCTGCATGGCCTGCATCTCGCCGTGCCCCACGGGCTCGATCGACAACTGGCGCACGGTGCCGATCGCGCGGGCCTATTCGATCGAGGAGCAGTTCGGCTGGGAATCGCTGCCGGCCGAGCTCCCGCCCGAGGAACTCGAGGCCGCCGGCGCCGCGGCCGATGCCGCCCAGGCGGCCGCGCCCGCCGCGCAGCCGGCCTCGCCCGCGCAGGCCGCGGTCGAGCCGCTCGAGCCGGTCTTCCATTCGGCGCAGTACGGCGCCACGGTGCCGCCGTGGTCGGCGGCGCATGCCTACACCAACCTCTTTCCGCCGAAGTCGCCGACGACCGCCACCGTGGTCGGCAACTTCAACTGCACCGAGGCCGGCTTCGACAGCGAGACGCATCACATCGTGCTCGACTTCGGCGTGGTGCCGTTCCCGGTGCTCGAGGGCCAGTCGATCGGCATCATCCCGCCCGGCACCGATGCGCTCGGCAAGCGCCACCATGCGCGCCAGTATTCCGTTGCGAGCCCGCGCAACGGCGAGCGGCCCGGCTACAACAACGTCTCGCTGACCGTGAAGCGCGTGACCGAGGACCACCAGGGCAACCCGGTGCGCGGCATCGCCTCGAACTACGTCTGCGACCTCAAGGTCGGCGACACCGTGCAGGTGGTGGGGCCCTTCGGCGCCTCGTTCCTGATGCCGAACCATCCGAAGTCGCACATCGTGATGATCTGCACCGGCACCGGCAGCGCCCCCATGCGCGCGATGACCGAATGGCGCCGGCGCCTGCGCAAGAGCGGCAAGTTCGAGGGCGGCAAGCTGATGCTGTTCTTCGGCGCGCGCACCCAGCAGGAGCTGCCCTACTTCGGTCCGCTGCAGTCGCTGCCCAAGGATTTCATCGACATCAACCTCGCGTTCTCGCGCACGCCGGGCAGCCCCAGGCGCTACGTGCAGGACCTGATGCGCGAGCGCGGGGCCGACCTCGCCGCGCTGCTCAAGGACGGCGCGAGCCACTTCTACGTCTGCGGCCTCAAGAGCATGGAAGAGGGCGTGGTGCTCGCGCTGCGCGACATCGCGACCGAGGCCGGGCTCGACTGGGACACCGTCGGCGCCGCCCTCAAGCGCGAGGGCCGGCTGCACCTCGAGACCTATTGAGCGGCGGCGGATGAAGTTCGCCGACTTCCATGCGGGCCAGGTGATCGAGGCCGGCCCGTACCTGCTGAGCGAGGAGGAGCTGGTCCGCTTCGCGAAGGACTACGACCCGCAGTGGTTCCACACCGATGCTGAGGCCGCGGCCGGCAGCGCCTTCGGCGGGCTGATCGCGAGCGGCTGGCACACCTGCGCGATCGCGATGCGGCTGGTGGTCGAGGCCGCGCTCGCGGGCTCCGAATCGTTCGCGTCGCCGGGGCTCGAGCATGTGCGCTGGCCCAACCCCGTGCGGCCCGGCGACGCGCTGCGGCTCGTGGCCGACGTGATCGAGGTGCGGCGCTCGGAGAAGCGGCCCACGCTCGGCATCCTGCGCTGGCGCTGGCGGCTCATCAACCAGCGCGAACTGATGGTGCTCGATGCCGAGGTCACGAGCCTGTTCCGGCTCGAGCCTTCCGCCTGAACAAAAAGCCCGCAGCGCGCTCGGCGCTGCGGGCTTTGGCCGCGAAGGCCGCGTCGCGCTTACTTCTTGATCTCGACGCCGCCCGAGCCCTGGGCCTTGCCGCCGGCCTTGGCGCCGACCGCCGGTGCCTTCACCGCGCCGCCCGCCGAGCCCACCGCGCCGGTCGCGCTGTTGAGCGTGCCGCCCACGGTGTTGGTCACGCCGCCCGCCGCATTGGTGGCGCCGCCGACCGCCTGCGTCGCGCCGCCGACGGCGCCCGTGGCCGTGTTCGCGACGCCGCCGACGGCACCGGTGGCACCGCTCACGGCGTTGGTCGCGCCGCCGAGCACGCCGCCGACGGCATTGCCCACGCCGCCGACCGCATTGCCGGTCGCATCGGTGGCCGCGCCGCCAGCGCCGCCGGTGGTGGCGCCGGCGCCCGCCGCCGTGCCGCCGCGCGCATTCGCGCCTGCCGCGGCGCCGCCCTGGCGCGTGCCGGCGCTGCCCGAGGCATTCACGTCCGCGTTGACGCCGACACCGACGCCGACCCCTTGGGCCTGCGCAAAGCCGCCGGCGGCCAGAAGGCCGGCGAGCAGGGCGCCGAGAACGATGGTCTTGTTGTGTTGCTGCTTCATGGGTGACGATTCCTTTCGTAGTTGTGGAAGAACCGATCGCTTTCTCGATCGATTCGGGTGCCACCTTCGCCACAGCCGCATTTGTCGCCGTGTGCGCCGTCGGCGCTCATCCGTGTGGGAACCGGCCGTCGGCGGAAAAGGCCCCTCGAACGTTAAGCCCGCCGCTGCATCAAGGCAGCAGATGGGCGCGGAAGAACGCCGTTGTCTTCCTGTTCACCTCCGGTAACACCGTGTTGCGATCAAAGCCGGGTGGATCGTTGAGCAGGTCGCCGACCAGCCCCGTGAGTCCGGGCGGCAGCGGCGACAACAGCGCACCGTGGCCGCCCGCGGGCAGCTCGGCGAGCAATTCGCAGCGCGGGAGGCAGGCCGCCAGCACCCGGTCGCTGTGGAAGCGCGGGATCAGCCAGCGGTCCTGCGGCGCGGTGATCAGCGCCAGCGGCACCCGCGGCGCGGCCAGCGAGTCCATGTCGAAGTCGGCCGCCGCGGGCACGCCGGCCACCACCGCGGCGATGCGCGGATCATGGTGCGCGCGCGGCGTGGCGTCGTCGAAGCGCCGGCGGATCACGAACAGCGTTGCCCACCGGCGGACCCCGTCGAGCCAACTGCCGGTCAGCCGCGTGATCAGGCCCACGCAGGACTGGAAGTCTTCCACCAGATGGTCTTCGCAATGCTGCGCGAACCCGGCGGGCGACCAGCGGCCGCCCGCGAGGCTCAGCGCGGTGTGACCGCCGGCCGACATGCCGTACATGCCGACGCGGTCGAGCGCGAGCAGCGGCGCGAAGCGCGCATCGGCCGCCACCGCATCGATCGCCCGCGAGACCTCGGCCGGGCGCAGCGTCCAGCTGTCGGGGCCCGGGTTGCTGCCGTCGCGCTGGTTGTCGGCGTGGTGCTCGGGCATTGCGACGATGAAGCCCGCTGCCACCAGGTCGCGCGCCAGATCCGTGTGCACCCAGGGCCCGCCGCCCGAGCCGTGCGAGATCACGACCAGCCGGGCGTTGCCGCGCACCGGCGCGGCCTGCGGCGCCGCTTCGAAGACGAACGGCCCGCGCCGGACCGGCTCGGCCGCGGCGTCGCTCGGATAGAAGACCGTCACCGCCCCGTCACCGGCCCGGCCCGGAATCTCGGCCAGGCCCATCGCGGCCTCGGACGGACCGGCCGCCAGTAGCGCCAGCAGCGCGGGCAGCCAAAGGGACATCAAGCATCGCATCGCATCGAACTCCTTGCATGTGCTCGCCGCGGACCCCTGCCCGCGGCAGGCCGCACGATGCAGCGGGCTGCGCGCGATGTCTTGCCGAAAGCCGCCGCAACGGGTTTCGGCCGGCCGATTTCAGGAATCGGCCAGCTTCTGGCGGCGGAATTCGGTGGGCGTGAGCCCGGTGGCGGCCTTGAAGGCGCGGTTGAAGGGGCCGATCGACTGGAAGCCGGCCGTGAGCGCGATCGTCAGCACCGGCAGCTCGCGCCGCGCCGGATCGGCCAGCGCGGTGCGTGCCTCGTCGAGCCGGAAACCGTTGACGAAGGCGCTGAAGTTGCGGTGGCCGAGCCGCGCGTTGATCAGCCGCCGCAGCCGGTATTCGGGCACGCCGAGCCGCGCCGCGAGGCCCGCGATGCTCAGGTCTTCCATGCGGTACGCGCGGTCGACCGCCATCAGCTGCTGCAAGGCCTGGGCGAGGCGGTCCTCGGCCGGGTCGGGCGCGGCCTCGGCCCGGGGCTCGGGCCTGGCCGCCGGCGCTGCCCTTGCGGGCGATGGCGCCGGGGTCGGTGCTGGCGGAAACAGGTCCGATCGCGCGAGCCGCAGCATGCGCCACGCGACCGGCGCGACGATCAGCAGCAGCATCGCCACGTCCGCCGTGGCCGAAACGCTCGACAGCCGGCCCTCGGGCGATGCGAGCCGCACGGCCAGCATCGCGACGCTGTAGCCGATGCCGGTCGCGACGATGTACACGCGCAGCCGGCGCCGCCGCTCCACCAGGTCCTCGCGCCAGTGCGAGGCCGCCGCCAGCGCCGCCAGCACCGCGAACACCAGCGGCACCGCGCGCTGCAGACCGAGCGCGAGCGGCCCGGTCGCCGACGGCACCGCGCAATTGACCAGCGCCAGCATGGCGACCGCAACCCAGGCGGCCAGGTGCCATGGACGGACGCGGAAGGCATCGTCGAACAGCGCCTTCGCGAACACCCAGAACAGCACCGCGTTGCCGACCGACACCGCCACCCATGGCGCCTGCCAGAGCCGCGGCACCTGGGCCTCGAAGAACGGCGCCGAAGAGACGAGCTGCACGCACTGCCCGAGCGCCAGCACGACGCCCGCGCGCGCGGCCGGCAGGCCGGGGCGGTCGCGGCCCAGCACCGCCGCGAGCAGCAGCAGGAGCGCGATCACCACGCCGCGCAGGGCGGCATCGAGAAGAGGGAGCAGGGCGGCGGGCATGCGGTCGATCGGGAGCGGCCGACGATAACAGGCGGGGCAGCGACAACCGTGCCGGCCGCAGGGTCAATGCGACCCCGCGCGGGTGGCCTGAAAGTTACGCAACTCATAATGTTGCATGAAACGCGACAGCAGACTTTCAGGCGTGCTCCATGCGCTCCTGCACATGGCCGAGATGAACGGCCCCGCCACCTCCGAGACGCTCGCCGTCGCGATGCAGACCAACCCGGTCGTGGTGCGGCGCGTGATGGCGGGGCTGCGCGAGGCCGGCTTCGTGAGCTCGGCCAAGGGCCACGGCGGCGGCTGGGTGCTGTCGTGTCCGCTCGAGGCGGTGACGCTCGGCGACATCCACGCCGCGGTCGGCTCGCCGGCGCTGCTGGCCTTCGGCAACCGCACCGAAAGCCCGGGCTGCATCGTCGAGCAGGCCGTCAACGCGGCGCTCGACGGCGCCTGCCGCGACGCCGAGGCGCTGCTGCTCGAGCGCTTCCACGGCATCACGCTGGCGGATCTCTCCAGGGACTTCCATCGCCGCATGACGGGCGGCGGCTTCACTCGACAGGACATCGAACATGCACTTTGACGCGCTGATCGTAGGCGGCAGCTTTGCCGGCCTTTCCGCGGCCCTGCAACTCGCGCGTGCGCGCCGCAAGGTGTGCATCGTCGACGCGGGCGCACCGCGCAACCGCTTCGCCGCGGCCTCGCACGGCTTCTTCGGCCAGGACGGCACGCCGCCGCGCGAGATGATCGCCGGCGCGCGCGCCAAGGTGCTGGCCTATCCGAATGCGCACTTCATCGAAGGCAAGGTCACCGAGGCGCGCGTGCGCGAGGCCGGCGGCTTCGAGGCCGCGCTCGAGGACGGGCGCCGGCTGTCCGCCGAGCGCATCGTGCTGGCCTTCGGCGTGGAGGACGGCTTTCCCGACATCGAGGGCGTGCGCGAGCGCTGGGGCAAGAGTGTGCTGCACTGCCCGTACTGCCACGGCTGGGAGGTGCGCGACCGGCGGCTCGGCGTGCTGATCGAGGCGCCGCACACGCCCGAGCATGCGATGCTGTTCGCCGAATGGGGACCGGCCACGCTGTTCCTGCATGGCGCCGACGGCCTCGACGACGCCACGCGCGCGAAGCTGCTGTCGCGCGGCGTGGCGATCGAGCCGGGCCGCATCGCGGCGCTCGAAGGGCCGTCGCCCGAGGCCTTGTCGGCCGTGCGCTTCGAGGACGGGCGCCGCCTGCCGCTCGACGCGCTGTTCATCGTGCCGCGCACCCGCCTCGCGAGCCCGCTGGCCGAGCAGCTCGGCTGCGCGGTCGACGCGGGCGGCTTCGGCCCGGTGATCCGCACCGACGCGATGAAGATGACCACGGTGCCGGGCGTGTTCGCGGCCGGCGATGCGGCGATGGCCTTCCACAATGCCACGCTGGCCTCGGCCGACGGCGTGATGGCCGGCGTTTCGCTGCACCGGGCCTCGGTGTTCGGGGCCTGACGGGGCCGTCCGGAAAAACGGCCCGAAAATCAGGCTATAATCCGAGGCTCGAAATGCGGGAATAGCTCAGTTGGTAGAGCGCAACCTTGCCAAGGTTGAGGTCGAGAGTTCGAGACTCTTTTCCCGCTCCACATTTCCTGTCGAAGGCCACCCTTGCGGTTGCCTTTGCTTTTGGCGCGCCTCAGCCCCGCGCCGGCAGCACCATGCCCCGGCTCTCGCCGAAGCCGATGCGCGCACGGCCGGGCTTCTCGCACCAGCCGCGCAGCAGCACCGCGTCGCCGTCCTCGAGAAAGCCGCGCGTTTCGCCGTGCGACAGCGTGACCGGGCTCTGCGCCGCGCGCGTGAGCTCGATGATCGCGCCGGCCTCGCCGGGCCCCGGCCCCGAGATCGTGCCGCTGCCGAACAGGTCGCCCGCATTGAGCCGGCAGCCGCCCACCGTGTGGTGCGCCACCATCTGCGCCACGCTCCAGTACTGGTGCCGGAAGCTGGTGCGTGAGAGCCGCGAGGGGCCGTGGCCGCCCCGGCGCGCCTGTTCGCTCTCGAGCCAGACCTCGAGCTGGATGTCGATCGCGCCGTGCGCGCGGTTGTCCGCCTCCTCGAGGTAGGCGAGCGGCTGGGGCTCGCCGGCCGGACGCGTCCAGGCCAGGCGGTAGGGCGCGAGCGCCTCCATCGTCACGATCCAGGGCGAGATCGTGGTCGCGAAGTTCTTCGCGAGGAAGGGGCCGAGCGGCGCCATCTCCCAGAACTGGATGTCGCGCGCCGACCAGTCGTTGAGCAGGCAGATGCCGAAGACGTGCTGCTCGGCATGCGCGAGCGGGATCGGTTCGCCCGCCGCGTTGCCTTCGCCGATCCAGATGCCGAGCTCGAGCTCGTAGTCGAGCCGCGCGCAGGCGTGGTAGGTCGGGGCCTTCGCGCCGGGCGCCAGGGTCTGGCCCATCGGGCGGTGGAAGCGCTGGCCGCTCACGCCGATGGTCGAGACGCGCCCGTGGTAGGCGGTCGGAATCCAGCGGAAATTCGGCGTCACGTCGCCGTCGGGGTTCATGAGCCGGCTGATGTTGAGCGCATGGTCGATCGAGGTGTAGAAGTCGGTGTAGTCGCCGATGCGCGCGGGCACCGTGTACTCGACCTCGGCCTGCGGCACCAGGCATTCGCGCAGCGCCGCGACCGCCTCGGCGGGCGCGTCGTCGCGCAGCAGCGCGAAGACCGCGTGGCGCAGCGCCTGCCAGGCGCGCGCGCCGAGCGCGAAGAAGTCGTTGAGCGCGGGCAGCGCCGCCGCGCGCGCCGCGTCGAGGGCGAGGCCCTCGAGCAGCGGCCGCGCCGCGAGCGCGGCCATGTCGAGCACCTGGTCGCCGATCGCCACGCCGCCGCGGAACGGCTCGGGGCTGCCGCTGCGGCGGAACACCGCATGCGGCAGGTTCTGGATCGGGAAGTCGCAGCCCGCGGCATTGGCGCTGGCGAGCCAGCTGCGCGCTTCGGCATCGTGCGTGTGGTTGAGCGCGATCATCGGTCGGGATTCCTTTTTTTGTCGCCCGCTCAGCGCGAGGCCATCAGCGCGTCGTCGAAGATCGCCACCGCGCGGGTCCAGCCCGCCGACGCGCCGCGGATCTTGTGCGGGAAGCAGCTGATGAAGAAGCCCGTGGGCGGCAGCGCCTCGAGGTTGTGCAGCTTCTCGATGTGGCAGTAGCCGATGTCGCGCCCAGCCTTGTGGC
>CBHTTS010000057.1:0-22400 GCA_966095775.1 uncultured Variovorax sp. | reverse complement strand
CGGGAAGCGGTCGCCGAAGCCGCGCACGCCGCGCAGGGTGCCGAAGTAGTGGTCGAAGCTGCGGTTCTCCTGCATCAGGATCACGACGTGCTTGATGTCCTGGATGGTGCCGGTGTCGACGGCGGCCTCGACCGCGAGAGCCTTGCGGATCGAGGGCGGCAGCATGGTCATGGCCGAGGCGGCGCCGATGGCGCCCGCCGACTTGCGCAGGAAATCGCGGCGGTTGGAAGTGTTCATGAGGGTCTCTTCAATGCGTGGGAACGAGGAGGGATCGGATGGCCGCGCGCGCATCAGGGCGCGCACTTGAGCGCGGGCGCGGGCTGCCCGGGCGGATTGCCGCCGGGCGGCTGCGAACCGCCGCCGGCGGGCGGGGTCTGGCCGGGCGGCAGGATCGGCAGGCCGCCGCCACCGCCGCCGCCGCCCCCGCCGCAGGCGGCGAGCGCGAGGCTGAAGACCAGGCCCGCCGCAGCGAGGCCGAACCGGGAAGAAGCTGTTGTCATGGCATGTGTCCTTTGAAAATCGGGGGTCGGGAAAATCGGAGGCGAAGCCGCGCCTGCGCAGCCCGGGCAGGGGCGCGCAACGGACCGGAAGCGGCGCGGAATTCGAGGGAGGGGGGACTAGCGCTCAGGCATAGCGGCTGCGCAGCCGGGCTGCGACCCTGTCGAGCACGAGGACCGTGAGGAAGATCGCGATCAGCACCGTCCCCACGTGCGCGTAGTTGTACATGTCGTAGCGGCCCTTGAGCTCCTGGCCGATGCCGCCCGCGCCCACGAGGCCCACCACCGTCGCCATGCGCACGTTGCGGTCGAGCACGTAGAGCGTGTAGGCGATGAACTGCGGCATCACCTGCGGCAGCACCGCGTAGCGCATCACCTCGAGTCGGCTCGCGCCGATCGCGCGCAGCGCCTCCTGCGGCCGGTCGTCGGCGGTCTCGATGTCCTCCGCGTAGAACTTGCCGAGGAAGCCGGCCGAATGCAGCGCGAGGGCGAGCACGCCCGCGATCGGTCCGAAGCCGTAGGCGAGCACCAGGAACAGCGCGCTCACGAGCTCGGGCACCGCGCGGAACAGGCCGACCACGCTGCGCGCGAGCGTGTAGGCGAGGCGGTTCGGCGTGTAGTTCCTCGCGCTGCACCAGGCCAGCGGCGCGCTCAGCACGATCGCGAGCAGCGTGGCCCAGATCGCGATCTCGAAGGTCTCGAGCATCTTCACCGCCACGTGCCGCAGGTAGCCGAGGGGCTCGACCAGCACCTCGCGCTGCTCGACCACCTCCTCCATCCGCAGGGTCCGGGGATCGAGCTTCGGCTGGCGCGAGGCCTCGGTCTCGAGGTGCGAGAACCACGGCAGCCGGTCGCGGTCGAAGCCCTCGATGCGCGACACCTCGGTGCGCTCCGACAGCTGCGGCGGAAACAGCGAGCGCGCGATCGTGCCCAGGCCCGCGAGCACCTGCGACTGCTCGCGCAACCCCACGGCCGCGAGCACGCCCTCGCCGGTCAGCGAGAGCATGCGGCCCATCTCCACGCGCTGGCCCGCGAAGAAGCCCGCGACCACGACGAGGCACAGCACGACCAGGCTGCGCACGCCGAAGGGCCGCGGCAGCACCCACTCGGACGACGGCCGGCTCACGGCACCAGCTCCAGCAGGCCGGCGTCGAGCGGCGGCGCCGCCTGCGGCCCGCCCGCGGCGTCCAGGCGCGGCGCGGCCGCGCGCTCGCGCCCGTAGACCGCATCGAAGACCTTCGGGTCGAAGGCCGCGGGCGTACCGTCGAACACGACGCGGCCCTGGCGCAGCGCGACGATGCGGTCGGCGAACGCGCAGGCCAGCTCGATCTGGTGCAGGCTGCACAGCACCGTGGCGCCGCGCTCGCGCGCCTCGCGCCGCAGCAGCGAGAGCACGTCGTGGCTGGTCTGCGGATCGAGGCTCGCGACCGGCTCGTCGGCCAGCACCAGCGGCGGGTCGAGCATGAAGGCGCGCGCGATGCCCACGCGCTGCTGCTGGCCGCCCGAGAGCTCGCTCACGCGCCGCAGCAGGTGCGGCTCCTGCAGCCCCACCGATTCGATCAGCGCGCAGGCCCTGCGGCGCTGCGCCTCGGTGAACAGGCCCGCCAGCGCGCGCCAGGCCGGCAGCGCGGGCAGCGCGCCCGCGAGCACGTTCTCGGCCACGGTCGAGCGCAGCACCAGGTTGAACTGCTGGTGGATCATGCCGATGCGCGGCCGGATGCGGGCGAGCGATCCGGGCGCGACCGGCACGCCGTCGACCCGCACCGTGCCCCCGGTCGGCCGCACCAGCCCGTTGGCCGTGCGCAGCAGCGTCGACTTGCCCGCGCCCGAGGCGCCGAGCACCACGCAGAACTGGCCCGCCGGCACCCTGAGCGACACGCCGTCGAGCGCGCGCGTGCCGTCGGCATGGCGCATGACGATCGAATCGAAGTCCAGCATGGCGCGGCTCAACGCTCGGCGGCCTTGGCGAGGATGCGGCCCTTGAGCTCGTCGGTCAGCAGCGCGAGCTTCTCGGCGGCGACATTGAACTCCGCCTCGGAGAACTTCGTGTCGTAGCCGTCGATCTTCGCGCCGCCGTAGCCGCGGATCATGTCGGGCGTGATGCCGGGCGCCTTGTTCACGGTCGCGAAGGCCTCCTTCAGCCTGGCCTTGAGCGGCTCGGGCAGCTTCGCGTTGAGCGCGAGCGGCGGGTACGGGATCGCCATGCTGCGCGCCACGACCTTCACGGTCTTCGGGTCCACCGCGCCCTGCTTCACCGCCTTCTCGAACGAGTCGAAGGACAGCGAGGCCACGTCGACCTGGTTCTGCACCAGCGCGGCCAGGCTGCTCGCATGGCTGCCCGTCATGCGGATCGCGCCGAGGTCGCGCGCCGGGTCCATGCCGGCGTCCATCAGCATCGCGACCTGGAAGGTGAAGCTCGAGGCCGAGTTGACGTCGCCGAAGGCCACGCGCTTGCCCTTCAGGTCCTGCAGCGAGGCGATCGGCGCATCGGCCTTGGCGAACATGCCCGCGTAGTACACCGAGGCGCCCTTCTCCACGCCCACGGCGAGCAGCTGCGCGCAGCCGCGCCTGTGCGCCTGCACGTAGGAGACCGGGCCGAAGAAGGCGATGTCGGCGAGCTGGTTGCACATGCCCTCGACCACCGCGCCGTACGACTGCCCGACCTTGAGGTCGAAGTGCAGGCCGGTGGTGCGCGCGATCGCGTTGAAGACCGGGGCGTAGTCGGCCTTGGTGCCCGACTCGGTGCCGCCGTCGGCGGGGATCAGCAGCACGCGCAGCGGGCGCTCGCGCGATCCGTCGGCCACCGACTGGGCGCGGGCGGGAAGCGCAAGGGCGGCGGACAGCGAGAGTGCGGCGGCCGCGAGGACCAGGAGCTTTTTCATGAGGTCTTCCTTCGTGGATGTCTGCGCGGCGGGCGGTCCGCCGCGGGATGCCGGTCAGCTTAGAAACGGAAGATGACAGGACAATGAAGTTCACTCAGCGATTTATCCTCATTGCACTGAATAATGTTCAATACAATCGCCCGCCACGGCCGGCGCACGGCCGATCCCGGAGATCCATGAGCACGACATTCCAGACGGCCACCCACCTGCTCGTCGACCTCGACGGCACGCTGGTGCGCCAGCACGAAGCCATCGAGGGCGCGGCTGGGCTGCTGGCCCACTTCCGCGACCGCTTCGCCATCGTTTCGAACAACTCCACGCACACGGCCGAGGGCCTGTCGCGCCAACTGGCGAGGCTGGGCCTCGCGGTGCCGCCGGCGCGCATCGTGCTGGCCGGCGAGGTGGCCGTGCGCGGGCTCGCGGCGCAGCACCCCGGCGCCCGCGTGCTGCTGGTCGGCAGCCCCGCGCTGCAGCGCTTCGCGCGCGCCCACGGCTGCGCGCTCGTGCCCTCGGGCGCCGACTTCGTGCTGCTCGCGCTCGACATGCACTTCAGCCACGCGCGGCTCGCCGCGGCGGCGAACGAGCTGCGGCGCGGCGCGCGCCTGGTGGTGACCAACGCCGACGCGACCCACCCCGGCCCGCGCGGCGGCGTGGTGCCCGAGACCGGCGCGCTGCTCGCCGCCGTGACCGCCGCGAGCGGCGTGCAGCCGTGGCGCGTGGTCGGCAAGCCCGCGCCGCTGCTGTTCGAGGAGGGGCTGCGCCGCCTCGGCGCGCGGCCCGAAGGCACGCTGGTCGTCGGCGACAACCCGCTCACCGACGGCGCGGGCGCCGCGCGGCTCGGCATGGCCTGCCTGCTCGTGGGCGATGCGCCCGGCGCCGCGGCCCCCACGGTGGCCGGGCTGCTGCGGCCGGCCGCGCCGGTGCGCGAGGCGCTCGGCCTCAGTACCGCTTGAGCGAGAGCACGTCGAAGGTCTCGCGCAGGGTGCGCACCGAGGTGTCGTAGTCCGACAGCGCGAGGCAGGCGATCAGCACGTCGATGATCGCGAGCTGCGCGAGCCGGCTGGTCATCGCCTCGGTGCGGAAGCTGGTCTCGCGCGCCATGGTGAACAGCACCACGTCGGCGAAGGCCTGGATCGGCGACTTGCCGAGGTTGGTGATGCACACCGTCGCCGCGCCCGCCTCCTTCGCGAGCCGCGTGGCCGTGACGGTCTCGTGCGTGCTGCCCGAGTGCGAGATCGTGAGCACCGCCACGGTCGGATCGGTGAGCGAGGCGCTGATCGCCTGCACGTGCGAATCGACCACCACCTTCACGTTGAGGCCGATGCGCAGCATGCGGTAGTGCGCGTCCTCGGCGATCGTGGCCGAGCTGCCGATGCCGTAGATCTCGATTCGCTCGGCCTTGCGGAACAGCTTGACCGCGCGCTCCATCGCCTTCGCATCGAGCGCGGCCTGGGTGTCGTGCAGCGTCTGCACGTTGCTCTGGAAGATCTTGCGGATGACCGCGTCGGCCTTGTCCTTGGGATCGAGGTCCTCGTGGATGAACTGCACCGGCCGCACGATCTCCTGCGCCAGCGCGATCTTGATCTGCTGGAAGCCGGTCGCGCCGAGGTTCTTGCACAGCCCGACGATGCTGCCCTCGCTCGAGCCGGTGCGCTCCGCGACCTCGCTCACCGACATGTGGACCACCTCGTGCGGGTTCTTGACGATGAAGTCCGCGATGCGCTGGCCCACCGGCCCGAGCGAGGACCAGAGCGCCTCGATGCGCGCCAGCACCGCCGAGACCTGGCCGTCGGGCATGGCGGGCGGGGAGATCCCGGCGGCCCGGGTGCTGGCGGATCGGGATTGGCTGCTGCGCTTCATGGGGCGCGAGCTTACCCGGGCGCCGGGACGGTTCGCCGCGCGTCAGCGCCCCGGCCGCGCGCCGGCATCGAAGCCGGCGAAGCGCGCGAACGCCTCGACGTCCTCGCGCGGCATCGCCATGGCGTTGACCGCGGCCCGCGCATCGCCGAAGCCCATCGCCATGCCGCAGACCGTGACCTCCTCGGGGGCCATCGGCAGGTGGCGCGCGATCACCGCGTGGAAGGGCGCGAGCGAGACCTGCGGACAGGTGTCGATGCCGCGCGCCTTCGCCGCGATCATCACGCTCTGGATGTAGAGGCCGAGGTCGAGCCAGCTGTGCGGCGCGAGCCGCGCGTCGATGCCGAAGACCAGACCCACGGGCGCGCCGAAGAAGCTGAAGTTGCGCGCGGTCTGGGCCGCGCGCGCGGCGGCGTCGCCGCGGTCGATGCCGAGCGTGCGGTAGTAGCGCAGCGCGAAGTCGGCCTGGCGCGCGCCGAGGGCCTCGGGCAGCGGATCGGGGAAATGCGCGGGCCGCGGGAAGTCGCCGCGCCGGAACGCGTCGGCGAGGTCGCGGCCGAGCGCCCGCAGCGGTTCGCCCGCGAGCGCATGCACGCGCCAGGGCTGGGTGTTGGAGTTGCTCGGCGCGCTCGCGGCGACGCCGAGGATCTCGCGCACCGTCTCGCGCGCGAGCGGCTCGGGGCGGTAGGCGCGCACGGCGCGGCGCGCGCGCAGCACCGCGTCCACGCCCCGCCATGCTTCGGGCTCCGTCGGCATGGCGTGCTCAGCCTTCCTGCGGCGCCGGGTGGTAGGCGATGCGCCCCGCGGGCAGGAAGAACAGCGCGATCACGGCGCCGCCCTTCGCCTCGGGATAGTGGTGGCTGCCCGGGCCGGGCGCGGTCCATCCGGCCTCGCACCAGCCGTTGGGCCCGCGCAGCGCGGCGCCGGGCGTGAGCGGCACCACCATGTTGAATTCGCCGTAGGGATGCGCGTGGTACTGGCCGCGGTAGCTGCCCTCGGGGTTGCCCTGCGCGTTGCCCGTGCTGTCCATGTAGACGGCCGTGATGCTGAAGTGCAGCGTGCGCTCCGAGGGCTCGGCGATGCGGCTGCGGCGGTAGACCGGGCCGTCGAGCGCCACGTTCGCGGCCCAGCCGTCGCGCACGCCCCGGGTCACGAGCCGCGCGAGCGTGCGGTAGAGCTCGCTGCCGGGTCCGTACCGCTGGTTGAGCCAGCGCTCGGTCTCGCTTCCCGCGGTCATGTCGCGCACTTCCTCGAGGAACGGGATGCTGCGCGCGATCAGGGCCTCGCGGTCGGTCGAGGCGTCGGTGGCGGTGGTGGCGTTCATCGTCGGGGTCTCCTTGGGGTGGTTCATTCCTCGAAGCGGAAGCCCGAGGCGCGCACCGCCGGGCCCCAGGCCTCGCGCTCGCGCCGGATCAGCGCGGCGTACTCGCGCGGCGCGAGCGTGCCAGGCTCGAGGCCGACCTGCTCGAAGGCCGCGACCAGCGCCGGGTCCCTGCTCGCGCGCTCGATGGCGGCATGCAGCGCGTCCAGCGTCGCCTCGGGCGTGCCGGGCGGCGCGAAGATGCCGTAGGTCTCGGCGCCGCGGATGCCCGCGAAGCCCTGCTCGGCGAAGGTCGGCACCTGCGGCATGAAGCGCGAGCGCTTCTCGCCCGAGACGCCGAGGATGCGGATGCGCCCCTGCGCCATGTAGGGCAGGAAGTCCGCGACGAAGCCGAAGTAGGCCGGGATCTGCGCGCCGATCAGGTCCTGCATCGCGGGCGCGGAGCCGCGGTAGCCCACGTGCTCGAGCCCGAGCCCCGCCGCGGCCGAGAGCTGGTAGCCGAGGAAGTGCGCCACCGAGCCCGCGGCCGGCGACGCGTAGCTCGCCCGCGCCGCCGAGCCCCGCACCCAGGCGGCGTAGTCCTGCAGGTTCTTCACCGCGGCCGGCACCGCGCTGCTCACGCCGAGGGCGCAGGTCGCTGTCACCACCGGCGACACCGGCACCAGGTCCGTCGCCGGGTCGTACATGAGGCGCGCGTAGACGTGCGGATAGATCGTCAGCGCCGAGGTCTGCGTGCACAGCAGCGTGCTCGCATCGGGCCGCTCGCGCTTGAGCAGGCTGCTCGCGACGCGCCCGGCCGCGCCCACGCGGTTGTCGACGATGTAGGCGCGGCCCTGCCGGCGCCAGGCTTCGGCGAGCTGCCGCGCGGTGGTGTCGAGCGTCCCGCCGGGCGGGTAGCCGACGAGCAGCCTGCCGGGCGCCGCCCCGTTCTGCGCCGCCGCGCGCTGCAGCCAGCCGGCCGCCGGCAGCGCCAGCGCCATGCGCGCGAAGGCGCGGCGAGAGAGTCCTGAAGATGCGTCCATGGCGTGCTCCTTGCGGCTGCGGAAGTGATGCGATGGGCGGATGATCGGCTCGCCGCGAATTGAATGGAACTGCTCTTCCTGCAAGCGCAGAATGCATGGCGTTCAACTCATGGAGAAGCGCGCCATGGCCATCGGCCGCATGGACCTCAATCTGCTGAAGGTGTTCGACGCGGTGTTCGAGGACCGCAACCTGGTGCTGGCCGGCCGCCGGCTGCACCTGAGCCAGTCGGCCGTGAGCCACGCGCTCGCGCGGCTGCGCGAGCTGGTGGGCGACGAGCTGTTCCTGCGCACCGGCAAGGGCATGGCGCCCACGGGCCGCGCGCTCGCGATGGCGCCCGCGCTGCGCGACGCGCTGCGCCGCATCGAGGCCACGCTCGGCGTGGCGCCGTTCTCGCCGGCGCAGTCGGCGCGCCGCTTCGTGATCGCGGCCAACGACCACGTCACGGCGGTGGTGGTGGCGCCGCTCGCGCGCGCGCTGCAGGCCGCCGCGCCCGCCGTGGACCTGGTGATCCGCCCGTCGACGCGGCTGGACCTGGCCGAGCAGATCGACCTCGGCCGCATCGACCTCGCGATCGGCATCTTCTCGCAGGTGCCGGCGCGGCTGAACACGCGCACGCTGCTCGCGCAGGGCGAGGCGATCCTGATGCGCAAGGGCCATCCGGCCGCGCGCCGCAAGCTGCAGGTGAAGGACCTCGCGCGCTACCCGCTGCTCACCATCTCGGTCGGCGGGCAGGAGGAAGGCGCGGTCGACGGCTTCATCCTCGAGCGCGGCCTCGCGCGCCAGTCGGAGATGTTCGACCGCCATGCGCTCGAGGAGGCGCTGCAGCAGACCGGCCTGCCGCCGCGGCTGCGCGTGACGGTGCCCCATGCGCTCGCGATCCCCGCGCTGCTGCGCGACAGCGACATGCTCTCGATCGTGCCGGCCTCGCTGGCGCTGGCGCTCGCGCGCGGCGGCGCGAGCGAACTGCTGCGGCGCGAACCGCCCTACCCCGCCGGCCGGTCGGTGCTGCGCGCGGTCTGGCACCGGCGCAACGACCACGATGCGGGACACGCGTGGCTGCGCGAGCAGGTGGCCGCGGCCGCGGCGGCCGCCGGCGGGGCGGCACCGCCGGGGTCCTAAGTACTACCTCGGGCAAGCGGCATGCCCGATTGATGAATGGTTTTCACGAGACTGTTCACGCACGGACCGCTTATCGCGGGCCGGGGCGGCGTTTAGAGTGGGTCGGTCCGGAACCCCACGAAGACATTCCCATGAACCATTCGATCGGACCTTCCATGTCGCGCCGCGAACTGCTGATCCTCGGCGCCACCACCGCGGCCGCCACCGCACCGGGCGGCGCGCTCGCCGCCGAAGCCCCCGCGCCGTCGCGCGGCGCCGACGCGATCGTCACCTCGATGCCGGTCGCGCTGGTCGTCAACGGCCAGCCGCGCACGCTCGAGCTCGACACGCGCACCACGCTGCTCGACGCGCTGCGCGAGCACCTGCATCTCACCGGCACCAAGAAGGGCTGCGACCACGGCCAGTGCGGCGCCTGCACCGTGCTGGTGGACGGCGAGCGCATCAACGCCTGCCTCACGCTCGCGGTCATGCACCAGGGCGCGGCCGTCACCACCATCGAGGGGCTGGGCGCGCCCGGCCGGCTGCATCCGATGCAGGCCGCGTTCGTGAAGCACGACGGCTACCAGTGCGGCTACTGCACGCCGGGCCAGATCTGCTCCGCGGTCGGCGTGCTCGACGAGATTCGGCGCGGCGTGCCGAGCCATGTGACCGCGAAGCTCGAGGAGCGGCCGCTGCTGTCGGCCGAGGAGCTGCGCGAGCGCATGAGCGGCAACATCTGCCGCTGCGGCGCCTACGCCAACATCGCCGACGCGATGGCCGAAGTGGCGGGGGTGCGTGCATGAAGCCGTTCAGCTACGAGCGCCCGGCCTCGGTCGCCGAGGCCGCCGCGGCGGTCGCGCGCCATCCCACGGCCAAGTTCATCGCCGGCGGCACCAACCTGCTCGACCTGATGAAGCTGCAGATCGAGGCGCCGGCCCACCTGGTCGACGTGAACGGGCTGCAGCTCGACCGGATCGAACCCACGCCCGAGGGCGGCCTGCGCATCGGCGCGCTGGTGCGCAACACCGCGCTCGCAGCCGACGAGCGCGTGCGGCGCGACTACGCGGTGCTCTCGCGCGCCCTGCTCGCGGGCGCCTCGGGCCAGCTGCGCAACCGGGCGACCACGGCCGGCAACCTGCTGCAGCGCACGCGCTGCCCCTACTTCTACGACACGGCCCAGGCCTGCAACAAGCGCCGGCCGGGCAGCGGCTGCAGCGCGATCGGCGGCGCGAGCCGGCAGCTCGCGGTGATCGGCGCCAGCGAGGCCTGCATCGCCACCCATCCGAGCGACATGGCGGTCGCGATGCGCGTGCTCGACGCGGGCGTGGAGACGGTGCGGCCCGACGGCCGCACGCGCGTGATCCCGATCGCCGACTTCCACCGGCTGCCGGGCGATACCCCGCACATCGAGACCGCGCTCGCGCGCGACGAACTGATCACCGCGGTCACGCTGCCGCGCCCGCTCGGCGGCACGCAGGTCTACCGCAAGGTGCGCGACCGCGCCTCGTATGCGTTCGCGCTGGTGTCGGTGGCGGCGGTGGTGCAGCGCGACGGCACGGGGCGCTTCGCGCTCGGCGGCGTCGCGCACAAGCCCTGGCGCAGCGAGGCCGCCGACGCGGCGCTCGCCCAGGGCGCGCAGGCCGCGTCCGGGCGCCTGCTCGCGGACGCGAAGCCCACGCACGACAACGCCTTCAAGCTGCCGCTGGCCGAGCGCACGCTCGCCGCGGTGCTGGCGCAGGCGAGGAGCTGAACATGAAGTTCGACACCCCCGCCACCACCAACCCGATCGACCAGCTCAAGGTCGTGGGCCGGCCGCTCGACCGCATCGACGGCCCGCAGAAGACCACCGGCCGCGCGCCCTATGCCTACGAACGCCACGACGTCGCGCCCGACGCCGCCTACGGCTGGGTCATCGGCGCCGGCATCGCCAAGGGCCGCATTGCGTCGATGGACCTGCGCGCCGCGCGGGCCGCGCCCGGCGTGCTCGCGATCGTGACCGCGCGCAACGCGGGCAAGCTCGGCAAGGGCCAGATGAACACCGCGAAGCTGCTCGGCGGCCCCGAGATCGACCACTACCACCAGGCGGTGGCGGTGGTGGTCGCGCAGACCTTCGAAGAGGCGCGCGCCGCCGCGCAGCTGGTGCGCATCGACTACGCGCCGGCCCCGGGCCGCTTCGACCTGGCCGCGGAAAAAGAGCGCGCCGGCTTCCCGAAGGAGGACGCGTTCTCCGGGCCGCCGCGCACCGCCGTGGGCGACTTCGACGGCGCCTTCGCGGCGGCGCCGGTGCAGCTCGACGCGACCTACGTCACGCCCGACCAGTCGCACGCGATGATGGAGCCGCATGCGTCCACCGCCGCCTGGCAGGGCCGCAAGCTCACGCTCTGGACCTCGAACCAGATGATCGACTGGGGCGTGGGCGACGTGGCGAAGACGCTCGGCATCCCGAAGTCCGACGTACGGCTGGTCTCGCCTTTCGTCGGCGGCGGCTTCGGCGGCAAGCTGTTCGTGCGCGCCGACGCGCTGCTCGCCGCGCTCGGCGCGCGCGCGGCGAAGCGGCCGGTCAAGGTCGCGCTGCAGCGGCCGCTGATCATGAACAACACCACGCACCGGCCCGCGACCATCCAGCGCATCCGCATCGGCGCGAGCCGCGACGGGCGCATCACCGCGCTCGCGCACGAGGGCTGGTCGGGCGACCTGCCCGGCGGCCAGCCCGAGCTCGCGGTCAACCAGACGCGGCTGCTCTACGCATCGCCGAACCGCATGACCGCCACGCGGCTCGCGGTGCTCGACCTGCCCGAGGGCAACGCGATGCGCGCGCCCGGCGAGGCGCCGGGCATGATGGCGCTCGAGATCGCGATCGACGAACTGGCCGAGAAGCTCGGCATCGATCCGGTGCGCTTGCGCATCCTCAACGACACGCAGGACGACCCCGAGAAGCCCGGCCGTCCGTTCTCGCAGCGCCGGCTGGTCGAATGCCTGCAGACCGGTGCCGAGAAGTTCGGCTGGAACCGGCGCGACGCGCGGCCCGCGCGGGTGCGCGACGGCCGCTGGCTCGTCGGCATGGGCGTGGCCGCGGCATTCCGCAACAACCTCGTGATGAAGTCGGGCGCGCGCGTGCGGCTCGAGGCGGGCGGCACGGTCACGGTCGAGACCGACATGACCGACATCGGCACCGGCTCCTACACCATCATCGCGCAGACCGCGGCCGAGACCCTGGGCCTGCCGATCGAGAAGGTGGCGGTGCGCCTGGGCGACTCGGCCTTCCCGGTGTCCGCGGGCTCGGGCGGCCAGTGGGGCGGCAACAGCGCGACCGCCGGGGTCTACGCCGCCTGCATGAAGCTGCGCGAGGCGGCCGCGAAGGCGGTGGGCCTCGGCAGCGCGGGCGAGCTCGTGTTCGCCGACGGCATGATCCGCGCGGGCGAGCGCGCGGTGCCGCTCGCCACGGCGGCCGGCGCGGGCGGCCTGGTCGCGGAGGACTTCATCGAGTTCGGCGACCTCGACAAGAAGTACCAGCAGTCGACCTTCGGCGCGCACTTCGTCGAGGCGGGCGTGGATGCGGACACCGGCGAGATCCGCGTGCGCCGCATGCTCTCGGTCTGCGCCGCGGGGCGCATCCTGAACCCGAAGAGCGCGCGCAGCCAGGTGATCGGCGCGATGACGATGGGCGTGGGCGCGGCGCTGATGGAGGAGCTCGTGCTCGACCGGCGGCGCGGCTTCTTCGTCAACCACGACCTCGCGGGCTACGAGGTGCCGGCGCATGCCGACATCCCGCGCCAGGAGGTGATCTTCCTCGACGAGACCGACCCGGTGTCCTCGCCGATGAAGGCCAAGGGCGTCGGCGAGCTCGGCATCTGCGGCACCGCCGCGGCGGTCGCGAACGCGGTCTACAACGCGACCGGCGTGCGCGTGCGCGAATACCCGATCACGCTCGACAAGCTGCTGCGCGGGCTGCCCCCGTTCGCCTGAGCGCGCTCAGGGCGCGGCGGGCAGCGCACCGTCCTCGCGGCCGGCCGCGGCCTCGCGCGCGAGCAGCGTGAGCACCAGCGCGACCGCGATCAGCGCGGCCCCGAACAGGCTCAGGTAGCGCGCATCGACGACCATCAGCGCCAGTCCGCCGAGCAGGCCCGAGCAGGCGAGACCGCCGTAGGTCGCGGTGTTGTTGAGCGCCATCAGCAGCGGCGCCACCTGCGGCGCGATGCGCACCAGCCGCTGCTGCTGCGGCACGATCAGGCCCCAGCCGATCAGCCCCCAGACGGTGAGCGCGACCACCGCGCCCGCGACGTGCGCGCCGGTCCACGGCAGCGCCCAGAAGTTGAGGATCGCGACCGCGAGCCCGATGGCGACGATGCGCCGGCTGTCGAAGCGGTCGACCAGCCGGCCCGCGAGCAGGTTGCCCGCGGTCGCGGCGACGCCCCAGACCAGCAGCAGCGCGGCGAGGACGCGTTCGTCGCCGCCCGTCGCGCGCTGCAGCACCACGCCGGCGTAGGTGTAGACCATCAGGAAGCCGCCGAAGCCGAACAGCGAGGTCGAGAGGATCAGCGCGACGCGCAGGTCGCGCAGCGGCGCGAGCCGTTCGCGCAACGTGAAGCGCGCGGGCTGGGGCACGTCGCGCAGCAGCGCCCCGAGGCCGAGCATCGACGCGAGCCCCAGCGCGGCGACGCACCACAGCGTGCTGCGCCAGCCGCCGAAGCCGCCGATGAGCGTGCCGATCGGCGCGCCGAGCGCGGTCGCCGCCGCGAGCCCCGCGGTCACGGTCGCGAGCGCCCGGCCGCGGCGCGCGGGATCGGCCAGCAGCGCGGCCACGCCGAGCGCCGTGGGCGCGAACATCGCGGCGCCGAGCCCCGCGAGCGCGCGGCTCAGCAGCACCACGTCGAGCCGGGTCGCGACCGCGCTCACGACGTTGCCGATGACGAAGAGCGCGAGCGCCCAGACCAGCAGCCGCTCGCGCGGCCAGCTGCCGGCCACGGCCGCCATGACCGGCGCCATCACCGCGTACGAGAGCGCGTAGACCGTCACCATCTGCCCCGCGAGGCTCGCGGTGGTGTGCAGCGATTCGGCCACGCCGGGCAGGATGCCGGCGACGACGAAGTTGTCGGTGCCGATCGCGAACATCCCGAGCGAGAGCATGAGAAGGCGGCGGTCCGGGGCGATGCGGGGCTTCATGACGGGTTCTCCTTGCCATCCGCACGTGCCGTGCGGCATGGACCGCATCATGCGGAAGAGCCCCGATGAACGGAACTGATATGCGTGCATCGGCGCGATGCACGGCATTCAACTCGGCGAATGCGCGCTATGCCGCCTTGCCGCCTTCGCCCACGTACGGGATCGCATGCTCCACCGTGTCCCAGATGAAGCGGCCCGAGGGGCTCTGCTGCTCCTCGACGATGTGCGCCACCAGCCCCGCGGCGCGCGAGATCACGGCGAAGCCGCGCATCACGTGGGTGGGCACGCCGATCTCGCCGAGCAGCGCGGCCACCGCGCCGGTGGCGTTGATGGTGATCGGCCGGCCGGCCACCTCGTCGACCGCCTTCGAGAGCGTCTCGAGCGCGCGGATCTTGTCGCCCTGCAGCTCGGGCTCGGCGCGGCCCATCTCGAGCAGCTTGTAGGCGCGCGGGTCGACCGGCTTGTGCAGGTGGTGGCCGAAGCCCGGGGTCGGGGTCTTCGTCTCCTTGTGGTGGCGCGCGATCGCAAGCGCCTCGGCCTCGGGGTCGGCCGCCGCGCCGATGCGGTCGAGCAGGCGCGAGCAGTTCTCCATCGTGCCCACGAAGGCGCTGCCGACCGCGAGCAGGCCGGCCGAGACCGCGCCCTGCAGGTTCTCGGGCGCGCTCATGTAGATCAGGCGCGTGGCGATCGCGCTCGGCGTGAGGCCGTGCTCCATCAGCACGATCAGCACCACGTCGGTGATGCGCAGGTCCACGGGCCGCGGCGTGCGGCCGAGGATCTGCATCAGCATCACCTCGGTGAAGGTGCGTCGGCCCATCAGGTCCTGCACCAGGTCCGCGTCGCGGTAGTGCAGGCTGGTGAGCGTGTGGGAGCACAGGCGCGTGACGGGCGTGCCGGCGTTCTTCGATGTCATCGGCGGTTCTCCTCAGTGCGATGCGGCGGCCGCGAGCGCGAGCTCGCGCACCGCGGACTTGAGCACCTTGCCGACGGGCGAGCGCGGCAGGTTCTCGTGGAAATGGATGCGCTTGGGCGTCTGCACCGGGCCGAGCCGCTCGCGCACGAAGGCGATGAGCTCGGCCTCGCTCGGCCGCGGCCCGGGCCGCAGCTGCACCGCGGCCTGCACGGCCTCGCCCCACTTGTCGTCGGGGATGCCGAACACCGCGCACTCGTGCACCGCGGGATGCTGGCCGAGCGCGTTCTCCACGTCCACCGGATAGACGTTGAAGCCGCCCGTGATCACCAGGTCCCGCAGCCGGTCCTTGAGGTAGAGGTAGCCGCGCGCGTCGATGAGCCCGCGGTCCCCGGTGTGCAGCCACCCGTCGACCAGCGTCTCGGCGGTCTTCCCGGGCAGGCGCCAGTAGCCGGTCATCAGCAGGTCGCCGCGCGCCACCACCTCGCCGACCTCGCCGCTCGGCAGCAGCCGGCCCTCGGGCGACATCACGGCCAGGTCGCTGAACCAGGCGGTGCGGCCGACCGCGGCCCAGTTGCGCTCGTCCTCGAAGTCCTCGGGCCGCATCACGGTGAGGATCTGCGGCGCCTCGGTCTGTCCGTAGGTGGTGCCGAGCACCGGGCCGAAGAAGGCGCGCACCTCGCGGATCTTCTCGGGCGGCATCGGCGCGCCGCCGTAGATCAGGCGGCGCAGCCGCGGGAAGTCGGCGCGGCTCGCGCCGGGCAGCGCCATCAGCATGTAGATCAGCGTCGGCGGCATGAAGCAGACGGTGCCGCCGCGCTCGCGGAAGGCGGTGCGCACCGCCTCCGCGCCGGCCTCGGCCAGCACCACGTGGCAGCCGCCCTGCGCCAGCACCGGCAGGATGTAGGTCGAGGTGCCGTGCGTGATCGGCGCGGCCACGATGTAGCGGTCGTGCGCGTCGAGCTCCCAGGCGTGGATCTGGTTGGCGATGTTCGCCATCCAGGCACGGTAGGGCTGCATCACGCCCTTGGGCGCGCCGGTGGTGCCGCCGGTGAACTTGATCGCCTGCGTGGCGTCGTCGGGGAGCGCGATCTGCGGGGCCGCGGCGCCCGCGTGCCATGCGACCAGCGTCGCGATGCTCGGCATGCCGGGCTCGTCGGGGCCGTGGGTGCGGATGCGCGCGCCGGCCGCGCCCTCGAGCAGCGCCGCGCCTTCGGCGTCGAACACCAGGATCGACGGCTCGGTGGCGTCGACGATGCGGCGGATCTCGGGCCGCGTGCTCTTGGGATTGAGCGGCACCCACACCTTGCCGCAGGCCAGCACCGCGAGCAGCGCGACGATGTGCTCGGTGCTGTTCTTCGCGCAGATGCCGACGCGGCTCTGGGGCGCCGGGTCGATGGCAACCAGCGCGGCGGCGAGCGCGGTCACGCGCTCGGCCAGCGCGTCGTAGCGCAGCGTGCCTTCGGGCGCGTCGATCGCGATGCGCTCGGGCCAGCGCGCCGCGGCGCGCCAGAAGAAATCGATCGGGTACATGGAAGGGGCCCTGCTCACTCGACCTTCGCGCCCGAGGCCTTCACGACCTCGCGCCAGCGCAGCGTCTCGGCCGCGGCGAAGGCGCGCATCTGCTCGGGCGTGCCGGGCTCGGGCGTGGCGGCCATCTCCTGGAAGCGCCGCCGCAGGTCGGGCGCGTTCAGCGCCTTGTTGAGCTCGGCGTTGAGCCGCTCGACCACGGCCCTGGGCGTGCCCGCCGGCGCCGCGAGCCCGAACCACGAGCCCATGTCGAAGCCCGGGAAGCCCGACTCGGCGATGGTCGGCACGTCGGGCAGCAGCGGCGGGCGCGTCGCGCTCGTGATCGCGATCGCGCGCAGCCGCCCGCCCTGCACGTGCGGCAGCGCCGAGGGCGTGTTGTCGAACATCGACTGCACCTGGCCGCCGAGCAGGTCGGTGAGCGCGGGCGCGCTGCCGCGGTAGGGCACGTGCAGCATGTTGAGCTTGGCCTGCATCTTGAAGAGCTCGCCCGAAAGATGGATCGACGAGCCGCTGCCCGAGGAGGCGAAGGTGATCCCCTCCTTCGCGCTGCGCGCGGCGCGCTGGTAGTCGGCGAGGTTCCTGATCGGCGAGCTGCTGTTGACCACCAGGATGTTCGGGATCTTGGCGATCAGGCCGACCGGCTCGAAGTCCTTGCGCGGGTCGTAGCCGAGCCGGTCGTAGAGCGAGGCGTTGATGGTGTTGGCGATGGTGTAGACGTAGAGCGTGTAGCCGTCGGGCGGCGACTTCGCCACCACCTCGGCGCCGACGTTGCTGTTGGCGCCGGCGCGGTTGTCCACCACCACCGGCTGGCCGAGCTGCTCGCCGAGCCTCGCGGCCACGAGGCGCGCAATCACGTCGGTCGCGCCGCCCGCGGCGTAGCCGACCACGAGCTTCACGGGCCGCGCGGGCCAGGCGCCGGTCTCGGCCCGGGCGAGCGGTGCGGCGGCGCAGGCGAGGCCGGCGGCGAAGGCCAGCAGAAGCCGGCGCGAAAGGGTGCCTTCGAGGCGCATGTCCATGTCTCCTTGGTATCCGTCGACGTCGCCGGACCGCCTCGCCGCGCTGCTGCGGCACACTCGCGGATCTTTCCGTCGACACCCCGGATTCTTCGCCATGGCCTCGCGCTCGCCGAAACAGAACGTCCGCCCAGCGGACGATTCACGCCGCCCCGCCCGGGCGGCGAGGAAGGCCGCGCGCCCCTCCCCCGCCACGCCCGCCGCATCCGCGGAGGAAGCCGGCAGCCGCACGCTGCGCCGCGGCCTGCAACTGCTCGATGCGGTGCTCGCGGGCGGCGCCGAGGGCGTGCGCGTGATCGACCTGTGCCGCGCCACGGCCCTGGAGCGCGCCACGGTCCACCGGCTGCTCGCGACGCTGCTCGAAAGCGGCTACGTGGTGCGGCAGGGCCGCTTCCGCTACCGCCCCGGCGCGCGCGTCGCGGCGCTCGCGGCGGCGAAGGCGGCGCCCAACATGGCGGTGCGGCTGCAGCCGGTGCTCGCGCGCATCAGCGCGCTCTCGGGCGATGCGGCCTTCGCGATCGTGCGCGAGGGGCCGCTGTCGCACTGCATCGCGCGCCAGGTCGGCACGCACCCGGTGCAGGTGCTGGTGATCCAGGTCGGCACGCAGCAGCCGCTCGGCGTGGGCGCGGCCGGGCTCGCGCTGCTCGCCGCGCTGCCCGATGCCGAGGTGGAGGCGATCATCGCGGCCAACGCGCCCCGGCTGCACGCCTACGGGGGCATGACGCCCGAGCGCATGCGCCTGCTCGTGCGCGCCACGCGCGAGCGCGGCTGGTCGGTGATCGGCAACCATGCGACGCGCGGCGTGCTCGCGGTCGGCATGGCGGTGCGCGACCCGGCGGGCGCGCCGGTGGCGGCGATCAGCGTGGCCTCGACCCTGCCGCGCATGCCGCGCGAGCGCCAGCAGCTGATCGCGCGCACCATCGGCGAAAGCCTGGCGCAGCTGCGCTGGGACGAGGCCTGAGATGAGGCCTGAGGCCGCGGCTCAGGCCGGTCGCCCCGCGGCCGCGTCCTGCAGGCTGCTGCGCAGCGCCAGCTTGCGCACGATCGCGGAGAAGGCGCGCGTGGTGGCCGCATCGCGCGCGGCCGGCGACCAGAGCATGCCGGGCGTGCGCACGGGCGTGGGGCTCTCGAGCCGCACGATCACCAGCCCCGCGTGCGGATTCACCACCTTGGCGGCCACGATCGAGGCGAGCTGGGTCTTCGCGACCAGGTCCATCATCGGCGCCAGCGTGTTGATCTCGGCCACCACGTGCGGCTCGGCGCCGCACGAGCGGAAGCACTCGTCGAGCATCTGCCGGGTCGCGAAGCTCGTCGGCAGCAGCGCCATCGGCAGCCGGTGCAGCTCCACCATGCGCACGCGCTTGCGCCGCGCGAGCGGATGCCGGCGCGCCACCACGAGCACCATCTCCTCGTTGTAGAGCGGCTCGAACTGCAGCGGCCCGGGCACGGCCGGCCGGTAGGCGATGCCGAGGTCGAGCGTGCGCGCCTGCAGCCGCTCGGCGATCTGCGCGGCCGACAGTTCCTCGACCACCACCTTCACGCGCGGATGCCGCGCATGGAAGCTCGCGATGCAGTCGGGGATGAAGCCGAGGTTGAAGGTGTGGGTGGAACCCACGCGCAGCTCGCCCGCGACCTCCGAGCGGTCCTGGCGCAGCGCACCGAGCCCGAGGTCGATCTCGTGCAGCGCGCGGGTGCAGAAGTGCAGGAACTCGTCGCCCGCGTCGGTCAGCGCCACGCGCTTGCCGACGCGGTCGAACAGCGCGACGCCGAGCTCCTCCTCCAGCTGCTTGATCTGGTGCGAGAGCGTCGACTGCGTCACGTGCAGGCGCTCGGCGGCGCGCGTGAAGTTGAGCGAGCCCGACAGGGCGATGAAGTAGCGCAGGTGCCGGAGTTCCATGGCGGTGGCCGCGGTCATTGATCGATGCTGTCGATGGTAACGATGCAAAACAATCATTTTTGGAATTCGTGGGCCCCGCCTAGAGTCGCGCCACCCCAACGACAGGAGAGCTTCCGGTGCATCAAGTCCTCAGCGGCATCCGGGTGCTGGAGCAAGGCACCTTCATCACCGGCCCGGCCGCGGGCATGTTCCTCGCGGACCTGGGCGCCGAGGTGGTCAAGATCGAGCAGCCGGGCGCGGGCGATCCCTTCCGCGCCTTCCGCGGCGGCCTCTACAGCCCGCACTTCCAGACCTACAACCGCAACAAGCGCAGCATCACGCTCAACCCGAAGCGGCCCGAGGACGCGGCGGTGTTCGACGAGCTGGTGCGCGAGGCCGACGTCTACATCCAGAACTTCCGCCCCGGCGCCGCCGAGCGGCTGGGCGCGGGCGAGGCCCGGCTGCGCGCGCTCAACCCGCGGCTGGTCTACTGCGCGATCAGCGGCTTCGGGCAGAGCGGCCCGGCGGCGGCCCGCCCGGCCTACGACACGGTGGCGCAGGCCGCGAGCGGCTTCCTGCGGCTGCTGGTGAACCCGGCCCATCCGCGCGTGGTGGGCCCGGCGCTCGCCGATGCGATGACGGGCTTCTACGCCGCCTACGGCGTGCTCGGCGCGCTGGTCGAGCGGGGGCGCACCGGCCGCGGCCGCGCGGTCGAGGTCTCGATGCTCGAGGCGATGTGCCACTTCAACCTCGACGCCTTCACGCACTACTTCTCCGAGCAGGAGGTGATGGGTCCGTTCAGCCGGCCCAGCGTCTCGCAGTCCTACGTGCTCGAGTGCGCCGACGGGCTGTGGATCGCGCTGCACATGTCCTCGCCCGAGAAGTTCTGGCAGGGCCTCGCGAACGCGATCGAGCGCCCCGACCTGTTCGCCGACGCGCGCTTCGCCACGCGCGAGGCGCGCATCGCGCACCAGGAGGACCTGGTCGCGCTGCTCGGCGCGCGCTTCCGCGAGCGCGCGCGCGCGGACTGGTGCGCGCGGCTCGAGGCCGAGGACGTGCCGCATGCGCCGATGTACGACACCCGCGAGGCGATGGAGGACCCGCAGGCGCGCCACCTGCAGCTGCGCGTGAGCGCGCCGCATCCCGAGGGCGGCGAGTGGCACACCATCCGCTCGCCGCTGAGCTTCGACGGCGCGCGCGCGCTCGGCGTGACGGCCCCGCCCGTGCTCGGCGCCGACAACGCGGCCATCGTCGATCCGATCCGCCGGCGGCTGGGCCAGCCGGCCGCCGCGGGCTGAGCCGCCGCGCCCGGCGTTCGCACCACAAGCAACCAGGAGACAAGAAACCATGCCCGCCACGCCCCCCTCGAACGAAGACGAACTGACGCAGACCGTGCTGCAGAGCCTCGCGGGCGCGCACGACGCGCGCTTCGCGCAGATCATGCGGTCGCTCGTCACGCACCTGCATGCCTTCATCCTCGACGTGGACCTGCGGCCCGACGAATGGATGCGGGGCATCGAGTTCCTCACCGCCACCGGCCACACCTGCACCGACAAGCGGCAGGAGTTCATCCTGCTGTCGGACACGCTCGGCGCCTCGATGATGGTGGTGATCCTCGACCAGCTGCGCGCGGCCGCGAGCCGGCGCGAACGCGCCGCGGGCGCGACGCTGGAAGCCACCGAGGCCGCCGAGCTCGCCGAAGCCACGCACGCGACGGTGCAGGGCCCCTTCTACTGGGAGGGCGCGCCCGATCTGCCGCTCGGCGCCGACGTGGCGCAGGGCGCGCGCGGCGAGCCGACCTTCTACAGCGGCCGCATCACCGACACCCACGGCCGGCCGCTCGAAGGCGCGCTGCTCGACATCTGGTCGGGCGACGGCGAGGGCGTCTACGACATGCAGGTCGAGGGCGCGGCGATGGCCGCGCGCGGGCGCATCCGCACCGACCACGAGGGCCGCTACTGGTTCTGGTCGATCCGCCCGAGCTTCTATCCGATTCCCGTCGACGGACCGGTCGGCCGCATGCTCGAGGCCATGGGCCGGCATCCGAACCGGCCCGGCCACATCCACATGATGGTCTCGGCGCCGGGCCACGTGCCGCTGACCACGCACCTGTTCGTCGCGGGCAGTCCCTACATCGAGTCGGACGCGGTCTTCGGCGTGCGGCCGCGTCTGGTGGTGGACTTCGAGCCGCACCCCGCCGGCCGCGCGCCCGACGGCCGCGTGCTGCCGACGCCCTACTGGTCCGCGCACTACGACTTCCGCCTCGAACCCCGCCACCCCTGAAAGACATCCATGAAGATCGGAAAGTCCACCGTCCCGCGCACCGCGATCTGCACCTCCGACGAGCACACCATCGTCGTGCGCGGCGAAGACCTCTGCCGGGCGCTGATCGGGCAGCTCTCGTTCAGCGAGTACTTCTTCCTGCTGCTCACCGGGCGCCGCCCCGACGCCGCCTGCCGCGCGGTGCTCGACGCCACGCTGGTGGCGATCGCCGAGCACGGCCTGGTGCCGAGCGTGCAGGCGAGCCGCATGACCTTCGCGGCGGCGCCCGATGCGCTGCAGGGCGCGGTCGCGGCCGGCATCCTGGGCTGCGGCTCGGTCATCCTCGGCGCCTCGGAGACCGCGGGGCGGCTGTTCGTCGACGTCGCGGCGCGCGTGGAGGCCGGCGCCGCGCTGGCCGACGCCGCGCGCGCGGCGCTCGGCGAACTGCGCGCCGCTGGCGCCGCGATCCCGGGCTACGGCCATCCGCTGCACAAGGCGCGCGATCCGCGCGTGGACCGGCTGATCGCGGTCGCGGCCGAGGCCGGCGCCGACCTGCGCTACGTGCGCATCGCGCAGGCGCTCGAGGAAGCGATCCCGGGCGTCGTCGGCAAGGCGCTGCGCATGAACGTCTCGGCCGCGATCCCCGCGGTGCTGCTCGGCGTGGGCTTTCCCGTGGGCTCGCTGCGCGGCGTGCCGATCCTCGCGCGCACCGCGGGCCTGATCGCCCATCTCGCCGAGGAGGCCGAGACGCCGAGCGGCTTCGCGCTCTCCTACCAGGCGACGCGCGAGCTGCAGTACGACGGCGCGCTGCCCGAGGGATTCGGGAGCGCCGCATGAAGCGCCGCGCGCTCCTCGGCGCGGGCCCGGCCGCGGGCCGGGGGGCCTTGCGCCCCCCCGCGGCGCCGCCGGGGGCGGGCCGGCCGGTCAGGCGGGGCGGGGCGGTCGGCGCCGGCCCCCCCACCGACCTA